>CALKAO010000056.1 GCA_937983115.1 uncultured Caryophanales bacterium
GATTTGGATTACAATCCGCTGCATGATCAAGGCTATCCAAGCATTGGGTGTGCCAAATGCACGCTTCCAGCGACGGACCCGAATGATGCGCGTTCAGGCCGCTGGGCAACATTTGAAAAAACGGAATGCGGCCTTCACACATTTTAAAAATAAGAGAGTTTGTGATGACAAATGTTCACAGTGTCAGCATTTGCAATTGCCATTTTTTTTGCCATGAATATTGGAGCAAGTGGAGCAGCCGCTTCAATGGGTGTGGCTTATGGCTCGGGAGCGGTAAAATGGCGCAAGCTAGCATTGCTGATTAGTGGCATCGGTGTATTTTTTGGTGCTTCAATTGGCGGAGGAGCCGTTATGAAAACGATCGGCTCTGGGATTATACCGGCATCGATCCTAACCATTCAATTGACAGTAATCATTTTATTTGGTGCAGCATTCACTTTATTTATTGCGAATTTGCTTGGGATTCCGCTTTCAACGAGTGAGGTGGCTGTCGGTTCAGTTGTAGGAGTTGGGCTGGCTTATCATTCCGTCTATTTTGGAAGTTTAATCAACATTGTAATGTGGTGGCTCATCATCCCGATTGTCTCCTTTGCTCTCGCATTTTTGTTTGGTAAAGTCATTTTTTTTCTTAACCAGTCTTTTTTAAGCATCGGACATCAAAAGATGTACAAAACTTTCGTTATTTTAATTATTGCTGCAGGTTTTTTAGAAGCATTTGCCGCCGGAATGAATAATGCGGCTAATGCTTTCGGCCCGTTGGTTGGAGCAGGGTTGATTACTGTTGGGCAGGGCATGCTTTTAGGCGGAATATTTGTTGCGCTTGGTGCATTTTTTTTAGGCGGAAAAGTCATCGAAACGAACGGAAAAAAAATTACCAATTTATCGCTTCTTGAAGGGATTGCGATTTCGAGCACAAGTGCAAGCCTTGTCATTATCGCATCCCTTTTTGGAATCCCGATTCCAATGACACAAATCACAACGACAGGCATTTTAGGGATAGGCGCTTCAAAAGATGGCGCGGTGATTTTTAAGCGAAATATCATTAAGCAAATCATGATGGTTTGGCTCGTTTCGCCTTTATTTTCTCTTGGGATAGCATATGGCTTGGTTAAATTTTTCATCGAGGATGATCTTTATACGCTGATAGCGATTTTAAGCGTATGGATCGCAGCCATTGGCATGATGGTTTTATTGAAATTAAATAAAAACGGGAGAGGATTTGAACATGACGGTTAGTCGCCCACATGGCGGTGTGCTTATCAATCGCATCGATTATCAATTGGATATTCGCCATGTGACGAAAGAAGTTGAACTGGATCAGATGGCGATGAGCGATTTGGAACTGATCGCGAATGGCGCCTATAGTCCGTTGCAGGGGTTTATGAATCGCAGCGATTATGAATCGGTAATGCAGCGAATGCGTTTGGCTGATGGAACGTTATGGAGCATTCCGATTACGCTGCCGATTGATGAATCGACCGCGCAAAAAATTGAAATCGGCGATGATGTGAAACTCAATTTCCAAGGCAAAACATATGGTGCACTCCATGTGACCGATATTTATCCTGCAAACAAACAAAAAGAGGCAGCGCATGTTTACGGCACGACTGATCGAAATCATCCTGGAGTAAAGAAACTTTTTGAGCGGCCTGCCATTTATCTGGCGGGTCCTATCGCATTGGTGCGCCGTCCGGAAAAAGAATTTCCTGAATATCATTTTGATCCGAGTGAAATTCGAGAGAAATTTAAACAGCTTGGCTGGAAGACGGTTGTTGGCTTTCAAACGCGCAATCCGGTTCATCGCGCGCATGAATACATTCAAAAAACTGCGCTTGAAATCGTTGACGGATTGTTTTTAAACCCTCTCGTCGGTGAGACGAAACCAGATGATATTCCTGCAGATTTGCGCATGAAAAGCTATGAAGTTTTATTAAACGAATTCTATCCTGTCAACCGAGTGTGGCTGGCCGTTTTCCCTGCAGCGATGAGATATGCAGGTCCGCGTGAAGCGATTTTTCATGCGATTGTCCGCAAAAACTTCGGCTGCACCCATTTTATTGTCGGCCGCGATCATGCGGGAGTCGGAAATTATTATGGAACTTATGAAGCGCAAGAATTAATCAGTCGATATGAAGATGAACTCGGCATTCATATTTTTAAATTTGAACATAGTTTTTATTGCAAGGCGTGCGGGAATATGGCTTCAGCAAAAACATGTCCTCACGATCAGAAAGAGCATTTGATCTTATCTGGGACAAAAGTAAGAGAAATGCTGAGACGGGGCGAGTATCCTCCGAAACAGTTCAGCCGTCCCGAGGTGATTGAAGTGTTAATGGAAGGCATGAAATCGTAGATTTGCATAAGGCTTAATCAAGACGATGATGGCGTATGATTTCTTCGTTTCAACATTGATTGCACTTAAAAAAATGAGGAGGGCTTAATAACGGTGACAGCTGCAAAACATGTGATCTGGCACAATCCTGTTGTGACAAAAGAAGATCGTTTTCAATTAAATCAACATCGGAGTGCTGCCATTTGGTTTACAGGACTTTCGGGATCTGGAAAAACGACGTTGGCAAATGCGGTTGATTTAAAATTGTATCAGCGCAATGTGAGAAGTTATGTTCTTGATGGAGACAACATACGGCATGGATTAAATCGAGGTTTGGGTTTTAGTGAGAATGACCGAAGAGAAAACATTCGTCGAATCGGTGAAGTGGCCAAATTATTTGTTGAAAGCGGAACGATCGCTCTTGTTGCATTTATTTCCCCATTTTATGAAGATCGCGAGCGGGTGAGGCGGCTGTTTCAGGAAAATGAATTTATTGAAGTATATGTCAGGTGTTCGCTTGAAGAATGTGAGAGGCGCGATCCGAAAGGATTATATAAAAAAGCGAGAAAAGGGGAGATTCAGCAATTTACTGGGATTAGCTCTCCGTACGAAATTCCCGTTAATCCCGAAATTACAATTGATACGGAACGCATTGCGATTGAAGAGGCGTCAGAAATCATTGTCGATGACTTGAGAACAAGAGGGATTATTTAGCGGACATCAGGCCTGTTTATCTGTGAAAGGCTTAAGCATTTCCATATGATGCTCAAGCCTTTCAAGTTATGTTCTTTCAATGTTTTTCTTTGTCAGATTGTTCGGACTGATTTTGCTTTCCGGGTCCATCATCGTCGGTGTCAATCGTATGTTTGTATGCATAGCCTTTGACAACAACCCATACGCTTGCCCATAAAACAACGATTGTAATAATCACTGATATAATGATGACCGTCGTCGGTGTCATGCTACCCCTCCAATTCTTAAACTTATGTATAAGCCTAACATTCATGATGAGATGTGATTATCAACCATAACCTATCATAACATATTGAGATGCAAAAAAAGTTCAGTTCTTTGCCATTTTGTCGTTTTAAAACGAAGCCTAGAAAATTTTAAATCGATGTATTTACAAAAGAGAATTTTTGGATTAAAATATAACCACCAGCATTTGTCTTTCTACCGAAAATATGAAAGCGATTACATTTTGGCGGGAAGGAAAGCAGACGGTTAGCATTCAATCGCTTCAAAGGGGGTTTGCAAGCGTTTTTGTAGATTTGCGGCATGCAATGAAAAAATCGGGAATGTCCTGAAGCATGGAAATATCCGAAATTCGCGGATGATCACTGCATTCGTTGGATGGAAGCCGCTTTGGACAGAACGATAAGCTGATGGCAGCTAGAAAGATATGGAAGCCGTTTTTTTGAATAATTAATGAAATTTTTAAATTATAATAAATGTAAATATTTTAAAAATACACTTTACAAAAAAATTTTTATCGATTAGAATGATGAGCATAGATGGGGATTGTCCTTTGTTCTAGTTTGTTAGCTGGCCAGTTTATGGATGATTTCCGATTTTAAATAAAAAAAACTAAATGGTCAGTTAAACCCATCCATCTATTGAAAACGATTTCATTGAAAGGAGTGGTTTGCTAGTTTTTAAGAAGGACAATGCCATCTAAAATCAAAAATGTATAACAAAAGGGGGAACAAGTGATGAATCTAAAAAAAGGGTTGTTTTACAGTTTGCTTCTTTTGCTGATGTTAGCGCTTACAGCCTGCGGCGATTCTGATGAAGCATCATCTGACGGTTCAGGAGATTCGAAAGATGATGGCGAAGTAATTGAAGTGCCCATTGGCTATACAGGACCGCTGAGCGGACCAGCAGCCTATTATGGCGAGAATACGACAAGCGGTCTGAAAATGGCGATTGATGAAATCAACGAAGCTGGCGGTTTTGAAGTTGACGGAAAGCAATACAAGTTTAAATACATTCAGCTTGATGACCAGTATTTGCCGAACGAAGCGGCAAATAATGCGAAGCGCCTCGTTCAGGAAGAAAATGCAAAAATTATTTTCAACCCGCATAGCGGCGGCATTTATGCCATGCAAGTGTTTAATGAACAGGATGGATTTTTAATCGGCGCTTATACAAGCGAACCTGGCATCATTGAAGACGGAAATTCGCTGACATGGAGAATTCCTCCAGGTTATGATGGCTACATTGAGCCGTTCACAGAATATCAAATGGAGCGTTTCGGAAAGAAAATCGCTTTTCTGCCAACGGCAACTCAATACGGCAAAGACTGGGCTGCGCTCTTGAAGCCGGTTTGGGAAGAGCATGGCGGTGAAATCGTCTTTGAAACAGAAATTGATTTTAACAAAGACACCGACGTACAGCCGATTGTGACAAATGCGTTAAAACATGATCCGGATGTGCTGTTTATCGGCGGTCCATCCGAACCGACAGCGCTAGTTGTAAAGGCAGCGCGCGAACTGGGATTTGAAGGCGGTTTTATCATTATGGACCAAGCGAAGCTTGATGAAATGGCAGCCGTGCTGGGCGACAATATGGAATTGCTTGAAGGATCAGCGGGCACACTTCCTTTAATTTATTCGGATTTTCCTGGAACGCCAGCATTCGTTGAAAAGTACAACGAACTATATGATAAAAATCCTGGTTCAGAAGCGGGTTTCCACTACTTTGCGGTATATGCTTTAGTCGAAGCGATGAAAATTGCGGGTTCTGTTGATGACATTGAAGCGATTCGCGCTGCACTGGATGAAGCCGTCCGAAGCGTACCAGAAGACAAGCAAGTATATGTCATCGATGGCGTTGATGAAAGTGGAGCGAATGTCTTCCAGGTGCGGATGGCTGTTGTTGAAGACGGTGAAGTTGTTGAAATAACGGCAGATGAATAATAAAAACTAATAAAGAGCGCGAAGCCCGCGCTCTTTTTCAACAAAAATCAAAAACTCCAATATCAGCATGCTGATTTACGGCTGCAGAAACCTATTAAAAGCTGCAAGTTGTGTAATGAAATTTCGTGAGTGGTTTTGCCGAACATGGATAAACTATAGTTGAAAAGTAACTTTACAAAAAAATTTAATTCTATTAGAATAAAACAAAAGTTACTAACTAGTCAGTATGTTGGAAGGAGTTTTATTTGTGGAAGAGAAACCATGGTTAAAGCATTATGCAGAAGGACAGCCAGCGGAGGCTGAGATACCAGAGATTTCACTGCCTGAGCTGCTGAAGCGTTCTGTCGAAAAATATCGAAACCATACAGCGATTACTTTTTTTGATCAAACGATTTCATACGGGGAGCTTCAGGATAGCGTCCGCCGTGTCGCAAGCGCTTTTAATAAGCTCGGCTTAAAGAAAGGCGATCGGGTTGCTTTAATGCTTCCAAATACGCCATTTTATCCAATCAGCTATTTTGCAGCGCTGACGTGCGGCGCAACGATTGTCCAAGTGAATCCGCTATACAGACCCGATGAATTGCGCTACATTTTGAATGATTCAGGCGCAGCATTTCTTGTGGCTTATGAGCCTCTCGCTAAAGTTGTGGAAGCTGTCAAAAAAGATACAAAATTAAAAGAGGTCATTTATGCTTCGGCTGAAAGCGCTTCACAGTTTCATGAACTCATGCAGGATAAAGGCGACAAAGTTCCAGATGTCGAGATTGATCCAAAAGAAGATGTTGCTGTTCTTCAGTATACCGGCGGAACAACAGGCCGTTCAAAAGGCGCGATGCTGACTCATTATAATTTAGTGGCGAATACGGTTCAAAGCGCGATCGCCATTAAGCCGGTCTCTGTACCCGGCAGTGAAAGAGTGCTTATGGTTGCACCGCTTTTCCATGTTTATGGAATGACGAGCGGCATGAATTTGGCTTTTTATAATGGAAACAATTTAATTATGCTGCCTCGTTTTGAAGTGGAAGAAGTTGTAAAAGCGATTGAAAAACATAAACCGACAAATTTCCCTGGCGTTCCGACGATGTATATCGGTTTGTTGAACTATGCAAAAAAACACAACATCAAGCTTGATACGTTCAAATCCTGCACAAGCGGTTCGGCGCCGTTGCCTGTTGAAGTTCTCGAACAGCTTCGCAGCATTGCTGGGGCGCCTGTAGCTGAAGGATACGGCTTGTCTGAAGCATCGCCAACCACTCATCGCAATCCAGTAGTCGGTCTGCAAAAGCCCGGCAGCATTGGCATTCCTTTTCCAAGCACTGATGTAAAAATCGTTGACAAAGAAACGGGGGAACGCGAATTGGGCGTTGGCGAGATCGGAGAAATGATCATCAAAGGCCCGCAAGTGATGAAAGGCTATTGGAATATGCCGGAAGAAACTGAACAGACCATACGCAATGGCTGGCTGTACACTGGCGATTTGGCAAAGATGGATGAAGACGGCTATTTCTATATTGTCGGCCGGAAAAAAGAATTAATTATTGCAAGCGGCTACAATGTTTATCCGATCGAAGTTGAAGATGTGCTATACGAACATCCAAAAGTGCTTGAAGCAGCAGTCATTGGCGTTCCCGATCCTTATCGCGGAGAAACGATAAAAGCCGTGATCGTGCCTCAAGAAGGACAAACATTGACGGAAGATGAAATCATTGAATTTTGCAAAGAAAAATTAGCAGCATACAAAGTGCCAAAAATTGTCGAATTTCGAGACGAAATGCCGAAAACAGCTGTAGGTAAAATTTTAAAAAGGAAGTTGCAAGAAGAGGGATAAAGGGGGAAAAAAGATGGATTTGTTTATCCAGCAATTAATCAATGGGCTCACGTTGGGAAGTGTATACATTTTAGTAGGCATCGGGCTGACCCTCGTGTTCGGAATTTTGCACATCCCAAACTTTGCACACGGCGCATTATATATGCTTGGCGGTTATGTAACTTTTATGGCGATGACTTCTTTAGGGCTTCATTATGTACTTGGCATCATTATATCCATGATTGCAGTTGCCCTCATTGCTGTTTTGATGGAACGCGGGGTATTTCACCATTTGCGAAATGCCCCTCCCATCCATGACAAAATCGCGGCAATTGGGATTATGCTTTTTCTTGAAGCGCTTGTTTTGGTTGTTTGGGGAGCCGAATATCGCAACATGAACACCCCTTACAGCGGAACACTGAACTTGGGTGCTGTGTCCATTTCAACGCAGCGGATTATCATTATTGCCGTCTCGGTTATTGTCGTGTTGATCCTCTATTGGTTTTTAAAGAAAACGATGGTTGGCGCATCGATTATTGCGATGGCGCAAAACCGTGAAGGTGCTTATTTAGTTGGAATCAACGCGAGCAAAGTTGCCATGATGACCTTTGCGATTTCCGGGGCGCTAGCTGCACTCGCAGCCTCATTATCAACACCGATTAACCTGTTATTTCCCGCAATGGGACATCTCGTGATTATGAAAGCGTTTATTATCGTGATTATTGGCGGCATGGGAAGCATACCTGGCGCGATTTTTGGCGGATACCTTCTTGGCATTACTGAAAGTTTAGGAGCTACGTATATTTCAAGCGATTATAAAGACTTAATTGCTTTCGTGCTGCTTGTCATCATTATGACATGGAAGCCAAGAGGTCTGTTTGCTAAGGAGGTACACTAATGAGTAGCGCAATGATGAAAAGAATTTCAATCGCCATTCTTATAGCAATCGCTGTCATTTTCCCGCTTGTCGTCGATAATCAATACATTTCGCGTTTGATGACATTGAGTTTTATTTACATTATTGCGATTTATGGAATGAATTTGCTGGCAGGGTTTACCGGTTATTTATCCCTGGCGCATGCAGGTTTTTTTGCAGTTGGGGCTTATGCTCTCGGCATTTTTACAACGCGCTATGAAATGCACTTTTGGCTTGCATTCATTCTTGCCATTCTCTTTACGACCGTTGTCGGAGCGATTATCGGATTAATCGCTTTGCGGACGCGGGAACATTTTTTCGCGATCTATACGCTTATCGTCGGATATTTAATTTATTTAATTATTGATAAATGGGATGAAATGACTGGCGGCGTGCGCGGATTAATCGGCATACCCTATCCATCCGCGATTGGCCCTCTTGAGTTTAATAACGAATTAACCATGTATTATTTAAATCTGTTCTTTTTCTTATTGGCGACTTTAGTGATGGCGAGAATCGTTCATTCGCTGACTGGACGCACATTTATTGCGATTCGCAACAGTGAAGAGTTGGCGCAAACGCTCGGCATCAATACGCAGACAAATAAAATCACCTCTTTTGTTATTTCGATCGTTTTTGCAGGAACAGCCGGAGCGTTATATGCTGCTTATGTTCGATTCCTCGGGCCCGATATTGCAAACTTGCCAATGGTTTTCGATTTCTTAATGTATTTGATCGTTGGCGGCATTGGAACGATTGCAGGACCGATTGTTGGCACGATGCTGATTACGTTTTTAACCCAGTCGCTGCAAGGTTTGCAAGAATACCGCATGTTGATTTTTGGTCCGATTTTAACCTTGCTCGTTATCTTTTATCCAAACGGCATCGTTGGAGCCATTTCCATGTTTAAAATGAAGTTTCAAAATAAACGTCAAGAAAAAGCGCAGAATTTGCAGAACCAGGACAAAAATGAAGTGAAGGAGGGCTGATTGCGGTGGCATTTGTTGAAACGAAAGGCCTTACAAAACAGTTTGGCGGTTTAACGGCAGTGAATAATGTCGACTTTACAATTGAACGAGGCCAAATTACTGCAATTATTGGCCCGAATGGTGCAGGAAAATCAACGTTTTTTAACTTGATCAGCGGCTTTTATCCGCCGACGTCAGGAAAGGTCATTTTTGATGGCCAGGACATTACGAATGTTCCGCCGCATAAAATTGCGAAGCTGGGCATTGCGAGAACGTTTCAGACAACGCATTTGTTTGAAACATCAACGGTGCTCGACAATGTCATTGTCGGACATCGCCTTCGCACAAAATCGCGCCTTTTCGATGCGATTTTCCGAACACCGCGTGAAAAACGGGAAGAACGGGAAGCGCGGGAGAAAGCGATGGAAGTGTTAGATTT
Source organism: uncultured Caryophanales bacterium (assembly GCA_937983115.1). Lineage (GTDB taxonomy): Bacteria > Bacillota > Bacilli > Bacillales > UBA6769 > Pueribacillus. The sequence goes on from CALKAO010000056.1 coordinate 9,381, forward strand.
TGTCGGGTTGACCGATTTAGCGGATCGCCAAGTTGCGCTTATTTCCCAAGAAGCAAAAAAACGGACGGCATTCGCTCTGGCATTAGCGACTGATCCAAGAATCGTTTTCCTTGATGAGCCAGCTGCTGGCATTAATCCGGAAGAAACGGATGGTTTGGCTGAGCTCATGCGCAAAATGGTGGATCACGGGATTACAGTGTGCACAATCGAGCATAAAATGCAAATGATTATGAACCTCGCCGATAAAATTATGGTGTTGAATCAGGGCGAGAAAATTGCAGAAGGAACGCCAGATGAAATAAAAAATGATCCGGTTGTTATTGAAGCCTACTTGGGAGGTGAGGCAGTTGCTGAAATTGAGTAATGTTTCGGTCCGTTTCGGTGCATTTGAAGCATTGAGCAACATTAATTTTGAAGTAAAAGAAGGCGAGCTTGTCGTTCTTCTCGGTGCGAATGGAGCTGGAAAAAGCACGATTTTTAATACGATTAGCGGATTGAATAAACCGGTAGAAGGAACCATTGAGTTTTTAGGAAAGAATGTTGGCGGCACCTCGCCGGATAAAATGGTGAAACTTGGCGCAGTTCAAGTTGCTGAAGGCAGAAAGTTGTTTCCAGAAATGACCGTTCAAGAGAATTTAATGATGGGCGGATATGTTCATCGAAATAAAAAAGAACAATTGAAACAATCGCTGGAAGAAGTTTTTGAGCTGTTTCCAATTTTAAAAGAAAAAAAAGATGATCCGGCAGGCTCGCTGAGCGGGGGGCAGCAGCAAATGGTTGCCATCGGACGGGCATTGATGGGAAAACCACGTTTGGTAATGATGGATGAACCATCGATTGGTCTAGCGCCCCTTATCGTTCAGCAAATGTTTGAAGTCATCCAGGAGATAAATAAAAATGGAACGACTGTTCTTCTCGCGGAACAAAATGCAAATGCAGCGCTTAAGATTGCTGATCGAGGCTATGTCATCGAAAATGGCCGGATTGTCATTGAAGGAACACAGAAAGAACTGTTTGAAAATGATGAAATCCGCAAAGCTTACATCGGTGCATAAAGCAGCGTTGCCCTATGT
>CALKAO010000057.1 GCA_937983115.1 uncultured Caryophanales bacterium
TACAGGAGAAGAGTTAGATATATTTATTACTTTCCGATTTATTGCAATGCTCCTCATATTAATCTTGACAAATGGACTATTGACTTACTATGTTTCAAAAAGCATTCTGACACCCATTAAAAAATTATCCAATGCAGCGCAAAAAATTAGTGAAGGCCATTTGGACTTTCGTATCCACTCAAATCAAAAAGACGAACTTGGCGAGTTGATAAATACATTTGAAACAATGCGAATAAAAATAAAAGAAGCAAAAGCTGCTCAACTCCGTTATGAACAAAATCGCCAAGAATTAATGGCTAGCATCTCTCACGACTTAAAAACCCCTTTAACTTCCATCAAGGGCTATGTCATCGGAATAAAAGATGGAGTGGCTAACACTCCTGAAAAGTTAGAACGTTATATGGATACGATTTATAAAACCGCAAACGACATGGACAAACTGATTGATGAGTTATTTTTATACTCTAAATTAGATTTACAGAAAATCCCGTTCCATTTTGAAAACGTTGATTTATACTCCTTTTTTGTAGATTTTATAGATGAACTCGCGTTTCGTTTAGAAAAAGAGCAAGGAAGTGCAACCCTTGTCGCAAACCGAAACGATTCATACGTAGTGAAAGCAGATCGAGAAAAGTTAAAACGTGCTGTAACAAATATTGTCCAAAACAGCCTAAAATATTTTGACAAAAATAAAAAAGAAATAAAAGTCTTTCTATCATCTTGTTCGGATGATGTTACAGTAGAAATTAGAGATAGCGGAAGTGGTATCAAAAAAGAAGACATTCCGTATATTTTTGATCGTTTTTTCCGTACAGATACTTCACGAAATTCAGCAACAGGAGGCAGTGGACTTGGGCTATCCATTGTTAAAAAAATCATTGAATGGCATGATGGAACCGTTTGGGCTGATAGCGAGTCAGGTAAAGGCACAAGTATATTTTTCAAATTAAAAAAGGTGAAATAAAAATGAAAAAAATATTAATCATTGAAGATGAACAAAACATTGCTGAACTTGAACGAGATTATTTAGAATTTAATGGCTTTCATTGTGATATTGCAACCACTGGAGAAGAAGGATTGCAACTTGCCATGACAAACGCTTATCATCTTATTCTTTTAGATTTGATGCTCCCAGGAACCGATGGATTTGAATTATGTAAAAAATTGCGCCAATCATTAGATATCCCCATTTTAATGGTTACAGCCAAAAAAGAGGATATAGACAAAATTAAAGGATTCAATCGCGGCGCTGATGACTACATTGAAAAACCGTTTAATCCAAATGAACTGGTCGCTAGAGTAAAAGCACATCTTTCAAGATATGAACGTTTAACCCAACGTGAATCTACTCCAAATGATATTCAAGTCGAACATCTTATCATTCAACATGACACCAGGCGTGTATTTGTAAACGGAGAAGAAAAAATGTTTACTGCTAGGGAATTTGATTTATTATATTTTTTAGCTTCTAATCCAAACATTGTATTTAGTAAAGAACATTTGTTTGAACGCATTTGGGGTTATGATGCATTCGGAGATGTGATGACAGTGACCGTTCACATCAGAAAAATAAGAGAAAAAATTGAAAAAGATCCTTCAAACCCACAATTTATCGAAACGATATGGGGAGTCGGCTATCGATTTAAAAATAATGATAAATTTTAAAATCACAGTGGATAAACCAAAGAAATATCTGCTTATAATCGAGCAACGCCATCATTTTAATCCAACTAGATTCATTAAATGAAGAACAATGGTATTTATTAAAAGATTTCATATCATTTCTGCCATTTTCCTAACGTCCATTCATTCAAATTTTTCATATATAAAAGGATGCAGCACTCAGGTTCATTCACTGTACATGCACCCAATCTACAACATCATGGTTCATTTTTCCCCGCCACGCCATAAAAAAATATTTTTGTCAGATCTTCTGTCAATGGCAGCACCCTCTCGTATACATCTTCACGCCGCATATAATCCGCAAACATTTGCGTATATAACAAAATCGCCTTATCCGACAATGTTTTATCAATGTAGCCTTGTTCCTTGCCTTCATGAAACAATTTGATTAAGCCTGGCAGCGTTTTCTCCGTATAAAACTGTTTAATATAACTGTCTTCACGCATATATTCCTTCATAAAATAACTGAAAAAATCCTCATTGATTTGATTCGCAATCATTTTTTTGTCAAAGATGATCCCCTTCACTTTTTCAGGAAAAGGCTTATCGCTGGCAAACAGCTGCTCATATTCTTCCCATACTTTATTGACGAAATAAATAATCACTTCTTTGACTAAATTATCTTTGCTTTCAAAGTAATTATAAATGGTCACTTGTGACACATTTGCCTGTTCAGCAATTTCTGCAACAGACACTTTTTGAACCCCGTATTTCATAAACAACGACAATGCAGCTTCTAAAATATTTGTTTTTTTCAATGCTTTTCGGCGTTCAAACCCGTTCATTTCTGTCACCTCAAACTTTAGTGTAATGAAAGTTTTGAAATAAAACAACTCATTTCTTTCAAAACTATTGAATATTATGAACTATAAATGATAAAATATTTCATAATTTAACTTATCGGGGGGGAATACGGAATGGCAATGCTTGAAGTAAGGAACCTGAAGAAACAATTTGGGAACTTTTATGCGTTAAACGGCGTCAATTTTGATGTCAATGAAGGGGAAATTTTTGGATTCATCGGTCCGAATGGGGCGGGAAAATCAACAACCATCCGCATTTTGCTTGGAATTTTAAAAGCGACAGAAGGGACAGCGAAAATTTTTGGCAAAGATGCCTGGAAAGATGCGGTTGACATCCACCGCAGAATTGCCTATGTTCCGGGTGATGTCAACCTCTGGCCAAATTTGACAGGGGGCGAAGTCATTGATCTCTTTATTAAGTTGCGCGGGGGCAATCAAAGCAATCGCCGCGATGAATTCATCGAGCGATTTGATCTGGACCCGACTAAAAAATGCCGCACGTATTCAAAAGGAAACCGGCAAAAAGTGGCGTTAGTCGCAGCTTTTGCAGCAGATGCGGATCTTTATATTTTTGATGAACCGACTTCAGGGCTTGATCCGCTGATGGAACAGGTCTTCCAAGCATGTGTCATGGAAGCGAAACAAGCGGGCAAAAGCGTCCTGCTTTCAAGCCATATTTTATCTGAAGTGGAAAAATTGTGTGATCGCATCGGGATTATCCGCCAAGGCGAAATCATCGAAAGCGGCACGTTAAGCGAGCTCAGGCATTTGACACGGACGAATCTTGTCGTTGAAACGAAAGAGCCGATAAGCGCTTTGCATGAGTTAAACGGAATATACAACATTGAGGAAAAAGACAAAACCGTTTCATTTCAAGTCGATTCCGAACAATTGGATGCCGCCGTCAAGCATATCAGCCAATACGGGATAATAAAATTAGAAAGCGCGCCGCCGACATTGGAAGATTTATTTATGCGCTATTACGAAAATAAAGATGAAAAAGCTGCAGGGGGCGCATCCTAATGTTTCGAACATTGACAAATCATACCGGAACGCTCGCCCGATTGATCTTGCGAAGAGATCGCATCCGCATTCCTTTATGGCTGTTTGGCATCACTTTTTTTACTGTCATCATTCCGATTGCATTTGACAGCATGTATGCATCGCAGCAAGAAAGAGACGCAATGGCTGAAACGATGAAGAATCCAGCAATGATTGCAATGGTTGGCCCTGCGGATCTAGACAACTACACAACCGGCGTCATGACTGCGCATAACATGCTGCTGTTTACCGCCATTGCGGTTGGACTGATGAGCATTTTGCTTGTGGCCCGCCATACGCGGACAGATGAAGAAGAGGGGCGATTGGAAATGATTCGCTCATTGCCAGTCGGAAAACTGGCCAATATCAATGCCACGCTACTCGTACTGGCCGGAGCCAATCTTTTTTTGGCGCTGCTCAATGGATTTGGTTTATACGCTTTAGGCATTGAAAGCATGGATTTGGAAGGTTCCTTGCTTTATGGCGCGACACTAGGCGGCGCCGGCATCTTGTTCGCGGGCATTACTGCCGTCTTTGCCCAGCTTTCAGAAAGCGCTCGCGGCACGATTGGCTATTCCATTGCTGCACTCATAATCGCCTATTTGCTTCGGGCCGCCGGTGATGTGAGCGATAGCGCCTTATCGCTGCTTTCGCCGCTCGGCTGGGTGACCAAAACGGAAGCCTATGCAAAAAATGCCTGGTGGCCGATTTTTCTCCTCATCGGTGCAGCGATTTTACTGTTTATACTCGCAAATTATTTGAATGCCATTCGAGATTTAGGCGCCGGATTCATACGAGTCAAACCGGGAAAGAAAAATGCTTCTCCTTTCTTGCAAAGTCCGCTCGGCCTCGCTTTGCGCTTGCAGCGAACCGCTGGCATTTCCTGGGGAATCGGAATGCTGGCAATCGGAATTTCGTACGGTTCGGTCATGGGCGACTTAGAATCCTTTTTTGCCGAAAATGAATTGCTGGAACAAATGCTCGTCGCTGAAGAAGGCTATACGTTAACCGAACAATTTATACCCATGCTATTCATGGTTTTAGGCATTCTTGCCGCGATCCCGCCGATCCTGTCTGCACATAAATTCATCGGTGAAGAGAAAAAGAATCGCCTCGAACATTTGCTTGCAAGAGCTGTATCGCGCACAAACCTGTTCAGCAGCTATTTATTCATCGCTATTGCAAATGGCTTTATCATGATGACACTTACAGCCATTGGCCTTTGGTCTGCGGCTGCGGCTGTGATGGAAGAGGCATTTGCATTTAGCGCCGTTTATGGAGCAGCGATGGCTTACTATCCGGCAATGCTCGTCATGATCGGTCTGGCTCTGTTTTTCATCGGATGTTTGCCCAAGTTTACACCATTGGTTTGGCTCTATTTAGCCTATTCATTCTTTGCACTTTATTTAGGAAGGCTGTTCCAAGTCCCCGATTGGGCGGGCAAACTGTCTCCTTACGGGCATGTTCCGCAGCTGCCAATCGAAAGCATGAAATGGCCAACTGCCATTGTCTTAACGGTGATTGCCGCCTTGTTCACGGCTTTGGGCTGGATGGGCATCAAAAAACGGGACATCGAAGGATAAAAAAATTGGGCTGGTTTGCCGCCTTTGCAAACCAGCTCCATGATAAAATTTGATTTCGCAACCAAGCGGCATTCCCCGCAAATATCCATATGCTTCTTCAAAAACATCAGCTTTTCTCCTCAAAACGTGTCATATGCAGGAACGCCGCTTATCAATTTGAAAATGATAATGGATTTATATAAACTTTATTCATTGCATTCTTTTGCCCGCGTTTCGTTATTCCTCCGCAAGTTTAGCGACTTCTTCAGGCATTTCAATGCTGTCCGCTTCATTATATGTGTAAGCATACGCGCCATCATGTGAGGCAGTCATTTCAAATCCTTCTTCTCCAATGCTCGATGTATACTTCGTGCGCTGTTCAACGATCAGAAACGTTTGTTTGGAAACTTTCATCTCAACCTCTCCGCTCATGCTCATCTCTTCCATCAATTCCGACATCTCTTTCATCATTTCTCCGAAGTTTTCCGAAATGATCGTTCCATAAAAAACTTCTTGATATTTCTCATCTGGTCCGATGTACGTAATCACGTAATGTTCGTTTTCCTCTTTCAGCTCAAATAAATCTTTGTATAAAATAAAATGATCAAAATAATCGTCGCTGTGAATGAGGCTTGCAGCTTCGACAACGAGAGGATGATCAACTTTTTCCCAGCCCGAATCATCCAGATTCACATACATTTCGTCATCTGTTGCATACCATTCCGTTTTGCCGCCTTCTCCAGCAGTTACTGTATAAACGGCATGCTGCACAAATGGATCAAGCGTTGCATCGACTTGCATTTCCATTGCGCTTTTCACAGCAGTTCCTGCAATCTTATTCTCCATTTCGGCTTTTCCGATGATCGATACGCTTTTAACCGACTGTGCCGCTTCTTTCATAAGCTGAAAGATTTCCTCTATGTCATCGATCGACTGATGTGAACTTTTATTCTCTGCATCGTTTTCCTCTTGAGAACTTTCATTTTTTTCTTCGGAATCGGGCATCTGGCCATCCGTTTTATCGTTCGAATCGCACGCTCCCAGCAAAAGCATAACTCCAAACATCATTACAAAAAAACGCCGCAACATGTTATCCTCCTTCAATAAACATTTTTAGAAAGGTATCGAGCCTAAAGTTCATAAAACCCCAGCAATTTTCTTATTCTTTAACGAAACTGCCAATTCAAGAAAACATGAAAAAATTGTTTGTTTTCGCGCCGCTTTCCTCTCGCTTCATGACATTCCCAAGTATAGTTCATATTCACTTTCACATTCACTGCCACTTCACTATCGTTTTACTCCCAAAAAAACGCTTAACTTTTAGCATGCGATCAAATATACTGAATACCAAAACTAATAAAACAGCCTTTTTATTGAGATTGGGGGATTTTTGATGAAGTCCATCCATGACCTCATTATGCAAAAACGAAAATTTGTCGGAAGAGAAAAAGAATTGCAAGCAATGGAACGTTTGCTGACAGCTGAAAAAGAAGATTGGCACATTCTGCATTTGTACGGTTCTGCCGGCATCGGAAAAACAGTTTTGCTCCAGCAGTTTGCATCCATACATAAAAAAGACTTTCCCATTATTTACATGGAAAGCCCTTATAAATTGCAATCCGCGGATGATTTTTTAGCTTCATTTCAACGCCGGCTGATCAGCAAAAAAATGCTCGCAGCCGATGCGATTCAAGCGAATGCGAATGCCATTCACCAGTTGATCCACATCGCCAAACAACATCCAATCTTTGTTCTCATCATCGACGGATTCGATTACTACAAAGATATTTTACAATGGCTGAAAAATGAAATTTTGCATCAATTGCCCTTCAATATCCGTATATATACTGCTGGCAGACTGCCTTTCGATCATTGGCAGGCCGATTACGGCTTTGAACATCTTGTCAAAAACTTGCCTATCAATCCTTTTACTAAAACGGAGTCGACACAATATGCCGCCGCACACGAAATCACAGATGAACGCTTGCTGTATCAAATTGATTTTATTTCTCAAGGCATTCCGCTGGCCGCAGCTTTAATTTGCCAGCGCATTTCAGAACACGGCGATCTTGAACATTTGTCTGAAGCCGATTATCGCAGCCTCATCCAATTGTTTGAAAAACATTTTCTTACGGAAGAAAAACTAAACGGGATTAACCGCAAATTATTAACACTCGCGTCTTTGACATATACGTTTGATCAAGAATTGCTTGAACACATGATTGGAAAATCCATTTCCGAAAGCGAATTCAAACAGTTGGCTCAATCTCCATTCGTCGACGCTCATGCAAACGGCGGCTGGATGGTTAAAAACGGAATGCGATGGTGGATGCGCACGGGCTTCAAAGACAAGTTTCCCGATGCGTATGCAAACGTCATAAAACGCGCTGACGAATTATTGGCTCAACGCTACTCCAATACGAATGACAAATCCAAAAAATTGCAGCTTGCAATCGGCAGGTTTTTTCTTCAAGATACGGAATTTACAAGAAGCCTGATTTATTTTGGAGGACAACAAAAAATCAACGTTAGAGCGGCGAAAAAAGAGGATCTTCCCATGCTGGAGAACATGTACCAGAAAAACTTGCAAATTTCTCCGCCTTTTTTAAAAGACGACACACACCAGGAACAATATTTGCATGAAATCTGGAAAGTCAATCCTGCATACATTCAATTGATTGAACATCATAACAAATGCCATTTTTTCTATGTTTTCGTTCCTTTGAATGAACAAATTCATTCCATCTTCAAAAGCAATCCTGTCACGGAAGCATGGATTCGCACGGTTCAGCCTGACGAAAACGACTGGCTTTACTGGATGATTTCAACGAACCAGCCAACGGATTGGGAAATTGTCAACTGTTTTTTCCAGCAAAGTTTCCTTCCTGCCCTTGAAAATCGACGGATCACATGTTTATTTTTGCTCGAAGATCAAGCGAAATTTTTAAAATTGCTTGGCTTCAAACATCTGGCTTTTGCAGATTATCTGGCAGCCAGCGGTTTAAAATTTACATTTTATCAATTGGATGCCAGAAACGAATCATCGGAAACTGGCATTGAGACCAAATCAGTTTTTGCGAAAGAAAAAGATGAACAAGGAAAATGGGTGAACCTAACCAAAAAAATTCTTTCCCATTTCCCCAGAATCGAGCGCCAACTTCCGCTTTTGGAAGAATGCAGACAGCTCATAGCATCCGAACGCGAATATGATGAACTCGCCGAACAGATCCGAAAAACGATTAAGCAGCAATACGAATGGCTGGCGAAAGGGTCAAACCAAGAAAAAACGCAAGCGAAAATCTTAAAATATGCATATTTCAACACCCGCGAATCACACGAAAGCGTCGCTGACTTTCTGAATATCCCTGCCTCAACTTACTACCGCCAGTTGAAAAAATTAGTTTATGCCATCGCTTCTGCATTGCAGTCGCAAATGAAAAAAGGCGATTGACAGCATGAAGCAATTTTTTTGCTTCTTTCAAGAAAATGATGAGATTCGGAATTACGGCTTGCAGCAGTTCACACGCCGCCAAATTTGAAATTTATCGTCTAAATAAGATGGGACCGTTCAAGTGCTTGCGCTACTCTGCCGAAGGCCATTCGCAAACGATGGATAGCTTTCCTTCATTTAGATGCGCCGCTATCGACCCATTCATTTTTTCCATAAAGCTTTTTGCAATCGGCAAACCAAGACCGGTGCTTTTCCCCGAACGCGATTGGTCAGCCATATAAAACCGGTCAAACATGCGCGCTGCATCTTGCCCGGTCAAAGATCGGGCGTCGTTTTCAACAATCAGTTTCACCTTTGAATGCTGTTCATAAAGGCGAATTTCAATGTTTCCATCGGAATGATTCACAGCATTCGAAAGCAAATTTTCAATCACGCGCGCTGCAGCCGATTCATCAGCCAAAACAATCAGATCGGTTTCAGGCAAATGGATCACGGGTTCCATCTTTTTCTCTTGAAACCGATCGTAAAAGCTCACTAAAACATCGGCTGTCAAATGCTTCAAATTGATTCGTTCAATCTGCAGCGGTTCATCTGCCGAGTCGATCACACTTAACTCAAAGAAATCGTTGAGCAGCACTTCCAATCTTTTGGCCCGTTTAAATGCAATCGACAGCAATTCTTTTCGTTCATTTTCTGCCACTTCGTCATCTTTTGCCATTTGAATAAAACCTAAAACGGAAGTTAACGGCGTTCTTAAATCGTGAGACATCGTAGCGATGGCCTGTTTATGCTCCTGTTCAAATTGAACTCGCTTGCGATTTTCCGCTGCATATCGATCGATCAATTCATTGACTTCCAGTGCGAGCCTTTCCACATCTTTGTCAAAAAGAGCGACATCGATTTTTTTGTTCGTTTTTCGATTCGTATAATTTTGCAGCTGCTGAGTGATTCTTCTCACTTCTTTTTTAACAAAAAATAAGCGGGCGATAATGAACATGGCAAAAACGAATATGCTGATTGCAAGATAAACCATCTCTCTCACCCGCTTGCAGAAAAGTTATTTGATTTCTTTTTTGTTAAACACAAACATCCCGCACAGCAAAATAACGGCTAATGAGATCAGTCCGACAAAAATGGATTTTGCCATTTCATCGCTTGCAAGCTCCCAGCGAAACGCTTGACTAAATTGGTAAAAGAAAGTTTGCTCATACAGCTTCACAATGAAAGGTTTGCTGACAAACTTCTCAACGATAAACATTCCGCCGGAAAGCAGCAGCGTAAAAATAACCGTTTTCCCGCTGTCTTCCGTTACAATTGCAATGAAAAGCACGATGGCAGCCAGACATAAAAATTGCAGCGAAAATAAACCATAAGCTCTTCCCAAATAAGCCAGATTCGAAAGAGTCAAAATATCTTCCATTCCATGCAGGAGCAGCAAAGCAAAAGCAGTGGCTAACGGGATGGCAACTGCGGCGATGAACGCCCCAAACGACAGCGCCGCAAACTTTGCCAAAAAAATGCGCGCCCGTTTATGGCCGGTGATGATTTGATTTTTAATCACGCCGCTTTGCGAAAACTCATTCGCGATATAAAAACCCGCCAGCGTGCTTACAATTAAATTAAAAAATAATGGAACAATCAAAACCGCCAAAGCATTTAATTCGCCAAGTCCAACTGCCTCAAACGGCGTCCCTGTCATCACCCACCAATCGGTTAGGATTAAATTATGCATCAAAGCGCTTATGCCTGTCAAACTGACAATTAACACCCAAAATGTTTTATTGTGGAATAATTTAAAAAATTCCGCTCTCATTAAATTGCTCATTTTCCAATCCCCTTACTAATTTTGAAAAATAGTTTTCAAGCTGTTCGCCATTTTGTGAAAGCTGCTCGATCACCAGTCCATTTTTTGTCAATGTCCGTGAAACGATATGAACGTCGTCCAAATAATCGTAAAGTTTTATCGTGCCGTCAGGCAGCACTTCAAAATCAGCCGTTTTCAACTCATGCTCTAGAACAATGGCGGCTTTCGAGGCTTGATCCACTTTAATCCGCAAATGCTGCCGGCATTTTTCGTCCAGCTCCTGCGCCGTCAATTCTTCAAGCAGCTTTCCTTTGTGAATAATGCCGAACTTGGTTGCGAGCTGATGCAATTCGCTTAAAATATGGCTGGAGATTAAAACGGTCAAACCTTTTTCACGATTCAGCTTTTTAATCAAATGGCGCAGCTCGACAATGCCCATCGGATCCAATCCGTTCGTCGGCTCATCGAGAATTAAAAATTCCGGATCGCTCAATAAGGCGATGGCAAGCCCCAGCCGCTGCTTCATGCCAAGAGAAAAATTTTTTGCTTTTTTCCTGCCGGTATCCTGCAGCCCCACAAGCTCGAGCGTTTTATCGATGCATGCTTTGCCTGGAATCCCTTTTTGCAAGCGGTGAACTTCTAAATTTTCATACGCTGTCATGTTTGGAAAAAGAGCGGGAGTTTCAATAATGGCGCCCATTCTTTTTTGCGCTTCCGTCAGATTGCTGGAATCGTGATTTCCAAAAAGCTCAATCGCGCCGCCCGTTGGAAATGCAAGCCCTGTGACGATGCGCAAAAATGTTGATTTTCCCGCGCCATTTTGACCGATAAAACCGTAAATTTCACCTTTTTTAATCGAAACATTCACATTTTCAAGCGCATAATCTTGCTTAAACTTTTTTGTCAATTGATTTGTCCTTAAAACAAATTCGGTCAATTGCTTAGCCTCCTTCAATGTTTCTATGGACAGTATGGGCTGCAAACCTTAAGAATGACTAAAATGAAACCTTAAGAAACGCTTAAGATTTCATTCGATAGCCCATTCCCCAGATCGTTTCAATGTATTCTTCATCGGGATTGGCTTTTGAAAGCTTGTTTCTCAAGTTGCTCATATGAACGTTCACCGTATTGTCATCTCCATAAAAAGGCTCGTTCCACACGCTTTCAAATAAATTGGCCTTTGAGAAAACTTTTTTCGGCGAACGCATCAAAAGGCTTAAAATTTTATATTCGCGGGCAGTCAGCGAAATTTCCGCATCATTGACAAAAACTTTTTTTGCTTCCAAATCCAATTGAAGATCTTTGTGAGTCAACACTTGTTTCATAGATTCATTCCCATAGCTGCATCGTCTCAGCAGCGAATCGATGCGGGCAGAAACTTCGTCCACATCAAAAGGCTTGGAAATAAAATCATCCGCCCCGGTTCGCAAACTATGAATTTTCGTTTCCTTTTCATTTTTCGCAGAAATAATAATGACGGGAATTGGACCTTTTTCAGTGATTTTTTCAAGCACTTGTTCGCCATCCATTCCCGGGAGCATTAAATCAAGCAAAACCAAATCCCAACGCTGTTTCTCTAAATAAAGCACCGCTTCTGTGCCTGAGTAGGCAGGCTGAGGCTGATACTGGCTCTTTTTTATAATTCGGCACAACAATTCATTGATGTCATTGTCGTCTTCAACAACTAAAATGTTGACTTTCCCATCCACGGCCCTTCACCCTTACTCGCATAATTTGAACAATGAAGCAAAAACGCCTGAATGCTTGAACATTTCATGCACCCGTTTTAACTTTGCTGCCTTGAAACAGAGACGATTCATCCATCATTTTCCCCTTAACGACAGACAACAAAACCTTTTTTTCCAGCGCAAACAATCGCTAAAATAGCCTTTAAGAAAATCCTATAATAAAATTCTTAAGAAAACCTTAACAATTGAACAACAAAAAAAGCTGAACCCTCATTGGAGCCAGCTCAACGTTTCATTTTCAATAACATGGGTGAATCGACAAATTTCTGCCAACCGCTTTCTTCAACTCTCCTCAATCTGCTGATTTCGATGTTTTATCTTTAAATAAAGAAAACTGATGAGATATAAAATTGACATGCTGCCTAAAAAAGCAAATGCCGATTGCCGCTCATACGGTATTCCTTTAAATATTGCGTAAAACTCCTTCACCGATTCGTATATCAACAGCATAATCGCAATCGGAAAGACAAATGACTGCGCTTTTCTTTTGATCGCGTTTGCCTCTGGTTTGCCGGCTACGGGCAGCATCATCACGAACGAGGCTGCAACAATGATCATTCCAACCGCCAACAGCAAAGAAATAGCCATATATTCAAAATCCATACAGACATCATCCTTTCTCGTTTTCACTACTTCTTCTTCAAAGAAACGTGAAATCCTTTCATTTTATACAAAAATTGAATCCCGTGCTGTAGAAAATAACACACCATACCCGTTTCAATCTAGACGGAGGACTGCGCCCGATCCTTATCTTTCAAAGAAAATCTCGCTGCCAGATTTAATGTTTGCTGAACGGGCATTAAAAAAATAGCGATCGTTTTTTCAAATGAATGCTTTTTTACTTACGCATTTATATGCCTCTCTCTTTTAGTGATGCGCTTTGCGCCAAATTCACGATTCCGTCTCAACCTGAAAATGATCGACAAAACTGGCAAACTGAAAAATCACGCAAGCAAAAAAATGCCCCCTGCTCAGGGGAGAACATCTGGCCATTTTAAAAGCTGTTCCTTTATGACAGCATAAAGTTTCTGCGAAAGCGCTCCGATTTTGCCAATTCCACAAAATAATCAATCGATCCGGGATTGCTCATCGCATCAACACTGGCCGCTTTTTCAACAGGCGCGCCAAGCAGAATTTTACGAACCGGGATCTCCATTTTCTTGCCTGTCAAAGTTCTCGGCACTGCTTCAATCGCAAAAATATCATCGGGTGCATGGCGGGGGGATACTTCAGTTTTTATCTTTTGATTGATCGCTTCCTTTAACTCATTGGTTAGCAAAACCCCTTTCCGCAAGACGACAAAAAGCGGCATATACGGCTTTTGCAAATAGCCGCTTAAATCGACGACTAAACTGTCCAGCACTTCTGGAACTTCTTCAACGGCATTATAAATTTCACTCGAGCCGCTTCGGACGCCCATGCGATTAATCGTCGCATCAGAGCGGCCGTAAATGATCGCGCTGCCGCGCTCCGTTATTTTTATCAAGTCTCCATGCCGCCAAACGCCAGGAAAATGGTCAAAATAACTTTCTCTATAGCGTTTATTGCCTTTATCATTCCAGAAAAACAGCGGCATCGACGGAAACGGCTTTGTCATTACCAGTTCCCCAATTTCATCAATGACTGGCTGAGCATCGTCGTTATAGGCATATACAGCAACGCCAAGATTTCGGCATGGAATTTCCCCGGCATGAACGGGAAGGATCGCAGATCCGCTGACAATGCCTGCGCATATATCTGTCCCGCCGCTGATAGGCGCAACCCGCACATCGCTTTTCACAGCATCATAAACCCATTTAAAGCCTTCCGGAGAAAGGGGCGACCCTGTATAGGAAAACGAGCTTAAATGAGACAAATCATACGTTTCACCCGGTTTCAGCCCCGCTTTCATACAATTTAATATGTAAGCGGGACTCGTGCCAAAAATCGTTAATTTCGTATCTTCCGCTAACCGCCACAAAATCCCTAAATCCGGATAGCTTGGGCTTCCGTCATACAATACAGCCGAAGCGCCAGCCGTCATTACGCCTGCAATGCTATTCCACATCACCCAGCCTGTCGTCGTGTACCAAAAATAGCGGTCGTCCGCCGTTATATTCGATTGCAAATTTACCGATAATTGCGCAAGCAGCACTCCGCCATGGCCTTGAACAATGGCCTTTGGCAAACCGGTTGTTCCCGAAGAATACAAAATCCATAACGGATGATCAAAAGGCACCGGTTCAAACGTTAATTCTCCGGAATAAGCCTGCATTTCTTTCCACAGAACGGCTTTCTCGATTTGACTCGTATCAGGGTTTTCTTCCAAATATGGAAGAATAACCACCTTCTCAACCGTTGGAAGATGCTCTTTCAATTTCTTGACCATTTCCATTCGCGGAATGGCTTTGCCGTTGTATCGGTATCCATCAACGGCAAATAAAATTTTCGGTTCAATTTGCTGAAACCGGCTGAGCGTACTGCCAACCCCAAATTCCGGCGCACAGCTGGTCCAAATCGCGCCAATGCTGGCAGCTGCCAAAAAAGCAATCAGCGTCTCAGGAATATTCGGCATATATGCGGCGACGCGATCCCCTCGTTTGACGCCAACGCTTTTTAAATATGCCGCAGCGGATGCCGTCTTTTCAAGCAATTCTTTCCAGCTCATTTCCTGCAGCGGCCGATTTTCTGATTTGTAATAAATGGCTGTTTTATCTTGTTTCGCATGGCGCAAAATATGTTCAGCATAATTCAGCTCGGCTCCGGAAAACCATTCGGCGCCGGGCATCACTTCTTTTTTCAAAACCGATTCATATGGTGTGTAGGCTTTTACTGAATAAAAATCCCATATGGATTCCCAAAAATCCCGCAAATGATGGATCGACCAGCTCCAAAGTTCATTATAGGATTGAAAAGACACGTTGCGCGTTTCCTTAAGCCAATTCATATATTTTGTAATCACCGCTTCTTCTTTTTCCTTTTCAGACGGTTCCCAAAGCCATTCGCCTTCTTTTACAGCCATTGCGAAAAAATCAGCTCCTTGCTTTTGAATTTATAAAAATATTCCAACTTTTGTCGCAAAACTTCGCTCAATGCTTCCCTTTTTTAAAAAGTCTGTAGCAGCGTGCAGGCCAAATCAACCATCGCCATCCAAATCTTTGCTTAATTCCGCGCTGCCCCTTTTAACTGCAAGCCAACCGCGAGAGTCAGCCATAAATGATAAACGCAGCAATTAAAGCCGGAACCAAAGCGACAAGCGGGGCGACGCAGCAAATCCAGAAAACAGGTTTGTAGCCTTCTTTATGCGTCAAGCCGGCTACCGTCAATCCGGTAACAACCGCGCCATTATGTGGCAAAGAATCCAATCCGCCTGAACTTATCGCAGCAATGCGGTGCAGTGCCTCGGGGTTCACAAGTGACGCGTAATGCTCACCCAAAGCATCAAAAGCAATGCCCAATCCTCCAGAAGCCGAACCGGTAATCCCAACAATAATATTCGTTGCAATCGCGAATGAAATGAGAGGATGGCCCGGTATGCCGGCAATCGCCTGCTGCATCATTTCAAATCCGACCGTAACTGAAACCACACTGCCAAATCCAACAACCGCACTCGTATTCAAAATGGGCGCAGCGACATTCATGGCGCCGACATTGAACGTTTTCATCGGAGACTCCAATTTCTTGTAAAAAAGGATCCCTGCCACAACAACTGCTAAAGCTAGCGATAATTCGATGCCAATTTTTACAAGATTAAGCAATACAAGCAGCACGATCGAAGGAATGATGCTCACAAGAAAAGGAAGCGAGGCTTCCTGATCTTCTCCTTGGAACGAATCGTTCCCCTTTGTTTCTTCATAGCCTATTTTTCTTTCCTGATATTTTTTGTCTTCTCGCTTCAGCCACCATAATCCGAACGGAATAACGGCAATTGTGGCAACGAAACCAACAATTGGCGCTGCCGTTGCTGTTGTGCCCAAATAACTAGTCGGTATTAAATTTTGAATTTGAGGGGTGCCTGGGAGCATTGTCATCGTAAACGTCCCGGAACCTAAAAACGCAGCCCCGATAAAAATGGGCCAAGGAATGTTCATCTCTTTAAAAATAGGTCTGGCAATCGGAACAACTGTAAAAACGACAACAAACAAACTGACGCCGCCGTATGTTAAAGCTGCAGTAATCGCCGACATCGCTGCAATGACTGACAAGCGGCTGTTTTTTCCGGTCACCTTTAATATCCCTCTCGCAATGCTTCTGGCGGCTCCGCTGTCTTCCATAATCTTGCCAAACAAAGCGCCAAAAAAGAAAATTAAAAAGTAATTCCTGACAAAATTAATAAACCCTTCAATATAATGATTCGTTAACGCTTCATTGATTTGAATCCCGCTTGTAAACGCTATCAAAGCAGACACGACTAAAGAAATAATTAATAGGTTGTACCCTTTTAACGCTAGAAATATCAAAATTGAAAGAGCGATGATCACACCAATGACACTCACCATATCCATAGCTTGCAATCTCTCCTTTCGGCTCGTATTGGCTTGTGCATAAGCGGCTTTAGAACTTGTTCAAAATCAGCTTTCCAACCATCCCGTTCCTTGCAATCACTTCCATCATAAAAAGCATAAAATTGTTTTTTCGTTTGCAGCACCCGCTAAATTTCAATCACTCCTTTTTCTTCAATTCTCTATCGGTGGCATTGTTTAGCAAAAATAATAAATAAAGATCACGAAAACATTTCATCACAGCCATTGCACAACATGTTACAAAAGAAATGCTGTAAACATCCTATATTGTTAAAGGACAAGCTTGTCATTTTCATTCCGATGAACAGTAAAAAAATATTAATAAATAAGATTTTTATTATACATATATGATCCATCCCCAAAAAATAGAAGAGGAAATTGATAAAAATCCGCATACCGCAAACAGGCAAAAGAAAGCCATTAAAATTGACAACTTCAGCAATAATGCATAAGACTAAAATTGTCATTCCATCCAAAAAACAAAATCGGATGACCCCATTCACCCGATTTGCTCAAAGCGTCTTGATTTTTCAAAGCGACATTCATCAATGAAACTAGCAGTGTTTTTATTTCAAAAACAGCCTGCCGCTGCATTCGTTGTCCATCGGCAGCTGGAAGTTTACCCCTTGCATTTCGTATAAACTAAATATGATCCGTGCTATTCAAAAGGAGGAGGCAAAAAATGAATGCTGTCTGGCATGCTGGGAAATATGGGCTGAACACCCTTTTATCGTCAATCCAATTTTTTTATCGCCATCTCTCGCTTGTATTCCTTTCACTCATCCCGTCTTCCCTTCGTGCGTATCAAATGTGGAATCCAGCCAACGCACCTTTTTGGATCGGGATCATCGTGGAATTGGCGAGAATCATCTTAGTCCTTTGCATCATTTGTTTCATCTCAAAAGCAAGCATAAAAACATTAAGAAGCAAAGCATTCTGGAACAAGTTTGGAAATTTACTCGCTGCGCAATTAAAAAACAATTGGCCTCATCGCTTCATCGCTCAAATCGTTATTTTTATTGCAATTTTATATGGATTCGGAAATTTTCTGCTGGCAGGCATCAGCAAAGCGGTGATTCCATTTATTGACGTGCAACGTTTCGAATCCTATGATCCTTCCAATGCTTATAATGCCTGCTTATTCTTTCTTAAAAACATGAGCATCATTCCATTGGCGATTGTTTATCTCTTTAAAGTATGCGGCTTAAAACCGATGCACAATTAAAGCGGCAGCGTCTTTTCATCCAAACTTCAAACCAATAAAAAACTGATTCGCTGCCGATCAAATGCCTGTTGAAAAACCCCGCCTGCCGCAAAAAAATCGATCAGCGTTTAAAAAAACACAAAAAAACTTGCAGCAAAGCAATCGTCTGCTTTGCTGCAAGCGGCATAAAAGTATAAAGCACTCGATCCCGTCCATTTTCGCTTACGCTTGATATTTTTTAATTAAGTCTACGAACGCATCGACAAAGCTTTGTAAAAATTGAATCGTCTCTTCATTGTTGATTTTGCCATTTTCATCAATTAAATCTTGAGAATTCGCAATGTACACTTCAGGCTGCTGCACAACCGGCATGTTCAAAAACGCCAGCGATTGACGCAAATGATGATTCGCGCCAAACCCGCTCAAATTGCTAATCGACTGGCTAATAATCGCCGCGGGCTTGCCATTCCACACACTTTCACCATAAGGTCTTGAACCGACATCCAACGCATTTTTTAATACGCCGGGCACCGAGCGGTTATATTCAGGCGTAACGAACAATACTGCATCAAGCTCTTTAATTGCATTTCGGAATGTTGCATATTCCTCTGGAGAATTGCCATCATACTCCTCATTGTATAGCGGCAGATTCCCAATTTCGACAAACTCTGTTTCATAATCGGCTGGAAAAAGTTCCGCTACATTTTTTGCAATTTTTCTTGAATAAGACTCTTTTCGCAGACTTCCTACGATAATTCCCACTTTTGGCATCTTCATCCATCCTTTTCATTTATTGTTTTTCTACTGCTATTATTACTTTACAACTCAATTAAAAAACATTCAAGTCAAGAGTCTTGAATTCAAGGTATTTTATAAAAACATTCAAAATCGGTATAACTCTTTGATTTTCCCAAAAACTGGCACCAGAATTGGCTGATGCAGAATGATCCCAATCCATTTCCGGATTTTCCCATCTCCGCCACCGCCGCGTCAGGTTTTTGCCAATACATTTTCCAACGTTCGTGTTTTTCTGTCTTGTTCGGACTGATATTATATAAAAATAATCATGCAAATAAAGGAAAACGATGAAAAAATGATATGCGGATGGATCGGCAGTCAAGTAAAATGCACAATTCCATCCTAAACGCTCCCATCCCAAATTTTTTCGTAAAAACGATGTCAAGAGAATGGCAAACAGTGCTCTGCATTTCAAGAGCAAAGTTCAATGCAAAATCGGACTGCATAATAAATTATTTTCAATAGCTTGATTCGTTATAGCAGCGAGTCAAACGCTAATGGCGTATAAAAAAGCTCTGGAGCATGATGGATCGTCATCTGCAGCGGAATTCATGGAAGGAGCATGCTCGCCTCGATTGCTTTCAAAACAAAACAATATCTGCTCCAGATCCTGCAATCCGGGTAATAACTACTTTTTATTATTTTTATGATTTTCTCTTACCGCATCTATCGATTTATGAATAAGATCCCGCATCAGCACAGCGGTGCCCGCCACTAAAATCCCTTGAACCACAGCTTCGATTATCATTCCGTAATACGCCAAGCAAAAAACAACGCCAACAAAAACTTTAATCCAAGGAGTCGACCATGCAGGCACTTTTGGCGTCTGATCCAAAAAAAGTCCAATCAAATACAAAACAGGGATCAAAATCATGGATTCAGGATTTATAAAACTTTCTAAAATGGTTACCTCCATATCATCACCTGCCATTTTCGTCCGAATAAATTCCTAATTCCAATTGCTCCGTGCCGTCGTTATAACTTATGTTCTTTTCCAAATCAAGGTATAGAGAAATGAACCAATTCAAGTTCGGCAAAAACAAAAAAGGTGGAAGCATCAGTCAAACAAACCTCCACCAATAAAAAAGACAGCCCAACTGTCTGTCTTCCGCATGAACAAAATCAAATGAACGGGAATCCTATTTTAAAATCCAACACCGAAACAAGTTTTTAGATCCCGCACCGATTGCAAATGTATTTTTCATTAGATGAAGAGAACGGCCTCCGAAGTTTTTAGTATTATTTTTTATAAAGCCTTTTAAATTAATATAAATCAATCTTTATATGAACATCACTGTTTTTAAGTTTGATGATTTTCGAATCTTTGGCTAAATTGATGTTTTCTATTGTATAACCAGCTTCAAATTTTTCTGTAATAGACCGTTCATCCAATCGTTCAAGAGAAGGCAAGCCAAGATTAACGGCATCAGTGACTGCCCAGCCGCTTCCTTGAGTTTCAATATTCGCAACATAAACATCTTCTTCTTGATCCAACATTCCCCTAAATGCAACAAGCACACGTTCTTCAGCAATTTCCTCGATTCCATAAACTTCGATCACTTTAGCAAAACCTTCTTTTTCACTTAACAGCTCGAGCGCTTCAACCGGAGTATTGGCGATAGGCTTGCCGTTTGTTTGACAACCAGCGAATAGGATTGCCGCTATAAAAACACAAAATTTAAAATGCTTCATATCCCAAAACCGATCCTTTGCATTCTGTTTTATATCAATGATTTTCTGAAACATAACACCTTTAAATTCAATTGAAAAAGTTTATCACATCTTCAATATCCACATTCGATATGCTCTCTTCGACAGTAAAATTCAAAAAGATGTATTTTCATCCTCTTAACTTAAAAGGCAAATAAAATGTTTCCAGTTTTCATCAGCATACCGTAAGAATTTTTAAGCAGCAATAATAAATTAGCAATTCAAACATCTAAAACAATGAAAGCAAGCTTCTAACAAACTTAATTGATTAAAAAAGCAAAATAATCTTCTTAACAGCGTGCGAAACCATTCCATCATGATCGAAAAATGCTGCAACATTTACACCACCTATAAAATTCTCAAGCCAATATCAGTAACACAAATAAAACTTGCCTTTTATCATTTACATGCTCTATAATGATAATAAAATAATTTAAAATTATTTGATATTTTTGACTAATCGTATGATTAAAGCTTGTGTTTTCATTCATTTTCTTCCCTGTTCCTCAAGCAATGCGTGTGATTTCTGCATCATTGCAGCAGTTTTTTAAATCCCATCTGTAAATTAATGCGAATCCATTTTTTGCAAGCGGGATTTTTTCATTTAGTCCTTCTCTTTTTCATTAGCCTATATTATAATAATTACAGAATTAAAATAATTATATTTTTGTATCAATTTTTGTTTAGGTTGATACAAAGTTTCAATGCAAAAAAGGAGGAGAAAAAATTATGACTGCCAATAACCAGGAAAACATGGAACAATGTCCATTTCACGGCGGCGCAACAAGCAAAAACTCAATGGAGACACAAGATTGGTGGCCAAATGCGTTAAACCTAAACATTCTACGCCAGCATGACAAAAAGTCAAATCCAATGGATGAAGACTTCGATTACGCTAAGGAATTCAGCAAACTGGACTACGATGCGCTAAAAGAAGATCTCCGCAATTTAATGACCGAAAGCCAGGATTGGTGGCCTGCGGACTACGGCCATTACGGCCCATTGTTCATCCGCATGTCATGGCATGCGGCGGGCACATACCGCATTGGGGATGGCCGAGGCGGAGGCGGAACAGGCAATCAGCGGTTCGCGCCACTGAACAGCTGGCCGGACAACGTTCTTCTCGATCGGGCGCGGCGCCTCTTATGGCCGATTAAAAAGAAGTATGGCAACAAAATTTCTTGGGCGGATTTGCTTGTTCTCGCGGGCAATGTCGCCATTGAAGAAATGGGCGGTCCAACCATCGGCTTTGGAGCAGGGCGTCCAGACATTTGGCATCCGGAAGAAGACGTGTACTGGGGCGCCGAAAAAGAATGGCTGGCTGATGAACGCCACACCGGCGATCGCGAATTGGAAAATCCGCTTGCTGCGGTGCAAATGGGGCTCATTTATGTAAATCCTGAAGGCCCGGATGGCAAGCCGGACCCGCTTAAAGCCGCGCATGACATTCGTGAAACATTCGCTCGCATGGGAATGAATGATGAAGAAACCGTCGCTTTAATCGCAGGCGGCCATACATTTGGAAAAACACACGGCGCTGGAGATGCAAAACATGTCGGTCCAGAACCCGAAGCTGCGCCTGTTGAAGCGCAAGGAATCGGATGGCAAAGCTCATACGGCAAAGGCTATGGCCGCGATACCATCGGAAGCGGGCTCGAAGGGCCATGGACGCCGACGCCAACCAAATGGGATCACACCTACTTTGATTTATTGTTCGGCTATGAATGGTGGCTGACAAAAAGCCCTGCAGGAGCATGGCAGTGGATGGCAGTCGATCCGGCCGAAGAGCATTTAGCGCCAGATGTTGAGGATCCATCCATTAAAGTGCCGACGATTATGCTGACAACCGACCTTGCGCTGCGCTTTGATCCCGAATATGAAAAAATCGCGCGGCGCTTCTGGAAAAATCCAAAAGAATTTGAAGAGGCATTTGCCCGCGCATGGTTCAAACTATTGCATCGCGACATGGGGCCAAAATCAAGATATCTTGGTCCGGAAGTTCCTGAAGAAGATTTCATTTGGCAAGATCCGGTCCCAGCCGGCAATTACGACTTAACAGAAGAACAAATTGCTGAAATTAAAGGAAAAATCCTTGACTCAGGATTAACCGTGAGCCAATTAGTGAAAACAGCTTGGGCTGCTGCAAGCACATACCGCGGCTCAGACCATCGCGGCGGTGCGAATGGCGCCCGCATCCGGCTTGCTCCACAAAAGGATTGGGAAGTAAACGAACCGGAGAAGCTTGCTCAAGTGCTGAAAGCATTTGAAAGCATCAAGGAAGACTTGGAGTACGAAATCAGCCTGGCAGACTTAATCGTATTAGGCGGCAGCGCTGCAATTGAAAAAGCAGCAAAAGACGCCGGCTTTGATGTCATCGTTCCCTTTGCTCCTGGACGCGGAGATGCCGCCCAAGAACAGACCGATGTGGAAAACTTTGAAGTGCTGGAGCCAGTCGCTGACGGATTCCGCAACTACCAAAAGAAAGAATACAGCGTAAGTCCAGAAGAGCTTCTTGTTGATAAAGCGCAGCTTCTAGGCTTGACTGCGCCAGAAATGACGGCCCTAATCGGCGGTCTGCGCGTTCTTGGCGCCAACTATGGCGGAACCAGCCATGGCGTTTTCACCGACCGTGTCGGCACACTCACAAATGATTTCTTTGTCAACCTGCTTGATATGAACATCAAATGGACGCCTGCACAAAACGGAGTTTATGAAGGCCGTGACCGGAAAACAGGCGAACTTGAATACACGGCAACAAGAGTAGACCTCGTTTTCGGGGCAAACTCCATTCTTCGCGCCATTGCTGAAGTTTACGCGCAAGACGACAACAAAGAAAAATTTGTCCGTGACTTTATCGCTGCCTGGGTGAAAGTGATGAATGCAGATCGATACGACCTGAAAGCGCGAGAACTGAAACAAACGCCGGTCATGAGCGACTAAATCCAAGAAAACTTGAATCAACTCCCCTTAAAGCAGACAGAAAAATCTGTTCCACCTTTAAGGGGAGTTTTCTATGAAAATCTCCAGCTTATGCTGGCGGCAAAAGATGAAATGGGAATCATTTCACGTAAAAGCGCCAAAAAAAGCCATTGACCTTTGCCGCAAATCAAAACGATCCCATTCGAACTCGCCTAGAAAAATAAACTTAGCCAGCTGAACTGCCATGTTCATTGTCTTTTAAACAAAAATGGGTTCAGCATTCATGTTGCACATAAACGCTGAACCGCTCACACGTTCAAATCAGACGATTGAAAATCAAAAACCATTTTCCTCTTTTTAGCAGTATGCATTTTTCTTGCGTCCAAAAGCAGACCGAATCATTTTTTCAAACGCCAGCCTTGCGAGCCAATCCACGTATCTCCGATTTTCCTTACGCAGCAAACAAAATAATGAACAGTATAGCTAAAAAACTATTCGCCCCGAACCGCTTTTTTCAGCCATTTTGCCGTTGCGGTTTCGGCATGCAGCATCTCGGCGGGCGTGCCTTGAAATAAAATCTGTCCGCCATCTTTTCCTCCTCCCGGACCTAATTCGATGACATAATCGCTTGCTGCAATAAAGTCCAAGTTATGTTCAATGATGATAACGGAATTTCCCCGTTCGACAAGCTTTTGGAAAACGTCTAATAGTTTTCCATAATCTTTGCGGTGCAGGCCCAGCGAAGGCTCATCCAACAAATAGATTTGCCCTTCTTTTTGCAAGTGGCTCGCAAGTTTGAGGCGCTGGACTTCTCCCCCGCTTAAAGAGCTTGTCGTCTGCCCCAATGTGAGATAGTCCAGACCGACTTCTTTTAACAGATTCACCCGTTTTCTAATCGTCGGCATTGTAAAATAATCGAGCGCCTCGTTAATCGTTAAATCTAAAATCTCCACGATATTTTTACCGCGATAGCGATAAGACAGCGCTTCATCTGAATACCTCGCGCCATTGCATGCTTCGCAGCGCACCGTCACCGGATCGGCAAACGCGACATCTGGCGTTGTTTCGCCTTTTCCATTGCAAATTGGACAAGCCCCCAATGAATTAAAGCTGAACAAACCTGCCGGCTGTCCTGTCGCTTTCGAAAAAAGGGTGCGGATGTCATCCATAATCCCCATATACGTGGCAAGCGTCGAACGGTTCGATACGCCAATGCTTGCTTGTCCAACCCTAATCGTTTTTGGGTAGCGTTCAACGAAAGCTTCCATCATCAATGTGCTTTTTCCAGAGCCTGACACCCCGCAAATCGAAACAAAAACCTGTTTTGGAATGTTGACGCTGATGTTTTTCAAGTTGTTGTGAGTCGCGTTTTTGATTGTAAAAAAAGCGTTGATTTCGCGCGGATTCCCATTAATTTTTACTTTTTGGTTGAGCATGGCTTCAGCTTTTGAATGTTTTAATCCCTCTAAACCGCCTTGATAGACGACTTCTCCGCCATGTACGCCTGCTCCCGGCCCCATTTCAATCACTTCATCCGCCGCTTTTATGACAGACCAGTCATGCTCGATAACAATCACAGTATTATGATTGGCTTTAATCTTTTTCAGCATCTCAACAAGCAAATCCACTTCTTTTGGATGGAGTCCCGCACTCGGCTCGTCAAAAATGTACACCAGATTGTTCAAGCTGCTGCCTAAATGGCGCGCAATTTTTACCCGCTGCGCTTCTCCTCCGGACAGCGTGCCCATTTTTCTTGATAAACTCAAATAGCCTAATCCCATATCAATCAGCTGTTGGATGGGATGCATCGCCTGCCGTGCAATCGATTCGCCCATCGGATCTTTTATCTTGTTTAATTCTTTAAGCAAATCAGTCAGTTCCAGCTGATCGTAATCGGCAATGTTCAAGCCGTTGATTTTGCTTTCCAACACTTTTGGATTCAAGCCTGATCCTCGGCATGTCGGGCATAGCGTACGGGTAGACACCGCAAACACGTCTTCTTCGGATACTTGCTTGAGCTTGGAGACGTCTCGATTGATATACAAGCGCGTAAATCGCGGCAGCAATCCGTCCCACTCATGAGGCTGGGGACCGTGTTTGGTATGAAAAGGAGCAAAGACCTTTTCCCCTTCCGGTGGCCCATATAAAAAAAGCCGCAATTTATCTTCAGGATAATCCTTAATCGGCAAATCGGGATCGAACAAGCCGCCAGTGATCATCCATCTCCCTTGCCATCCTGAAGGCGACAAAGGCTTGAATCGCACCGCATGCTCCCGAAGCGACTTATCAAAATCGACAAGTTTGTTGACATCCGGAGCAACCGCCTCGCCAAACCCGCGGCACTTTGGGCAGCGGCCAAATGAACTTTGGCTTGAAAAGTCCGTCGCCGAACCAATCGCTGGATTTCCAATTCTTGAAAACAACAAGCGAATTAACGGGTGAATATCCATATACGTTCCGACAGTTGAACGGGAATTGCCGATGACTTGCCTTTGCTCGACAACGACGACCGGGCTTAAGTTTTTCATGAAATCGGCGTGGGGCCTTTCATATCTCGGCATTTGATTTCTAACATAAAGAGGATAGTTCAACGTCATTTGCCTGCGGCTTTCGGCTGCAACCGCATCAAAAACAACCGAGCTCTTTCCCGAACCGGACACGCCAGTAAAAACAATGATTTTTTCTTTCGGTAGATTTAAATCGATATTTTTTAAGTTGTTTACTTTTAGCCCTCTTAAAATGATTTCATCTTTTCCAACTGACACGAAACCATCCCTTTTTGGATTAACATGCTTTTTACCATCTGCGATTTTAATTTTTCCTTAAACTTTCGATTCTATCAGTAACCGCTTCAATCTCTATCTTATCACCATTATTTTTCGCAATTTCCAAAGCTTTTTCATATAATTGTTTTGCCCTTGCATAATCTCGTCTTTTCCCTTCCGTATAACTATCTCCCCAGCCGGCATAGCCCCAAACGCTGCCTGGAAATTGCTGGACTAGCTTTCTCGAACTCCAAATCGGCTTTCTCATATTGTTTAAGCAAAGCATTTGAGACTCCGCAATTGCTCGTTCTATATTATGATGGATAAGATCCTTTCTTTCAGAAAAATAATGAAGAAAATCACGACAATAATCAATTCTTTTTTCAAAATACACTGAATCACAAACTCCCGCATCATACAGATAGATCTCCAAGTCCTGACAAAAATTACTGACAAAAAAACTGAATGGATATCGCTCATCCAAGTCATATACTTTTTTGAACGCCGGTTCGATTTTTCTTTTTATTGTTTTCCAAGCCTCTAACCATCGATCACATGCAGTTGTGTATTGCTTGTTTTCGACTAACTCATATCCTTTCATAACGAGAGCATCAATTTGTTCGATTGACAAGCGGCCTTCCGAAGCCAGCCTTTCTCATAAAACGCATGCTGCAAG
This sequence comes from uncultured Caryophanales bacterium, assembly GCA_937983115.1. Classification (GTDB taxonomy): domain Bacteria; phylum Bacillota; class Bacilli; order Bacillales; family UBA6769; genus Pueribacillus. The sequence goes on from CALKAO010000057.1 coordinate 26,667, forward strand.
CCAATGAAAATCTTTATCTCGCCCTTTTGAATTTATTGGGTGCAGTTGCCGCCAGCTTTCGGAAATATCTAGAGCAGAATCATAGTTTTCTATATCATTTAAAAATTCTTTCAGAAATTCTTTTTCATCAAATATAATGATTCCCAGGTTGTCTGGCTTTTCTAATATTTCATCCGTACTCAACTCATCCACTTCTTCATACGTAAGCGAATGGCGATAACCAAAACGGTCTGAGGCTTTTGCAATTAACGATGCGTCTTTACCAAGACAGCACTTTTTATATTTCTTTCCGCTTCTACACGGACATTTTTCGTTTCGTCTAATTTTAGCCATTAAAGCTCTCTCTACACATTTACTAAATCTAGAGTAAAAGATGGAGATTATATTTTGCAATATCAAAAAAATTTTAAATTTGTTTTAAAAATAGGAATGAGCAAAAAAGGCTTCAAATCATGAACATTACCTATGATTTAAAGCCTTCATTTATCTCTGTTCATTCCTAAAAAATTAATAAACTTCAGGCGGTTCAACTTTGATGCCGCGTTCGTCGAAGACGCGCTGAGCCGATTTTAAAGCATTCAAAACCCGCGGAAAACCTGTATACGGGATAAGGTGAATGATGCAGCCGACAATTTCTTCCGGTTTTAAGCCAACCGCCAGCCCTGTTTTTACATGCATTTCGATTTGCGGCACTCCTTGAGCCACAAGAGCGGAAATCGTTGAAATCACTTTTTGTTTTTTATCAAGACCCGGACGGGCGTAAATGTCGCCAAACGCAAATTCAACGACATATTTCTTTAAATCAGGTGCAATGTCGCTGAATCCCTCGCCAATATCCATATGTCCCGTTGGGTTATCAGGCTCGGGAACCGTAAACTCCTTTACAACCTCGATTCCACGCTCATAACGATCGTTTGCCATATTGAACATCCTCCTTCGTGTTAATGGCTCAATCACATTGTTTTGTCACAAATAAACAGCCTGAGCACCAAAATATTTTTCTTCATGCAGAAATTGCCTTTAAACCTTTTTTTAGGACGATCATAAAATGACTTTACCACCATGATAACAAAAAAAGTGTTTCGCATGAAATACAGCAATAATGCATTTCGCCGTACCGCGAGCTTCATTTCGAATTTTTGAGTCCCGTACATATGAAATCACATGATCATTCAATTCCTTTTTCAGCTAATCCCATTATATTATTAAGCTTCAGCTTTAATAGACTTCCTCTAAATTTTAAATTGTTTCACCATTTCATTTAATTCTTCCGACAATTTGGCCAAGGACTCTGCACTCTCGGCAATTTCCTGCATAGAAACACTTTGTTCTTGAATCGTTGAAGCGCTTTGCTCAATGCCAGCAGAAGATTCTTCAGAAGCCGAAGCAATGTTCTCTCCCGCCTGGCTGACTTGATCGCTATTTTGAGCAATGTCAGCTAAATTGGCAGTCACATTCTCGATTCGTTCTCGCATCTCAGATATCGATTCATTTATTGACTCAAAATACGTTCGGGTCATTTGCATTTGCTGATTTCCTTCTTCCACTTTTTCATATCCTGTTTCCAATGAATGTGTGACAGCATTCGTTTCATTTTGAACACCATCAACGATATTCGTAATCTCTGAAACGGAATTTTCTACTTGTTCCGCCAGCTTGCGCACTTCATCAGCAACGACCGCAAAACCTTTTCCAGATTCTCCGACACGGGCAGCTTCAATTGCTGCGTTGAGGGCAAGTAAATTGGTTTGTTCTGCAATCTCTTGAATAACAACGACTAATTTAGAAATTTCTTTGGATTTTTCATTTAAATCTTTGACTTTATCTACCGAATCATTGACTAATATTGTAATTTCATCCATTCGTTCTACCGATTGATCCATCTGCTTTTTGCCTTCAATCGACATCTCATAAACGTCAGCCGATTTTTCCTGCAAAGCTTTTCCCTCTAAATTTGAATGATGAATTTGTTTATTTAAGTTTTCAATCAATGTAAAAATTTCATTGGAAGAGCTTGCTTGTTCTTCTGCACCTGCGGACAATTCTTGCATCGTCGCTGCCATCTGTTGGGAGCCGGAACTTACTTCAGTTGCTGTTTGCGTTAATTCTTCACTATGGCTGCTAACCGTTTGGGAGATATCTTGCACCCTTTGAACGATTCGGCGCAAATTTGCAATCATCCTGTTTGAAGCAGATGATAACTGCCCAATCTCATCTTTTCGGCGAACATCGATTTCTTCCGTTTGCAAATTTCCATCCGATACTTGTTGAAAAATATGGACAAGATTCGAAACAGGTTTTGTAATATTGCGAATCAACAGGAATCCTAATACAAAAATCGTTAGAATGCAGATACCAAGAACAATTAAAGAAGTCATAATGGAAACCTGATTGTCTTTATGAATGTTCTCTACCGCTTTTACAGCTGATGTTTCCAAATTTTGTTGAATTAAATCAATCGTATGGCGAGTATTTTCAAATTTTTCTCTTAAGCTGTCGATTTGAGATTCGGAAGCTTGAGCATTATTCGCAGTAAAAAATTGTGTTGCACCATTTTCCCATTTCGATAAATCCTCAAAAAAGATATTAAAGTAAGACTCCATCTCACCACGATTTAAACCATTGTCAGCCAGTAAAATATCCATTGCTTGTGACATTCTATCTTTTACTTGTTGGACGTTTTCTTCATAAATTTCTTTTAACTCTTCTCTTTTTTCTGCACTGATGCCGTCTTGTGCCTGAAAAGTCATAAACGCCTGCTCTGCCTGATAAAAATCGCGATCTGCATTTAAAAGATAGAAAGTCGAATAATACAGTTCATCGTAAAATTCTTTTTCCATTTGTTCTGAAGTCATTTGTATTTCGCAAGTGAAAAGTGATCCACTTCGCAATTTAATTTTGATCCACTTGA
>CALKAO010000058.1 GCA_937983115.1 uncultured Caryophanales bacterium
TAAGTGACAATTGATTTTAGTGAATGGAGGATAATTTTTAAAATTCGAAGATAAAGAACATAAAAGCGGAGCAAGCTTTATTTATCCAAAAAGCATGCGATTAGAGCGGTGTAAAAAATTCTATAAATGAAACTCTATTATTATAAAAAGTTTGATATATCCTAAAAATTAAATTATAATAAAAAGGACTTTTTGCCTATTAAAATAAAAGATCATCAAAAATTCAAATAAAAACATTTGGTGATTCTTATGCTGCATTAAATAGTCTAAAAATAGGAGCAAATCGTTTTTGCTTGGTTAACTTGTAAAAATTGCGGCGATCGGATCAGAATCATTTTTTAAACGAAAATCCTAAAGCAGCAAGAGAAGCTAAAATTAGTGATTATTGTGAAAAATGCACCATTCCATACTTATGTAGTGGCTGCAAATGGAATGGTTGATGATGCTTCTGATACGAGAAAACGTTTAATCTGCGTCTTAAGAAATTACTGAGAAATTATCAAAACCATTGTCTTGATAAAGCATAGCAAGATTCAAATATAGGACTTTATAAACATAAGCTTATCAGGTGGAAAGGATATTTAAAAAATTAAAAATTGAAAATCATGTGATAAACATTTTTAAATTAAAGAAATGATTGTTGGAAAGGGGAAAATCAAATGTGGGATGTTAAAATTATTGATGAGAGCAAAAAAATACTCGGATTAAAATGGAAGGGACATGTAAAAAAAGAAGAAGTTCAGGAAGTAAATAAGGAATTAGAGAAACTAATAAAAAAATAGATGCAACGTCATTTGATTTGTTAGTGGAAATGGAAAATATCATTGCTTTTCCTAAAGAAACTCAAGAGAAGGTCGTTGAACATCAAAAGTGGCTTTTAAAAAATGGGATGAAAAGGGCAGCTGTTGTCAATAATAGCGCTACAGCAAAAATGCAGCTAGAGCGTACAGCTAAAGAGTCAGAACATAAGAATGAATTTCATTTTTCAAGTTTTGAAGAGGCTTTGAAGTTTTTGCAGGGTCCGTAAGAGTTGCATAAACAAGTGAGCATAAATGTCAAGGAAAATTCCACATAATTCAGGTATATCCGTCCAATATGCAATGGGGCTGTATCAGCATATTTTCCTTTTTAAGTAAATAAGTGAGCGTTTGGATCCATTTTGGCTTTAGTTTTCTATTATGTGAAACTAAGGCCGTTTCATTTTTTCTAAATATAAAAAACGATTTTTATTTGTTTAAAGGCTTTATTATATTTGTTTGGGTAAGGATTTTTTTCTGAACTTTACCCAAAAAAATAAAATACGCATCTCCAAATCTTTTATACTTGAAGTGAACCAAACAACAAGACAAAAGGGAGACGCGTGCAAATGAATTTGAACATGAATGAGTTTGGTTTTGAAGGTGTAATTGCAACTAAAGGCAGAGAAAGCGGAAGGAACGATTTACTTCCATATCGAATGTGGGGAAAAGCCTCATCAAGCGTCTTAAGTGTAGGGAATAGACAGAAAAAGTGCGCTTATCTGAAAAATGAAACATTTTAAACGGTTTGAACGCTTTACTTTTCTGTTTGAGGAGATATATGTGTGTTTTTGTTTCAATAATTCTCAGAAAACAATCCATTCGCCGCAATGCAAACCTTTGAATGGAATCAGGCTGTTGGAATTTGAGCGATCAAAGAAAAAAGTTTAAAGACGCTGCGGAAACGAATGGAACATCACTGACTAGCCATTCGACAAATCCCGGGTGCTCCTTTAACAGAAGCCGATGAACTTCCAGAAGTCATTGCCATTGATAAATATAAAAAGGATACAGATGGTGAAACATATCAGCTCATAATATTTTTAAGCTTGCTTCACCAAAAAAATTTACAGTGGCGGCCGCGTTTAAAGTTATTGAAGTTTTTATGCAAAATGGATGATTTTGTGTTTTTGAACTTAAAAATTCTAAAAATTAGTGCAAGCCAATGACAGGCGATTAGACTACATTGTTTTTTAATAATGGTATACTTGAGCATGAATGGAATGGCGCGATTAGCGCGGTCGTCCATGATTGGCAGCCGTCAGTGGAATGGACGCAGATTGCAGCTTTTAGAGTAAAGGCGTATTATTTTGATGAAATTCCATTGATAAGCCGCAGTTGAATGGTTTTTTGGAGGAGGAACAAGATGATCAATTACACATCCGATCAGCCATATGCTTCTGTACGGCAGCCGATTTATGCAAATCGTGGAATGGTTGCAACCTCTCAGCCGTTAGCTGCTCAAGCGGGGCTGGACATGTTGAAAAAAGGCGGAAATGCGATTGATGCTGCGATTGCAGCGGCTGCTTGTTTAACTGTTGTGGAACCGACGTCGAACGGAATTGGCGGGGATGCGTTTGCCCTCATTTGGGTGAAAGGCAAGCTGCACGGCTTGAATGCCAGCGGCTATTCCCCAAAAGCGATAAGCATCGAGAAGTTAAAAGAGCAAGGGTACAGCGAAATTTCTGAAACAGGCTGGGCTCCGGTCACTGTGCCGGGCGTTCCGTCTGCATGGGCAGCGATGTCCGAACGATTTGGAAAGCTGCCGCTGACAGAAGTTTTGCAGCCGGCGATTGATTACGCTCGCAATGGCTACCCCGTTTCGCGCACGCTTGCGCGCGTTTGGAATCTTGAATTTCATCGATTCAAACGTCTGTTAAAAGGCGAACCGTTTGAGCATTGGTTTCAAACATTTGCTCCAAAAGGCAGAGCCCCGCGCATCGGTGAAGTGTGGGCGTCGCCGGATCATGCCGCAACGCTGCAAAAAATTGCGGAAACCCATGCAGAATCTTTTTACCGCGGCGAACTAGCCGAAAAAATTGCTCAGTTTTCTGAAGAGACGAATGGGTATTTGACATTTGAAGATTTAGCGGAATATGAGCCGGAATGGGTGGATCCGATTTGCGTGAATTACCGCGGCTATGACGTTTGGGAAATCCCGCCTAATGGACAGGGCCTTATTGCCCTTCAAGCATTAAACATTGCCGAAGGGTTTGATTTTCAGCATAAAGATTCAGCCGATACGTATCATAAACAAATTGAAGCGCTAAAACTGGCATTTACTGACGGCCAGGAATATATTGCGGATCCCCGGTTTATGAAAATGCCGGTGGAAGCGCTGCTTTCAAAAGATTATGCAGCTGAAAGACGGCGTTTAATTGGCGATGAAGCGATCACGCCAAAGCCGGGCCGGCCTCCAAAAGGCGGAACCGTCTATTTGGCGGCTGCCGATCGCGAAGGGAACATGGTCTCGTTTATTCAGAGCAATTATATTGAATTCGGTTCTGGACTTGTCGTGCCTGGAACAGGCATCGCTTTGCAAAATCGAGGGTGCAGTTTTTCATTTGATCCGCATTCGGATAACGCCCTTGCTCCAAGAAAAAAGCCGTACCATACGATTATTCCAGGCTTTTTGACGAAAGAGAATGAAGCGGTAGGGCCATTTGGCGTTATGGGGGCGTTCATGCAGCCGCAAGGCCACATGCAAGTGATGATGAATGCGATTGATTTCGGATTGAACCCGCAAGCGGCGCTCGATGCGCCAAGATGGAAATGGGTGGAAGGCAAAACGATTGAACTTGAACATACGGTGCCCAATCATATCGCCGTTGCGCTTGCGGATCGCGGCCATGACGTGCGCATCATGGTTGAACCGTACAGTTTTGGGCGCGGTCAAATCATTTGGCGCGACCCGAAGACAGGCGTGCTCGTTGGCGGTACGGAGCATCGGACAGATGGCACGGTTGCAGCCTGGTAAAAGCAAAAGGCGGAAAAAATTTCCGCCGCTTTTTTCGTGTTATAAAATGTGCCGGTCGACAATTTTGACCAGTTCGTTTACTTCAGGTTTGCTCACTTGTGCATCAGCGCCGACTTTTTCTCCTTTGTGGCGCAATTCGTTTGTAATGAGCGATGAAAAAATAATGACCGGCAAATCTTTCAGGTTTTCGTCTGCTTTAATTCGTTTGGTTAAATGGTGGCCGTCCATTCTAGGCATTTCAATGTCCGTGATCACAAGCTGGATCTGCTTTGTTGCGTCCCCGTTTTCGGCAAGAGCAGCGAGCCTGTTGAACGCTTCTTCACCGTCACTGTAAATTTCAAGATTGCAATAGCCTACTTTTTCCAGTGTTTTTTGCAAAAGTTCACGCAAAAGCGGAGAATCTTCAGCGATGAGAATCGTTTTTTCCGAACGCTCCCGTTCATCAAGGGCTTTAATCCGTTCTTCTGAAATTCCGGTATTTGGATTGATATGAAACAAAATTTTTTCAAAATCGGGCAGCAGGATCATTTCATCGTCAAGCTGAATGATGCCGGTAATCAAGTTTTCCAGGTTTTTTGCCAGATCATTTGGCTGTTCAATGTTTTGCCATGAGATTCGATGGATTTTTGCAATGCTGCCGACATGGAAGGCCGCTTTTAGATTGTTGAATTCCGTGATGATGAACTTTTCGTCCGTTTCTTTAAATGGTTCGTCGATATGCAGGACTTTTGCCAGATTGATTACGGGAATCACTTCGTTGCGAAGAGAGATGACCCCTTCGACGTGCGAATGTGAAAAGGGCACTTTTGTGACGGGGATGGCCGGAATAATTTCACGGATTTTTATCACATTGATGCCAAAGCGGCTTTCTCCGATGGCAAACTCTACGATTTCAAGCTCGTTAGTTCCCGATTCGAGCAAAATCTGTTCTTCTGCTTTCACGAGCATTCCTCCTCCTTGACATGATTCTATTTGTTATATCGGTTTCTTTTTAGCAAATGTAAGATGCGGGCGAAGTTTTATGCCATTTTGCAGCTTTTTGAAAATTTTGCGCGTTTCCCTACATTTCTTCGTGCATTAGTGATAAAATAGTAGAAAGTTATCCAGTAGAATAATAGGTTAGAAAGAGGGTTCCAAGTTTATGAAATTACGCAGCGACATGATTAAAAAAGGGATCGATCGAGCGCCGCATCGCAGCTTGCTGCATGCCGCGGGAGTAAAAACGAGCGATTTAGACAAACCGTTTATTTTAGTCGTTAATTCTTATATAGATATCGTGCCTGGGCATATTCATTTGCAAGAGTTTGGAAAAATTGTAAAAGAAGCGATTCGCGAAGCTGGCGGCGTTCCGTTTGAAATGAATACGATTGGCGTTGATGACGGCATTGCCATGGGCCATATTGGCATGCGCTATTCGCTGCCGAGCCGCGAACTCATTGCCGATTCGGTTGAAACCGTTGCGAATGCGCATTGGTTTGACGGCATGGTTTGCATTCCGAACTGCGACAAAATCACGCCAGGCATGATGATGGCTGCTTTGCGGGTCAATATCCCGACCATTTTTGTCAGCGGCGGGCCGATGAAAGCGGGAACGGACAGTGCAGGGAATCCGCTTTCACTTTCATCTGTTTTCGAAGGGGTCGGCGCGTTTCAGGCTGGAAAAATTGATGAAGCGAGATTGCTTGAATTGGAGCAGAACGCTTGCCCGTCTTGCGGTTCGTGCTCAGGCATGTTTACAGCGAATTCGATGAACTGCCTGGCGGAAGGAATTGGGCTGGCTTTGCCTGGCAATGGCACGATTTTGGCGATTGCTGAAGAACGCAAAGAGTTTGTCAGAAAATCAGCAAAGCAATTAATGGAGTTGATTAAAAAAGATATCAAGCCTCGCGATATTGTAACGAAAGAAGCGATTGACAATGCGTTTGCGCTCGACATGGCGATGGGCGGCTCGACGAACACCGTCTTGCATACGCTCGCGCTTGCCCAAGAAGCGGAAGTCGATTATCCAATTGAACGAATTAATGAAGTGGCGAATCGCGTGCCGCACTTGGCAAAGATTGCTCCGGCTTCCAATTACCATATAGAAGATGTTCACCGTGCCGGTGGAATCAGCGCCATTATAAACGAATTGCTGAAGAAACCCGGCGCATTTAACGGCGATTGTTTAAGCGTTTCCGGCAAAACGATCCGCGAGACGGTTGAAGGCGCCGAAATTCTGGATCCGGAAGTCATCCGGCCGCTGGATAATCCTCATTCGGAACGCGGGGGCCTTGCTGTATTGTTTGGAAACCTTGCTCCTGATGGCGCGATTGTCAAAGTGGGAGCAGTTGATCCTGAAGTCGGCGGCTATCATCGCGGACCGGCGATTTGCTTTGATTCTCAGGAGGAAGCGCTGGAAGGCATTGAATCAGGCAAAGTAAAAGAAGGCCATGTTGTCGTCATTCGCTATGAAGGGCCAAAAGGCGGTCCGGGTATGCCGGAAATGCTTGCTCCAACATCACAAATTGTCGGCCGCGGTTTGGGCGCGAAAGTCGGATTAATTACTGACGGGCGTTTTTCGGGAGCTTCACGCGGGATTTCTATCGGCCATATTTCGCCGGAAGCTGCTGAAGGAGGACCGATCGCATTTGTTGAAGATGGCGACATCATTGAATTGGATTTAAATCATCGCAAAATTCATTTGGAAGTTTCCGATGAGGAATTGGAAAAACGAAAAGCGAAATGGAAAGGATTTGAGCCTAAAGTAAAAAAAGGCTGGCTTGGCCGCTATTCCAAACTTGTCACTTCAGCAAATACCGGTGGAGTGATGAAAATATAGCGAAATGAAAACATTGCTGCGAGCGTAAGCTCAAGGCAATGTTTTATCTTTTTTGAGATTCTTCGTCCAATTCTTCGCGGTAAACCGCATACGTTTTTTCGTAAGCTTTGCCTGTAAACAGCTGCTGGGGATTTGAAGATGCCGCCGATAGCGGCTTATATGCAGGCGAATCCCGGAATCTTCGGTAATCGCACGATGAATCCCACATGCTTAGGAGAATGAACGAATCATTTTTTTTCGTTGGCGACAGCACGCGAACAGCGAGGCATCCGGCTTGCTTTTTTAACAAATCTGCCCGTTTTTTTGCTTCAAAGCGAAAGGCGTCTTTTTCTTCGCGAGGAACTGGAATGTTGTTCATCACGGCAAAGGTTGCATGCTCAAATGATCCTTCTGAATAGTCGATCGCATATTTTTTTCCGCTTTGAAACAAGCTTCTTCCTTTTTTCTCAACGATTAAAATTGACGACGCGTCGCCGTCTAATAAAAAAATGCGGTGTTTGTCCCGATGTTTTTCGTAAATCGTTTTTAAGTATTGATGCGTTCCGTAAGTTAAGAAAAATTTCATCGCCATCCCGTCCTCTCATATGTACATCTCTTTACTATCTTAACCGTGCATGAAATAATGATAATCAAAGAAACATTTTGAAAGAGCCTTGTGATGAATGTTAGGGAGGAACACATCGTGGATTGTTCTTTTATAAAGAAACACCAGTTGTTTTTTGTGGCAGTTGGTTTATTTTGGCTGAAAGTATATCTTGTTCAGCGCTTTTTTTTCCATGTGCCAACGGAAAATGTGCTGCAAGAAATGCTGCTCGTTATTAATCCACTGAGTTCGGCCCTCGTTCTATTTTCGTTCAGTTTTCTGTTTCCATTAAAAAGACGAAATTCCATGCTGGCTGCCATCAGTGCTGCCGGATCCATTATCCTATACGCCAATCTTATCTACAATCGTTTTTTTAGTGATTTTATTACGATTCCGACGTTATTTCAGACGAATAATATGGGAGATTTAGGCGAAAGTATTTTTACGCTGATCCAACCTGCCGACATTCTGCTGTTTTTTGATGTGTTCGTTTTACTTTTTGCGGTTAAAAGATGGAATAAACTTCCTTCCACTGCAGCTAAAATCGATTTGATTCGCCTTTATGCCGCTGCACTGGCGTTGTTTGCTTTTAATTTAGGACTGTCAGAAATTGAGCATCCACAGCTGCTGACGCGTTCATTCGATCGGTCGATGGTTGTGCAAAACATTGGTGTGTTTAATTATCATTTTTATGATTTAATTTTGCAAACGCGGGTCAGCGCCAATCAAACTTTTGCTCAGAGTGACGGCTTTCAAGAAGTGAAAGCGTACGTTCAGGCTCATACGGCTTCGCCAAATCCCGTCTACACCGGAATGGCTGAAGGGAAAAATGTGTTCGTGATCTCGCTTGAGTCGATGCAAAGCTTTGTATTAAACCGCACAATAAACGGTGAAGAAATTACGCCGTTTCTAAATGAATTAATTAAAGAAAGTTATTATTTTCCAAATGTTTATCACCAAACGGGGCAAGGCAAAACATCTGACGCGGAGTTCCTCGTTGCGAATTCTTTGCACCCGCTGCCGAGAGGAGCCGTGTTTTTTACGAATCCGGACAATGTATACAATGGCTTGCCAGGCATTCTGGGGAAAGCGGGGTATTATTCTGCTGTGTTCCATCCGAACAATGAAACTTTTTGGAACCGGAATCAAATGTATCAATCGCTGGGCTATGACCGCTTTTTCTCAAGTGATGATTTTGAGATTCGCGAAGAATACTCGGTCGGATGGGGCTTGAAGGATATTGAAATGTTTTCGCAATCGATCGATTATGTGAAACGGCTGCCGAAGCCATTTTATGCAAAATTTATTACGCTGACGAATCATTTTCCTTATGCGCTTGATGAAGAAGACGTGTTGATTTCAGAAGCAAACACGAGCAGCGAGACGTTAAACCGTTATTTTGCTACGGTTCGCTATACCGATGAAGCGTTGAAATTATTTTTTGAACAGTTAAAAGCTGAAAATTTGTATGAGAATTCGATTTTCGTTTTGTACGGCGATCATTATGGAATTTCTGAATATCATAACGATGCGCTGGGCGAGTTTTTAGACAAAGAAATTACATTGTATGATTCAATTCAGCTTCAGCGCGTGCCGTTGATCATTCATATTCCCGGGCAATCTGGAAAGATAATCGATGCGGTCGGCGGCCAAATTGACATCAAGCCGACGATTTTAAATTTGCTCGGAATCGAAAATGAAAAAGACATGATGTTCGGTTCGGATTTGTTTGCAGCCGATCGGCCTCATCTCGTCGCATTAAGAGATGGCAGTTTTATAACGAATGATTATGTTTATACAAAGCAAAAATGCTTTAATCGTTTAAGCGGAGAAGAAGAGGAAGCGGAAAAGTGCGAACCTTATATTGAACAAGTCCAGCGTCAGCTTGATTTATCGGATCGCGTCATTTATGGGGATTTGCTCAAATATTATAAAAATTAGCGAAGTCTGAATGCCGTTTGGGATTCAGACTTCGTTTTTATACACTGATTAATGGTTGTCGTTCGGGTTAATCCAGCTGCCGGGCGCTCCTTTGACGGAAGTGACGTTGATCATGCC
>CALKAO010000059.1 GCA_937983115.1 uncultured Caryophanales bacterium
GCATTTTTCATGCAGCTTGACGACGTTAAGTACATGCGTGCCATCCGTCGCCCAGCCTGTCTCTGTAAAAACCGTCCCTTTTACAAGGACGGCATTATACCCTAGCGCTTGCAAAAATAGATGCAAGAATGCGTTAATTTCATAGCACAGTCCGCCGCGCCGCCGTATAAGCATTTTTTCACATAAAAACTGCGGGGTTATCTTTTCCGCGTTTTTCTGCAAAACGTCAAGGTTTTCAAATGGAAATGCATCTGAAAAATAGCGCGCAATTTTTGCAAGTTCATCTAAACTTTTTACTGATGGAGAAAGCCAATCTGTTCGCTTATCTGAGAAAAATGCTTGTACACGCTGCCACCTCATTCACGCTGTTGGATTTTAAATTCTAAAAATAAATCGTTATAAAGCCCAAGCATTTCCAATCCAAGGTTTTGATACACTTCAAGCTGCCTGCGAATCGATTCATCCGGATAAAACCGTTCATCTTCGGCAATGTCTGGATCCATCAATTCCAAAGCGGCTGCATTAGGAGTGGAATAGCCGACATACTCAGCATTTTGCGCAGCAGCTTGCGGATCAAGCATAAAATTAATAAATGCATGCGCACCTTCGACATTCGTCGCTGTTTTCGGAATGACCATGTTATCAAACCATAAATTTGAACCTTCTTTTGGAACGACATAATCGATGTTTTCATTTTCCCACATCATATCGGCGGCTTGGCCAGACCATGTCACCGCAACCGCCGCTTCCTGATTCACCATGAGCTGAGTCACTTCATCGCCAATGATCGCTTTCACATTCGGCGTCAGCTTTTCAAGTTTTTCTTTGGCTTCTTGCAGTTCGCCTGCCTCTGTTGAATTCAACGAGTAGCCTAACGAATTCAAACTCATCCCGAGCGTTTCACGAGCGCTGTCGACCAGGATAATTTGCTGCTTCAAAGAAGGGTGCCACAAATCATCCCAGCTTTCAAACGTTTGGCCGTCTAGCAGCGTTGGATTGTACGCAATTCCTAACGTACCCCAAAAATAAGGAACAGAATAGCGGTTGTTTGGATCAAATGGCAAATCAAGAAAATCAGCATCAATATGTTTCAGATTCGGCAGTTTCGCATGATCAAGCGGAAGAAGCAATTTTTTCTCCGCCATCATTTCTACCATATATTCAGAAGGCATTGCAATATCATACGAAGTTCCGCCTTGCTCAATTTTTGCCATCATGGCTTCATTTGAATCAAACGTTTCATAAATGACGCGAATCCCTGTCTCTTCTTCAAACTGTTTCAACAAGTCAGGATCCATGTATTCCCCCCAATTGTATACCGTTATCGAACCATTTCCCGAGCTGACATGGCCTTCATTTAACTTCACATTTATCAATAAAAGGACAATCGAAATGAATAAAACAACGCCGCTTGCACGAAGCAATTCTTTCATCTTTTCACCCCCGTGAGAGGCGCTTTCGCTTTTTGGCTAATCAAATAATAGCCGAGCACAAGAATGACGGTGGCGAGAAAAACAATTCCAGACAACGCATTGATCGTCAGCGTGATTCCTGTTCGCGCCATGGAATAGATTTCAACGGACAACGTCGAAAAGCCGTTTCCCGTCACAAAAAAAGTCACCGCAAAATCATCGAGCGAATACGTCAATGCAAGAAAAAAACCTGCAAAAATGCCAGGGCGAATGTATGGAATAATAACGCACGTCAGCACATCTCGTTTGGCAGCCCCTAAATCGAGCGCTGCATCGATAAGCGACGGGCTCATTTCATATAATTTCGGCAGCAGCATCATGACGACGATCGGAATGCTGAATGCCACGTGCGAAACAAGAACGGAAGCAAAGCCAAGCTTGACGCCGAGCAGCGTGAACAAGATGAGAAACGACGCACCGATAATCACATCTGGACTGACGATAAGCACATTGTTCAACGACAAAATCGCTTTTCTCATCGGCTTGCTGCGCATAAAGAAAATCGCAAGCGAGCCAAAAACTCCGATGAACGTAGCCATAAACGCTGACAACAAAGCAATGACAACCGTATTGATTAAAATGACGATTAATCTTGTATCATGAAAAACCGCGGCGTAATGCTCAAGCGTAAACGATTCAAAGTTCGCCATCGAATCGCCGGAATTGAAAGAGTAATAGATTAAATAAAAAATCGGCGCATACAAGATGACAAAAATGATTGCTAAATGCAGTTTTGGGAGCATATTTAATTTACCCATTGAAAAGCCCCCCTTTACCGTTTCCTCTTGTCACCATCATCATGAGAAACATGGCGATCATTAAAAACACCGCCAACGTTGAACCCATGCCCCAGTTTTGCGTCACGAGAAAGTGCTGTTCAATCGCAGTGCCAAGCGTCAACACTTTATTCCCCGCAATCAGCCGTGTGATCATAAACAAGGAAAGCGCAGGAATGAAAACAATTTGCACCCCGGACTTTACACCGTTCATCGTGAGCGGCAAAACCACGCGCCAAAAAGTCGTCCATGCGCTTGCACCTAGATCACGCGACGCATCGATCAACCTCGGATTTAATTGGTCGAGCGAATTAAAAATCGGCAGAATCATAAATGGAATAAAAATGTACACCGATACAAAAATAAAACTAAAATCGGTAAATAAAATTTGCTTTTCACCGATGCCGAATAAACCTAAAAACGCATTCATCGGGCCGTAAAAACCCATCAATCCAATGAATGCATAAGTTTTTAGCAGCAAGTTAATCCATGAAGGAATAATGATAAAAAGCAGCCATAATTGTTTATGCTTCGTTTTCGTTAAAAAATAAGCCGTCGGATAAGCGATAACCAAAGAAAACAGCGTGATTAAAAACGCATACCAAAACGAACTGAGCGCAAGTTTTAAATAAACAGGCGAAAAAAATGATCGATAATTTTCAAGCGTAAACTGGCCAGAAAGATTCAAGAACGAAAAATAAACGACAAGTGCAATCGGGGCAGCAACAAATAGGATCATCCATGCATAATACGGAATCGCATATAAAAACCGTACAGGCGTCATTTTATTCATCATTGGCAGCAACCCCATATTCTTCCAGACGCGCATCAAATTCTTCTTCCGTTTCGTTTAATCGCATCACATGGATGTCATCTGGACCAAATTGAAGCCCGATCTTCTCGCCGACTTCCGCTTTTTTCGTTGAATGGACAAGCCATTCGTTTCCTGCATCATCGTAAGTCGTCAACTCATAATGCACGCCCCGGAACAGCTGCGAACGAACCGTTACGTTCAACTTTCCTTCATTGGCTGCAGTGATTTCCAAATCTTCGGGACGTATGACGATTTCCACTTTTTCATTCGGATCAAACCCGCCATCGACACATTCAAATGATTTGCCGGCAAATTCTACGAGATAATCTCTGATCATCGTTCCTTCAATAATGTTTGACTCTCCAATAAAATCCGCAACGAATCGATTAATCGGCTCATCGTAAATATCAATCGGCGTGCCCGATTGTTGAATTTTTCCTTCGTTCATAACGAATATTTCATCTGACATAGCCAATGCTTCTTCTTGATCGTGCGTAACAAAAATGAACGTTTTTCCAAGCCGCTGCTGCAGTTCCCGCAGCTCATACTGCATAGCTGTCCGCAGCTTTAAATCCAATGCAGACAACGGCTCATCAAAAAGAATGACTTCAGGATCATTCGCGATGGCGCGGGCAATCGCAACCCGCTGCTTTTGGCCGCCTGAAAGCTCTTCGATTTCCCGCTCGGCAAAACCCGCTAAATTGACAAAACGAAGCGATTCCTCGACTTTTTCAGCAATCTCTTTTTCTTTCATTTTTTTTATACGTAAACCGAAAGCGATGTTTTCGTACACATTGAGATGCGGAAATAAGGCATAATCTTGAAAAACCGTGTTCACCTGCCGTTCATTTGGCGGCACATGATTCATTTTTTTTCCATTAAAATAAATCGTGCCTTCTGTCGGTTCAATAAAACCCGCAATGAGGCGCAAAATCGTCGTTTTTCCGCAGCCCGAGGGTCCGAGCAGCGTATAAAATTTTCCTCTATGAATGTCAAAACTGACATCTTTCAACACCGGTTCGCCTTTCCGGTATTGTTTCGTCACTCCTTCAAACTGAATAATCGGCACAGACATTTCGCCACCTCCTATAAGTATGACTCCGTTGCAATTAACAGCAATTGCGATTCACCATCGCAATGGTTCACAAACTGATGTTCATCCGACGCATGAAAGTAAATCGATTCGCCTTCTTTGGCAAAATATCGGCGCCTGCCGAGCCGCAGCTCCACACGTCCTGCCAGCACAAATGCAAACGTTTCTGACAGCGAAGGTTCAAACGTTTTAAATTCGCCATTTTTTTGCAGCGTCAACAAAATCGGCTCCATCTCATTTTCATTCGATTCCGGTACGAGCCACTCAATGTGGTAACCTTTCTCTTCGTCGATAAAACTCGTGCGTTCGTCTCGTTTATAAACGACTTTTTGTACGTGCGTATCATCATCAAAAAATTCCTTAGGCGAACACCCGAGCACTTCGAGAATGCTAAACAGCGTTTCTATCGAAGGTGAGCTCAAATCGCGTTCAAGCTGAGAAATGTACCCTTTGCTTAAATCGGTCCGCTCGCCTAATTCCTCTTGAGTCAACCCTTTTTTTAAACGCAATCGCTTGATTTTCTCGCCGATTTCCAATTTCCTTACTCCTGCCTTTTTCAAATGTTTGATGAAAGTAAACATTAAAGCACGGAAGTTTGCTTTTACTTAACTTCATGTTTATTTTTACCTTATTCATTATACATGTTTGAGCCGCTTTGACAATCTTTTTTTATTGGAAAATGTTTGGCTAAATCCGTCTTCAGACGGAGACAAATTCATGCGCACGTTCGTAGGTTTGCGCTTGCATGCCAATTAAACTTGAATCGGAAAAACAAACATCGAAAGGATTGGAGCCAATGATTTCATTGACGAAATGGGCGCTTAAAAACCGCGCCGCAGTCATCTTGCTAATCATTTTATCTCTCGGATTCGGAACAGTCAGCTATTTCACCCTGCCGAAAGAATTTATGCCTGCAGCCGATAACCCAATGGTTACAGTCATTGTCATGAAAGAAGGCGCCGATGCTGGAACAATTGCAGAACAGGCAACGGAGCCCATCGAACAGGCGGTTGGTGCAGTGAAAGGAAAAACAAACGTTTTTTCATCAACATCAGACGGCTTTGCAGCCATTGATATTCTGTTTGACGCAAACGTCGATATGAAAGAAGCAAAACAAGAAGTTCAAGAAGCCGTAGAAGCCGTTTCACTGCCTGAAGGCTATTCACGTCCGGTCATATCACAATTGAACATCGATATGATCCCGCTATGGCAGCTCGGCATTTCATTTCCACACGGCCTCTCGCGGGAAGCGATGGAAACCGTTGAACAAAAAATCGTGCCAAAATTTGAAAGTTTATCAGGAATCGCTAACGTATCGGTTTATGGAAAACAGCATACACAAGTAAAAATTAAACTGGATCAAGAAAAACTTAAACACTATCAGATTCCAGTGCAAGCTTTAATCAGCATTTTGCAAGGGAAAAACCTTGCCGTCAGCGTTGGCGAAGAAACGATTGAAAACAAGCAGACGAACATAAAAGTCATTGGAGAAATCGAAGGAACCGAAGCGCTTAAAAACCTGCAGATCGCTCCGAACGTCCAGCTTCAAGATGTCGCATCAGTAGAAATCATGGAATCCAGCTCAACTTTTTTCTCACGCGTCAACGGTGAAGAAGCTGTCGCGCTGCTGTTAATGAAAGAACCTAGTGCAAACGCTGTAGCAATTGGAAAAAAAGTCGAAGAAACCATTGATTCCATCAATGAGCAATATGGACCCAAAATCACAATGTCGCTGCTCGTTTCGTTTTCTAATTTTATCGTTCATTCGGTTAATAGTCTGATGCAAGCGGTTTTGCTCGGCGCATTATTTGCAGCGATTGTTATTTTCTTATTTTTAAAGCATTTGCGCATGACAATGATTGCCATCATCAGCATCCCTTTGTCACTTGGCATCACCCTGCTTTTATTATCGCTTTCAGGCGTGACGCTGAACATCCTGACAATCGGAGCTGTCGCGGTTGCCGTTGGACGATTGGTCGATGACAGCATCGTCGTGATCGAAAACATTTTCCGCAAAGCGCAAAACGGCAATTTTTCAAAAACGGATGTTCTCGATGCAACGAAAGAAGTCGCTGCTGCGATCACTTCATCAACGTTAACAACAGTCGCTGTCTTTTTGCCGATGGGACTGGCAAAATCTCTGCAAGATTTATTATTGCCGTTTGCTTTGACCATCACATACGCGCTGCTTTCTTCATTGCTTGTCGCATTAATCGTCGTTCCGCTCATGAGTTCGCGATTATTGAAAACAGGCAAACTGCCAACATATAAAAAACCGAAGCGTTACGTAAGCATATTGAATTGGTGCTTAAACCATAAATGGCTGCCGATTGTGTTGTCATTCGTAATTTTTGCCGCTGCGATTGGCGCCTATTTCGTCATGCCAAAAGGTTCGGCCGATGCGTCTGACAGCGATATTCAAGTTTCGATCACGTATCCAGATGACATTCCGTTTTCAACGGTCAAAGAGGATATGTTCAGCCTGGAATCCTATTTGCAGTCACTGACAGATGCAGAGCAAGTGATTTTATTTCTCGGAATGAATCCTGAAGATGCACAGTATAGCCAAATAACAAAACAAAACTCTGCTCAATTTTATATCGTGATGAAACAAGGTGCGAACGCCGAAAAACTCATACAAAAAATTGAAAAACAAAAAGAAAACTATCCCCAAGCCGTTTTTGACGTCATGAAAGTTTCTTTCACTTCGTTTCAAAACGAAACGATCACACTGGACATCATCGGCCGCGATCCAAAAAAACTGTTGCAATCCGCAGAACTTGCAGCTGAAACGATAAAAGAAATTGAAGGCGTTGAGCGTGTGGCGACCAATCAGCATGAGGTAAAGTCAGTCTATGAGTTCATCATCGATCAAGAAAAAGCAAACGCAGAAGAAGTGGCAAAGCAAATGGAGCTGCTGCTCAATCCATTTCCGATCGGAACGATTAAGCTGGATGGCAAAGATACACCAGTCTTGCTTGACAGCGCCTTCGATCCAGAATCAGAAAACGATTTAAACAACTTGCCGATTATTGTGGATGAAAACATTGTTCCGCTCTCTTCCGTTGCGAAACTCAAAGAATCAAAAAAACCAACAAATCTGCTGCGCAAAAACGGCAGCGAATACATTCGCCTCACGATTGAAGTCGATCCTGCCAACCTGTCTGAGATTGCTCAGGAAATCACCAATCAAACGAATGCGTTAAAACTTCCCGAAGGCTATTCGATTGAAACGGGAGGCGCCGCAGCAGCTCAGAGTGGCCAATTTGCTGAACTCTTCCAACTTATGGCCATCTCGATCGGCCTCGTCTATCTCATCATGGTTCTTACATTCAAAACGCTTCGAGCGCCGCTCGTCATTTTATTTACGCTGCCATTAGCTGTAATCGGTTCGATTTTAGGGATAATCGTTTCAAGAATGCCGATTGACATCGGTGCGATGATCGGAGCATTGCTTTTAATCGGAATCGTCGTCACGAACGCCATTGTCCTCCTTGACCGCGTCCGTCAAAATGAAAAAACGATGACCATTCGCGAAGCGCTGCTTGAAGCAAGCGCCACACGGTTCCGACCCATTGTCATGACGGCTCTTGCAACCATTTTTGCCATGATTCCATTGCTTTTTGGAAAAGAAGAGATGGGCAGCCTCGTCTCCAAAGGGCTTGCCGTCGTCGTCATTGGAGGATTATCCGTCTCTACTTTGCTCACCTTGATTGTAATACCCGCCGTTTATGAACTGTTTCATTTTCGCAAAGCGAAAAAACAACGGCTGGAACGCAAAATCAAAACTGCAGCGCTTTAATTCAAAAAAAAAGGATAGGAATTCCGCTTCCCTATCCTTTTTCATGTTTTTCAACTTCAAAATAAAGATGATAATGCAAAGAGCAGCCGGGATTGAATGCAGCCTGGCAATGCGGGCATCGCTCCGCATGCAAATATTCTTTGATCGCCAGCTCCCGCTTGCAGACGCCGCACAAAATCGCTCGTTGATCAAAATCTTTTTTATCCCAAACAGCAATTGCGTGTTCTTCCGCTTCTTGATGGCATAAATAACAAGGATAATATTTTTTGCAGCAGCGAAACTTTATCGCAACAACGTCACGTTCAGAATGATAATGCTTGCATCTCGTCTCATTATCAATGACTTGCCCGTAGACGGGAAATGCTCCAATCATTTTCATATTCTGTTCACCTTCCTCTGAATGCGCGCATCATCAAAAGCTTGCTTCTTTTATTATCGCCGATTGATGGAAAACTGTCACGCTGGAAAAGCATGCATAATAATTGCGCAATGATAGAAACTACAAATAGCAATAAATGCAAAATACACCATCATTTGATATTCAACTATCGTGATCACAAAAAGGAGTGGTGTCCCATGGGATTTATTTGGTCATTAATTGTCGGCGGCATTATCGGCTGGCTGGCAGGGCTGATTCTCGGCCGCGACATTCCTGGCGGAGTTATTGGGAATATTATCGCCGGATTTATCGGAGCTTGGCTTGGCTCAGCGATATTGGGGCAGTGGGGGCCGGAAGTAGGCGGTTTCTATCTGATTCCCGCCTTATTAGGCGCAATCGTTCTCGTGCTGCTTGCAGGTCTCGTCATGAGAGCGATCGGACGCGATAAACCTCATTCTTAACATGCAAAAAGGGATGTCACGCAACGACATCCCTTTCATGATTCTTCCGCAGAAGCTGCTTCATCTGCTTGATTGGTTTGCGCCCGCCACTCGGACAGCAGCTGCTCCAGCCGCTGCAGCGCTTGCCCCGCTTCAACGTAGTTGCCTGCTTTATTCGCTTCCTGGTATTGATGGAACGTGCGATCAATTTCTTCGAGCAGCTGCGGCGGCGTTTTTATTTTATTTTCTTCCGTTCCTTCACGCTCTTCATCATCCGCTTCCCCTGCAGGCGCCCGATTGTCAATCAATGCAAACAGCCGATCAAGCGCTTGATCCAGCGTCGGTTCCATTACAATATAGTCCTGATATGCAACGATGATTCGCTTCACTTCAGGCAGAGCCGTTTCGTTATTCGATTCAATATACATCGGCTCCACATACAGCAGCGTATCTTCGATCGGAATGACGAGCAAATTGCCGCGGATCACTTTGGAGCCGCCTTGCGACCATAAGTTCAATTCTTGTGAAATGGCTGCATCCTGGTTGATCCGGTTTTCAATTTGCTGCGGACCATAAATGTTTCGCTGCCTTGAAAACGTGTAGACGAACATTTCGCCATAATGTTCGCCATCATTGCGAACACCCATCCATGCCGACATGTTCTGCCTTCTGTTCGGCGAATACGGAGTCATTAAAATAAATTCTTCCTTATCGGCTTCATCCAGCTTCATCGTGACATAATAAGGCTCCATCTGGATGTCTTCCCCATAATATTTTTCCGTTGGAATTTGCCAATAGTCTTCGCGGTTATAAAACAGTTCAACATTTGTCATATGGTAAGCGCGAAACATTTCCGCTTGGATTTTAAACAATTCAATCGGGTAGCGAAAATGAGCGCGAATATCGTCTGGCACCTCTGTTTCAAACAAATCCGGGAACATTCTCGCATAAGTCTGGACCAATGGCTCATTTTCTTCAATTAAATAAAAATTCACTTCTCCTGAATACGCATCAACAGTTACTTTAATCGGATTGCGAATGTAATTAAACCGTTTGCCGTCTGCGTCAGAATGCGGAAATCGATTCGTTCGCGTATAGGCATCCATCATCCAAACGAGCGTGCCGTCATCGCGCACCACGAGATAAGGATCGGAATCAAACAGTAAAAATGGAGCGATTCTCGTTACCCGATCAAAAATGTTTCTCGTTTGCAGCAGTTGGCTTTCACTCGTCAGCTGTCTTGAGATGAGGTAGCGGTATGATTTTTCATCGATTGCAAACAATAAGCGATTGATCCCCGTAAGCGGAATGCCGCTCTTTTCTTCAAAGCGATGAGTCGCGGATTCGTCTTGATCCGGAAAATCAAATTCATCAATGCTTGTATTCACAATCACAGAATCATAGTCATTTTCACCAAAATAAATTTGCGGTCGGGTCACTTTAATGCTGCCTTCCGGCGGCAGATCTTTCACAATATACTCCGGCTGCCCTTCAGCCGTTATTTCATTGACGTTGCTGACCGCAACGCCGTAGCCGTGCGTATAGCGCAAATGTCGATTCACCCATGTCTGCGCGCGATCGGGCAAGTTTTCCTGCGTCAGTTCACGGGCAGAAATAAACACCTGCTGATATTCTCCATCAATTTCATAGCGATCAATATCCACATCTTTGAAAGTATAATACGGCCGGAACGTTTGCAGCTGATTATACACTTCATTTAGCGGCCGTGTATCGTTAATCCGGATGTTGTCAATCGTTTCGCGATTCTTCTCGACCATGGCTTCAGTCAAGGAATCATTGACTTGGCGATCTTTCACTTGCACTTCATCCAAAGCATACGCTTTTCGCGTCATATGAATATCGTTCTCAAGAAACGGCTCTTCTTTTGCCAATTCATTCGGAGAAACAATAAAACTTTGCACGACAATCGAAGCAATCAAGCCGATCACGTAAGCGCCGGCAAACAGCGGAATGGCCAGCTTAACGAAAAACGGCTTGCGCTGCATCGTCGCCAAAACGAGCAGCAAAGTCGAGATGAGCGTGACGCCCAGCATGACATAATCAAACGGAATGTTTACATATTTATCGGTGAAGCTGATCCCTTCAACGACCGATTGCTGAAAGACATTCACCTTGCTCGTCAGCGCTTTTTCATAAGGTGCGAGAAAATAGTTGCCGGCCAGCACCATGCCGAACAAGACAATGCTCAAAATAAAATGCCGCTGTGCGCGCCGGGAATGCTTGATAAATTCATGAACGGAATACACGATCAATTTCACTGCGATGTGCGCTCCAAAAATAACGAGCAGCACGCCGATGATAAAGTTCCAAAGCGGCAATGTGTAAATAAAAAAGGATAAATCCTTTCCAAAATAAGGATCTTTGATTTCAAACGGCACTTGGTGAATGAATCCAAGCACACGCTCCCAACCGACGCCTTGAACAATCGATCCTCCAAGCAAACCGACAAAAAAAGCGAGCAAAACTGTCAACAGCGCAAACCATTTGCGCTGCATCACAACAGCGGGCAGTTTTTCATTGGGATAATCTTTTAGAAAAACGCTGCGAATATTAAAAAACAATAGCAGCGTGCTGACAAAAAACAGCAAAAAACCCGCAATCCAAAGACTGATTTGCGTTAAAAACATCGTCATAAAAACAGAAGCGTATCCGAGATGATCCGACCAAATGTAGTCTGTAAGAATATTGACTGCAATTCCGCCAAGTATCAATATGACAACGAAAACAGCCGCGAATTTCCCAAAAGAAATCCATTTTCGCGGGGGCCTCGGAAAAGGCGCCGTATTTCCTTGCTCTCCGCCAAACCTCACAAAAAATCTCCTCTCTAACTTTATGGAAAATCGTTTGCAAGCCCGTTATCTATGATTGTGAATGAATTTTTTCCGGGTCTGCCACTTTATCTTCTACAACATGCACTTCGCATGTTTTATTATTTTTAATAAATTTAAAAATTCCATTGTTAAAATCCGTTCCGATTTCTTTATAGAAAATGCCTCGATAGCATACATCTTTTGAATGGGTAAAACTGATGCGATAGCTGTCGCCTTCTTTAACTAAATAAGCGCGGACTCCTCGTTCGAATTGAGTGTTTTCTTTTCCTTTGATTGAACGATCAATCGAAACAATGTGCAAATCCACAAACGTCATTTCCCTTAACAGCACATTGATGAACGACCCTTTCGTAATTTCTTCCCATCTGCTTTGAGCGGTCTGGCCAATAATGATTTGGGTAATGTTATACTTGTGCGCCACTTCAGCAATCACTTTTTCTGTCGGGCGCTTCTCATTGTCGTAAAGCAAAAATGCATCAACGTCGCATTCTTCTGCGAGCTCTTTCCAGCGCTCAACGTATCTTGATCGTTCCGCATCAAATTCGTCATACGGCAGCGGGTCGACCGTTAATATATATAAAGGGCAATTCAGCATTTCCGCCATTTTATGGCCTCGTTTTATTAGCCGTTCGCCATTTGGACCATAATAAACGCAGACGAGAATGCTTTCATCCATGCGCGCTTTATTTTTTTTCATGACCTCTTTCCCATCCTTTCAACAAAATATCAAAATATGCAGGCTAATCGAGTGCAGTCTCCTTTCAATTCGTGTATAATTTACAATGGAATTTTTAAAGAATATGAATTATATATATTTTTATGCAGCGGCCGCACGCTCGTTCATTTATCTCCCTTATTGGCTACTTATTATCCCGCTTGTTGCAATTTCAGTCAAGCATAACGGAGGTTTCCAGTGTTAATTACAATCATCATACCATTTTTAGCAGCCTTATTCGTACCCATTTTACATAAAAGCATCTTTCGAAAACTGCATATCGGATGGTTCGTTTTATTTGTGCCATTGGTTTTATTTATGCTTCTTGCCCGCTCTATTCCAAGCGTATCCAATGGTCGCGCTTTCGTTCATGCGTTTGAGTGGATCCCGGCATATGGCGTAAACTTCACAATCTATTTAGATGGAATGAGCCTGCTGTTCAGCCTGCTGATCACGGGTATTGGCGCATTGGTCGTTCTTTATTCCATTTTTTATTTGTCCCAGCGAGAATCCCTTTCCCACTTTTATGTCTATTTGTTAATGTTTATGGGCGCAATGCTTGGCCTCGTTTTTTCTGATAATGTAATCGCTCTTTACTTGTTTTGGGAATTGACAAGCATCTCCTCTTTTCTGCTCATTGCTTTTTGGTTTTATCGCAATCAATCGCGCTACGGCGCACAAAAATCCCTGCTGATTACAGTAAGCGGGGGCATTGCGATGCTCGCTGGATTTCTCATGCTTTATACCATGACAGGCTCATTTAGCATTCGCGAGATCGCCTCGTCCATTCATCTGCATGCGAATCATGAGCTGTTCCTGCCAGCGCTGGTGCTCATCCTGCTTGGCGCATTTTCAAAATCGGTTCAGTTTCCCTTTCACATTTGGCTTCCGGACGCCATGGAAGCTCCAACGCCCGTAAGCGCCTATTTGCATTCCGCAACAATGGTAAAAGCAGGCCTTTATCTCGTTGCAAGATTTACTCCCATTTTTGGCGTTGAACCCGTTTGGTTCTGGACGGTAAGCATTGTCGGATTAGTGACTCTTTTTTGGGGATCTTTTTCAGCGATTCGCCAAACAGATTTAAAAGCGCTGCTTGCCTATTCAACGATTAGCCAGCTCGGGCTGATCATGTCGCTGCTCGGCATCGGCTCTGCGGTCTATGCCCTGGATTTTCAGCCGTCATCGCTCATTTTAACATCCGCTGCATTCGCTGCCTTTTTTCACTTGATCAATCATTCCACCTTCAAAGGCGCGCTGTTCATGGTCATTGGAATTATTGACCATACGGTTGGAACGCGTGACGTTCGCCGCCTCGGCGGATTGATGGCGATGATGCCTTTGACATTTACGATTGCCCTCATCGGAAGTTTTTCAATGGCAGGCTTGCCGCCTTTCAACGGTTTTTTAAGCAAAGAAATGTTTTTCTATGCGATGAACCAGGTGCAAGCCTTTAATTTGTTTTCAATCAGCACATTGAGTGCATTGTTTCCAATTCTAGCTTGGATCGCAAGCATTTTGACGTTCGTCTATTCGATGATTATCGTCTTTCAAACATTTTTTGGCCGCTACAAACCCGATGAATTTGACCGTCCGCCTGAAGAAGCATCATTTGGCATGCTCATAGCGCCAGCAATCTTGTCCATTTTGATTGTCGGAATTTTCTTTTTCCCGAATGTCATCAATCGGCACATCTTGCAGCCGATTCTGTTAAATGTATACGCTCCACTGGCAGACGCAATGGAATTTGATTTTCACATCTCCGCATGGCACGGCTTTAATTTGGAACTATTCATGACGCTCGGCGTTGTTGTGTTTGGCGCAATCGTGTATAAACTGCTGCGGCATTGGATGAAAATATACGGCCTGTTTCCTGAAAAATGGTCGTTTGATTCGCTTTATCATTTCATTTTAGAACGCGGAGAACAAGCGGCTCGTTCGCTCACGAATACATATATGACGGGTTCATTGCGGCATTATTTTGCTTACATTTTTCTCTTTTTCATTGCTGCCGTCGGCGGAATCTTGATCTACACTGGCGCTTTCTCAATTGCAACAAATCAGGATGCGCCCATCACCGTTTATGAATGGATCATCGCCGTAATCATGATGATTGCTGGAATCGCCATTATATTTGCAACTTCCCGGCTGACAGCCATTATATTAAACAGCGTGCTCGGATTTTCAATTGCTGGACTGTTCGTGATGTTTCGCGCGCCTGACCTGGCATTAACGCAGCTCGTCGTCGAATCAGTCACGACAGCGCTGTTTCTGCTTTGCTTTTACTTTTTGCCTCCATTCAAACAGGAGGAGAAGCCCGCGCGAAACTTTCAATGGACCCATGCACTCATTTCCATTTCCGTTGGGCTCGTATTTATTTTCATTGCCCTTGCGGTGAACAGCAATCCAATGTTTGATACGATTGCCCACTTTTTTGAAAATGCCGACGAGTTAACGGGGTCATCGAATATTGTCAATGCCATTTTAGGCGATTTCCGCGCATTTGATACAATGCTCGAAGTCGTCGTCCTTTTCCTTGCTGGAATCGGGGTGTATACATTGGTTAAATTGAAGAAGGGAAGGGAGGAGCAGAACATTGAAGATCAATGATGTCATCTTGCAAACAGTCGCAAAAGTCGTCGTCTTCATCATTTTAACACTCGGCGTTTACATTTTTTTAGCCGGGCATCACAATCCCGGCGGCGGATTTGTCGGCGGCCTTGTGCTCGCTTCCGCCCTCGTGCTCCTTTACCTTTCCTTCGACATCAAAACCGTCCATAAAGGGCTGCCGTTTGATTTTAAACTCATCGCGGCGCTGGGTGCGTTTACCGTCGTTGCTGCCGGAGTTGGCGCGCTATTTTTCAATGAATCTTTTTTAACGCAAACGTTCCTTTCCTGGACATGGCCGATTGTTGGAAAAATGGGCGTCTCAACGGTGACCATTTTTGAAGCGGGCGTGGCATTAGCTGTCGTCGGCGTCGTCATTACAATTATTTTAAGCATCAGTGAGGATGTTTAGCTTATGGAAACGTTAATGATTCTTTTAGCTGGAATACTAGTCATGGCTGCAACCTACTTGCTGCTGTCCAAAAACTTTATACGCGTCATTATTGGAACCGCCATTCTTTCACACGCTGTCCACCTGCTGTTAATGGTTATGGGAGGATTAAAAGCTGGGAATGTGCCTTTGCTGGGCGAAAATGCAGCCCCATATACCGATGCATTGCCGCAGGCGCTGATTTTAACAGCCATCGTCATTAGTTTTGCTGTCACAGCGTTTATCCTGGTTCTCGCCTACCGTGCGTATAAAGAACTGGGAACCGATGATTTAGAAAAATTAAGGGGAGTGGACGATGAATAATCTTGTCGTTTTGCCGATGATCATTCCCCTTTTGACGGGCATCGCACTTTTTTTCTTCCGTTCTTTGCTCTGGCTGCAGCGATTGATAAGCATCGGCGCCATGCTGGCCGCTTCGGCTGTGAGCATATACATCCTCCACCTTATTCAGCGGGATGGAATTCTGCGGCTGGATTTTGGCGGCTGGAAGCCTCCTTTCGGCATTTTGTTCGTAGCTGATTCCTTTGCGATGCTGCTTGTGCTTGCAGCGAGCGTGATCACTGTCATTTGCTTGTTTTATGCTTTTTTTTCTATCGGAAAAGCGAGAGAAAAAATGTATGTCTATCCTTTCATCCTCTTTTTAATTGCAGGTGTGAACGGTTCGTTTTTAACGGGGGATTTATTCAACTTATTCGTTTGTTTTGAAGTGATGCTTCTCGCTTCTTACGTATTGATTTCACTTGGAGGAAAGCGGGTTCAACTGCGGGAATCATTCAAATACGTCGCGATTAATATTCTCTCTTCTTGGCTGTTTCTCGTTGCCATCGCTTATTTATATGGAGCCGTCGGCACATTGAACATGGCGCATTTGTCGCAGCGCATCGCAGAAGTCGGACAAGGGCCGCTGCTCACGACGATCAGCATTGTCTTTTTGATTGTCTTTAGCTTAAAAGCGGGGCTCGTTCTCTATCACTGGCTGCCAGGCTCCTACCGCGTTGCGCCAACCGCCATCGCGGCATTGTTCGGTGCACTTTTGACAAAAGTAGGCATGTACGCGCTGTTTCGCGTGTTCACGCTTCTGTTTTATCATCAGCCCGAAATTACGCATACACTCATTGGAATCATGGCAGGCATTACGCTAATCGGCGGCAGCATTGGAGCCATTGCCTACCAAAACGTGCGCGCCATTGTAACGTATAACGTCATTATAACCGTCGGTTTTATTTTAATTGGACTGGCTGCATCAACAACGATGGGCTATGAAGGCGCAGCGTACTACTTCATCCATGACATGGTTGCTAAAGCGCTATTGTTCTTATTGGCAGGCACAATGATCGCATTAACAGGCACGGCAGCCATTGAAAGAATGAGCGGCTTGATTCGAAATTACCCTTTGTTGGGCTGGCTCTATTTTATAGCCATTTTATCCATTGTCGGCATACCGCCGTTGAGCGGGTTTATCGGCAAAATGTTAATTGGGCAAGCCGCGATTGAATCCCATTCCTATCTTCTGCTTGCCCTCGGATTCCTGTCAAGTTTGTTCGTTTTATATTCGCTGCTGCGGATTTTTCTCAACTGTTTTTGGGGCGAAACCATTATAAGCGAAGAAAATGAAGCGCCGCTAAAAAGGGGTTTGCTCATGCCATCCATTTTGCTTGCGATTCTATCCGTCGGGATTGGAATCGCTCCTGAATGGCTTGCGCCATATGTTCAAGATGCTGCACATACGTTGGCAAATCCTGAGGAGTACATCAATGCTGTTTTAGAAGATTAATTAAACGTTTGTTTAAAGTGAGGTGAATGGCCGTGCCAGCGCAGTTTTTGCTCAATGTATTCATTGCGATACTCTGGATGCTTCTGACGGATGAAGATAAAATCCGAGCGGGAACGTTCATGACCGGCTTTATTGTTGGAGCTTTCATCATATTTTTCATGCATCGCTTTTTCGGCCAGCAGTTTTATTTGCGGCGAGTCATCATGGCCGTGAAACTCATTTTAATTTTTATCTCGGAAATCTTTCAGTCCAGCATTCTCGTTTTAAAACTCATTTTAAGTCCAAAAATCAATTTAACCCCGGGCATATTCAAATTCGAAACAATATTAAAAAGTGACGGCGAAGTCACAACGCTGGCATTGCTGCTAACGTTGACGCCTGGCTCGGTCGTTATGGAAGTCTCACCCGAAGGAAACGTTTTTTACATTCATGCGATTGATGTGGAAGATTCAAAAGAGTTTTTAATTAATTCATTGAAAAGGTTTGAAAAAGCGATCATGGAGGTGACTCGCTAATGATTGAAATGATGCTCATTGTTTCGCTTGTCTTTTTCATATTGGCGATTGCCGTTTCCGTTTACCGAATCATTCGAGGCCCTTCCCTGCCCGATCGCGTGCTTGCAATGGATTTAGTCGGCATCAATCTCTTATCCGGCATTGCGATCTTTTCAATTTTGCTTGATACAACAGCTTTTTTTGATGTCATTCTGCTCATTGGCATCCTTGCATTTATCGGAACGATTGCGCTTACAAAATTTATTGAAAGGGGGGCCATCATTGAATATAAGCGGGATCGGTGAATTTTTAACCTCCCTTCTCATTTTAATCGGAGCTTCGATGAGCATGATTAGCGCTTTTGGCATGATCCGTTTTCCTGATGTTTATACGAGAGCGCACGCCGCCACCAAAAGTTCCACATTAGCCGTTCTTCTTACATTGAGCGGAGTGTTTTTATTTCTTTGGATTAGCGAATCATTCATCAGCGTGAGGCTATTGCTCGGGATCGCTTTCGTCTTTATTACAGCTCCAGTATCCGGACATCTCGTTTGCCGCGCCGCTTACCGTTCCAACGTCAAATTAGCGCAAGTCTCAACGAGAGATGAGTTAAAAAACGTGATTCAGCAAAAAGAATAAGCAGGCATGCAGCCTGCCTACTTTGTCTGCTGTAAAACATCAACTAGAAATCCTTCGTAGCCTGTTTGTTGAAATAAAAACTCCGCGCCGTAATAAGAAGCAATGCCAGTGATGACCGCCCAAATAAAAATGCTCGCAGTCATCCAAAACGCAATTTGTTTTTTCGTCCCGCCAAAACTGATTGCCAACACTGCCCCAAGATGACTGCCGATTAAAATGGGAGAGATGAGCGCCAGCCCCGGCAAACCGTATTTTTTCCAAACCCGGCCTGCCCGCTCCTCGCGTTTTTTTGCTTTTTCCGGATTTTTTTCGTTCCGCATTTGCATCCACTGTTTGATTTTGTCTGTCAATAAAATGACAATCAAGATGGTGAGCATGTTTCCAATCCATGCAACAATGGTTACCGGCGCAGCATGCAATCCAGCAATCACGCCGATTGGAATAATCCCGACGATTTCTATAAACGGGGTTGCTGCCAAGAGAAAAACGATGAGGTATGCGATAAACAGTGCCACTCAAAATCCCCCTTAACATTGAAGTATTTTCTTTCAGGCCCATCCATGACAGATGGCTGGCGCCAAGGAAATAATTATGCAAACGGAGCCAATCATGATTGTTGCCAACGTGTGAAGCAAACCGTTGCGCTGCAACTGAAAAGCCATTCATTTTTTCTTTGTTTTCTTAATTATTAAACCCTGATTTTTTATCAGAATTTCTATTCAAAATATCTCTTGAATTTGCACAAATACAAAGACAAACACAATCCCGCAACTCCCTGCATTCAAAGGGCCAGCAATCCGAAAATTTACAACACTGCTTCTTCATCTGCCGCTGCAAACACTTTTGCAAATTTTAGCGCATGCCATGCGGATCGCGCACGATTCCCTTTTTCAATCGCAAGAATCAACCCAGCTCATCCATTTTTTTCACAAGAACGGACTGCTGCGCCGAGTTCAACTGCGCATTCGAAAACTCGACTTTATCAGCATAACACGCATTCCTTTTAAGCGACAAGCACAAAATTAATTAATGCATTTTTTACTTAATCTCAATGTTCCGTGAAAGACAGGCGCCGCATCACAGCCGAAAGGATGAATCCGCCTCAGCTGAAAATGGACGGCTTCATCCTCCATTCACAATGGATTTTAATGATTGCAAATGTGCAAAAGAAAAAACCACCCGAAGGCGGTTCATAAAGGCATATCTTCTAGGATGCGAGTTTTCCCTTATTTCGCTTTCATCAGCTCATGGCTTGCTGCGTTCAGCAAATGCCGCCATGGCATCGCACATGAACGCTGCCAGACCGTCGCCGAATTGATCAATCGTTTGAGTAAAACGTTCATCGTTTACATACATCAGCCCCAAATTTTTGAAAGCATCCGGAGAATACGTGCCGATCTGATTCAAGTAAGCATACCATTCGCCAATGACAGTTTGCACTTCTTCCGCTTCCGGAGAAAGCGGCATCAGGCTCGCTAATTTTTGAAAAATGCCTTTCATCGCTTCTTCCATTTGCTTCTGCTCCTCTTTTGTATAACGATTGATTTTTTCATTCGCCTCATCAACCGCTGCATCACCCCAACGTTTTCTCGCCTCTTCTTCATACGGATTATGGCTGAAATCAAATCCTGCAAACTTCTCTTGATGGGACATGTCAATTTCTCCTTTCAAATGTTTGAGCGTTTTATCAATCGTTTCAATCATATTATCGATGCGCTGTTTTTTCTCAAGCAGCATTTTCCGATGCAATTTCAACGCTTCAATCCGATCAAAAGCTGGATTATGAACAATCTCCTTAATCGTTTTCAACGAAAAACCCAGCTCTTTAAAAAATAAAATCTGCTGCAGCATCGCTACATTTTCATCAGAGTACAAACGGTAGCCTGAATCCGTTATGCGAGCCGGCTTCAACAAACCAATTTCATCATAATAATGAAGCGTTCTAACCGTAATTCCTGCGAGTTTAGCGACTTCTTTTATTCGCAGCGCCACCGCTCAAACCTCCTTTTTCACTTAAATGGTATAGGATCACGCAACGTTAGAGTCAAGGATTTTTAAACAAAAATTCATTCGCCGTTCTTGCAAGAAGCACAAAATTAATGGGATTTAAAACAGCATTTCAAAATCTGCCGTCAAACAAAACCGCCAATTCGTTGCCATATGGAAATGCAGCTGTTTTCAGAAGCCAAAGCCGGGATTTCCTCTATTGAATGAGGCCTTCAAGCTTTACTCGGATATGCATACGGGAATATATAAGCAAAAAACAAAAGCAATTTTTTCAACGCGGCCCCCCATCGTTCGAAGCCGTCAAAATGTATAGGCGAAAAGCAAAAGCGATATCCTAAGCGTAAATCGCAAAGAAAGGGTACGGAATGACGATGAAGCAATTGCTGCTTATTTTTTTTGCTTTAGCGATGTTGGCGATTGGAAATGCCGCCGAAGCGGCTTCTCAATATCCGCTGCAGTCGAAATATCCAAATGTCATGCTTTACAAAGCGGAAACGAATCATAAGATTATTGCCCTTACATTTGACGACGGTCCAGACGATCGATTTACTCCGCAAATTTTAAACGTGCTGAAAAAACATCATGTGAAAGCGACATTTTTTTTGCTCGGAACGCGTGTTCATAAACATCCTGAAATTGCAAAAAAAATTTATCAAGAAGGCCATGTGATCGGAAATCATACGTACTGGCATCCCGAGCTGACAAAAACGAGCGTTTACAATATGGTGTGGGAAATTCAAAAAAATGAAAAAGAAATTGAGGACGCGATTGGCATAAAAACAAAGCTGTTTCGCGCTCCTTATGGCGCCATTCATGAAGACCATGTCAAAAAATTGGGGGAGATGGGATATCGAGGCATTGGCTGGTCAATTGATACGGAAGATTGGCAAAACTTGCCCTCAGAAAAAATTATAGATAACATCATCAGCCATCTTCATCCCGGGGCCATTGTCCTGATGCACAGCGCCGGACATTGGACACAAGATCTTACAGGAACCGTTGAAGCTTTAGATGAGATGATTCCATATTTAAGACAAAAAGGATATCGTTTCGTAACCATTCCTGAAATGCTGCCGTCCGATCCTTTAAAATAAAGCAAACGCGGAACAGCGCCCGCCCATAAACTTTGCAAGCGCCAAACCTCGCAATGCACGATTGCGTTGGTTTAAAACAAATTTTTCTGCTTTAATGGAATTAAACAAGCCGGATTTTCAACAGGCATTGCGAGGTGGCAAAATGGCGCGCGAACGAAAAGTTACTCGTGAAAAATTGTATGAAACAACAAAAACGTTATTGCTGCAGCATGGTTATAATGGATTTAACTTTACGCTGCTGGCGAAACAATTAAACATCTCAAGAGCCGCTTTATATAAGCATTTCAAAAACAAAGAAGAATTGGTTACAGACTTTATGATTTTCGAAATGAATAAATTTCTGGCTGCGATCCGAAAAATTGAAAACTATACAAATTTTGATGCCCAGTTTGACTACTTGTTCGCCACGATGTTTCAGCATAAAGAAATTCATGAAATATTGGGGATGACTTATCTGATTTATTCAAAATCGAACAAGAAAGTAAAAGCAAACATCGAAAAATTAAAAAATCTGCATGAAGATATGTATCGCTATCTTCAAAAGTTTATAAAATTGGGAAAAAAAGAAAATCGGGTGGCCCCGCATATTAGCGATGAAGCGTTGTTAGGTTTCATTTTTCAATCCTTCAGCATCCCGAATCACTTTCATATCCCGCCATCCGAATGGTACGCTCAGATTAAAGAATTGGTAAGCCACGGAATGTTAACAAACATGAGTTGACAGTAAAAACATGAATCACGATAATAAAAAGTGACACTTGTGTCACCTTTATGATTTCCACTTTTCTTTCCTCAACATAAAACACTTTTACAAGTGGCACAAGCGAACTCTACCATAAGGAAGTGAATTCATGAGCGTGTTTTTGCAAGCTGTGACCGACCGTGTCTCAACCAGAAAAGGCAAATGGGCAACATTAGTGATTTGGCTGATTTTGACCGGGCTGCTGGGAACATTCGCGCCAAATGCAAAAGAATACGAAGTCTCCAGCATCGACTCTTTGCCTGATGATGCGCCATCGGTAATCGCCCAAAACAAGCTGGACGAATATTTTGAAGGAAATGATGGGATCCCGGCCATTTTAGTCTTTCAATCCAGCGATGAATTGCAGCTCGAAGACCTGACGGCGTTTATTCACGAAATTGAACAAGCCGATATTAACGGCTTGAAGGAAGTCATTCCTCTCGCTGCTTTGCCGCTGCAGGCGATCGACAGTTTCTTTTCTGAAGATCGGACGACGGCGTTATATTCGGCCTGTCGCGGACCCGCGCGGCCGAACTGATCGCCGA
>CALKAO010000060.1 GCA_937983115.1 uncultured Caryophanales bacterium
AGTTCAGACGTGTGCTCTTCCGATCTTTTCCGTTTATCTAGGGCTGTTTGCAACCGCATTCGCATATTTATTGTTTTCCCGCGGACTTGTCGGCGTTCCGGCTTCCACAGCGATCACTCTTTCATTGGCAGAACCGTTGACGGCGGCGCTCTTGGGCGTGCTCGTCGTTGGCGAAACTTTAACGATGACGGCATGGCTTGGCGTACTTTTGCTTTTCATCGGATTAGGCATTTTGTCTTTTCAGAGAGCGTGAACGTTTTTGCTGTTCACAAATAATCCGTCTGCATTTTTATGGTAGACTGTACAATTGAGGTGATGCACATGGCAATCATCACACGTGTTGCGGCGCAAAAAAACCGGAAAAACCGCTACTCCGTTTTTATCGATGACGGCAGCGGAGAACGGTTTGGATTTGGCGTCAATGAAGACGTTCTCATTCAATTTGGGCTTCGCAAAGGGTTTGAGCTGACCGACGAACTCATTGAGCAAATCATGCATGAAGAAGAAGTGAAAAAAGCTTTGCATCAATGCTATTCCTTTCTGTCTTTCCGCATGCGAACAGAAAAAGAAGTGTCTGCATTTTTAAAAAAGAAAGGCGTTGATGAGCAAATTGCCGGCCAAGCGATTGCGCAATTAAAAAAACAGCACTATGTCAACGATCTGGAGTTTGCCAAAAGCTATGTGCGCGACAAAATGCGCTTTTCCACGAAAGGCCCGCTGCTCATCCAAAAAGAGCTGAAAGAAAAAGGAATTAGCGAAGAAGACCGCAGGTTAGCCTTGGAAGTGTATTCTCCAGAAGAACAGCTTGAAGCGGCTGTGCGGTTTCTTGCAAAAAAAGCGAAACAAGCCAAACGGGAATCGCAAAAAGCATTGCGCCAGAAGCTGGGTCTGCAACTGCAGCAAAAAGGATTCACATATGAGATCATTGAAGAAGCGCTTCAGACCCTCCCCGAAAAAAGCCCGGAAGATGAACGGGAAGCGCTGCGGCTGCAAGCAGAAAAAGCCCATCAACGCTATAAAAAATTTTCAGGTTTTGATTATAAGCGGCGGATGAAACAATATTTGTACAGCAAAGGTTTTTCGATAGGGCAAATTCACGAAGTAATTGAAGAAATGCATCAAGAACGACAGGAGTGACGGTATGGAAAAGCGATATAGCGAAATGACGCATGCAGAATTGCGCGCTGAAATTGCGAAGCTGCATGAAAAAGCACAAAAAGCGGAACAGCATGGCATCATCAATGAAGTGTATGTATTGAAACGAAAAATGGTCATGGCGGAAGCATATCTGCTCGATCCCGCTGATTTTAAAAAGGGGGAGACCTACCGAGTGAAAGACGAGCCGGATGAAACGTTTACGATTGAATATTTAAAAGGGAGATTTGCATGGGGATACAAGCGGGACAGTGATGAACTGACCGCATACCCCATTTCGCTGCTGGAAAAATAGGAAAGGCATCGTTTGGATGCCCGGGATTTTTGGCTAATAGCTGTTTGCCGTTTTTAATTTTTTCTTTAATTTATCTTTATTGTATATCCAGCCTGTATACGATTGAATGATGTTTAATTGCTTGTCAAGTTTAACGACGGCGATAAATGGATAGCGCCCTTTGCTGCGATAGCGCAAATCGGTAAAGCGCACTTCGTGGCCGTCGCTTGTCGGTTCGATATCCCAACGATATACCGGTGAAAACGCTAAAAAGGCTGACAAATTCGGGTCTTGTTTTGCCGCGTCAACAACCGGCGATTGCGGCACAGGGCGCCGCTTGTAGACGTCTAAAATGGCAAGCTGCAATTTTCTTGCGTGGGCGACATAAAATTTATCTTTCGTTTTCACGGCAATATGCCATTTGTTCCAATGGATTGTCGGAGAAATAATCACTTCTTCCACACCGGGAATTCTTCGTTTCACTTGCTTGATGAGAAGGCGATGAATATATGTTCTCCATCCGACGTAAACCGTGAGAATGGCATAAATCGACAGGAATACAGGCGCTGGAGCATAGCCAAACAGCCAAAGGGCAATTCCGATAATGTGCATGCCAAAAATAAACGGATCAAATGTATGAATAATGCCAAAAGCGATCCATTGATGGCTAAACGGCCGCAATGCTTGGGTTCCATAGCCGTTAAATAAATCTACGAAAATATGCAGCGCCACGGCTAAAAACGTCCAAAGCCAAAGATGCAAAAAATTGACTCCTGGCTCAAATTGATAAATGGCAAAGGCAATGAAGATTGGCCACAGCAAAACCGCAGGGATGGAATGGGTAATTCCGCGATGATGGCGCAAATAAATGGCATTGCTTTTAAGTTTTAATATGGTGTCGAAATCAGGTGCATTTGATCCGATGATTGTTCCAATCATGATCATTTGATGCAGTTTTGGGTCTTGAGAAACGGCTGGATCAAGCGTTGCCAATCCTCCGAGTGCAATTCCCATTGCGATGTGTGTGCCTGTATCCATTTCGTTTATGCTCCTCCTGGTTTAATATGAGGCGGCACATGGCTGTTTGTTATTTAGTTATGTCCAAAACATCATGAAAAATGTTGAACGCGGCAAATCATCCGTGCATGCTCTCTCTTTCAGTGATGACCGTTCCATTTTACCATGCTTGCATGATCTTTGTATATAACGTTCATTGTAAACGGAAAGGAAGGGAGAGGGAATCCGTAAAATGCTGAATTTGACAAACTTTGATCGAGAGAAATTCCAAAAGCTTTTGCTGGCTTGGTATGATGAGAATAAACGCGATTTGCCGTGGCGAAAAACAAACGATCCATATCACATTTGGGTTTCTGAAGTGATGCTTCAACAGACGAGAGTCGATACAGTCATTCCGTATTTTTTAACGTTTATTGAACGTTTCCCTACAATAGAAGCGTTGGCTGAAGCGGATGAAGCAGAGGTTTTAAAAGCATGGGAAGGGCTCGGGTATTATTCGCGGGCAAGGAATTTGCAGGCGGCCGCTCGTGAAGTAAAAGAAAAATACGGCGGATCCATTCCCAGCGATGAAGAAGAGATTGCAGCGCTGAAAGGCGTCGGCCCCTATACAGCGGGAGCGATTTTAAGCATTGCGTATGGAAAACCGGTTCCAGCTGTCGATGGAAATGTCATGCGCGTGCTGTCGCGAATTTTGCTTATTTATGATGACATCTCAAAAGCAAAAACGCGAAAAAGGTTTGAACATGCGGTTAGAGCGTTGATTCCTGGGGATGCGGCATCCCGTTTCAATCAAGCGTTGATGGAACTTGGCGCATTGGTTTGCACGTCAAAATCGCCTGGATGTCTGCTTTGTCCGGTAAGGAGCGAATGCCGCGCTTTTCATGAAGGAGTGCAGACAGAGCTCCCGATTAAAGCAAAAAAGAAGCCGCCAAAGCTAGTCCCCATCGCCGTTGCCGTATTGCAAAATGCGGATGGCCATTTTTTGATTACAAAGCGTTCGAATGAAGGCTTGCTCGCGAACTTATGGGAATTTCCGAATTGTGAAATCCGTCCAAAGCAGCATGTAAAAAAACAATTGCAGCAATTTTTAAAAGAGTCATGGGAATTGGATGCGGCGCTTCATGAACCGTTCTTGCAATTTGGGCACATTTTTTCTCATCTCAAGTGGGAGATTATCGTTTATCGCAGCACCGTGCATACGGCGTTGAATGAAAATGAAAAAGTAAAATGGGCAAGTCTTGCTGAGCTGGAGCATTACCCTTTTTCTGCAGCTCATCAAAAAATTATAAGGAGGCTCGCTGAATGAATTTAGGGCTTGAAGGCAAAATTGCGCTGATCACTGGCGGTTCAAAAGGAATTGGAAAAGCGATTGCGGAAGGGTTTTATAAAGAAGGGGCCCGCGTTGCGATTGCAGCGAGAGGGAAGGAATCGTTGGCGGCATGCGAACGGGAACTGCCAGGCGTTTTTACATATTCAGCCGATTTGACGGATCAAACGGAGCGAGCGGGTCTGGTTGATTCAGTCGTTCAAAAATGGGGGACGATCGATATTCTCGTCAATAACGTCGGCGGCAGCAATGGAAGTGCGATTTCAGAAACAGAATTGGAATTGTTTGAAGAAGCGATGGCATTAAATTTTTATTCAACCGTTGATTTAAGCAAGCGGGTTCTGCCGATCATGAAGAAGCAAAAAAGCGGCTCAATTATAAACATTGCATCGATTTACGGCCGCGAATCAGGTGGAAGAGCAACGTATAATGCAGCGAAGGCTGCGGCGATCAGCTTTACAAAAGCGCTTGCCGATGAAGCCATTAAAGACGGCATTCGCGTCAATGGCATTGCGCCGGGGTCCATTCTTCACCCAACAGGCAATTGGCAAAAGCGAATTGAAGAGAACCCTGAAAAAATGAATGAATTTGTAAAAAATGAAATTCCCGCCGGCCGTTTTGGAACGCCGGAAGAAGTAGCTAACGTCGCACTGTTTTTAGCGTCAGAAAAAGCATCGTGGGTCGTTGGCGCGACGATTAACGTCGACGGCGGCCAATCGAAAAGCAATTTTTAAAGTGAGGGGCAAAATCATGGAAAGAAAAGTGGCACTCGTTACTGGAAGCAGCCGAGGAATCGGCAAAGTGATTGCAGCAAAGCTTGCAGAAGCTGGCTATGACATCGTCATCAATTATGCGCGGAGCAAATCGGCAGCGCTGGAAACTGCAAAACAGCTTGAACAGCTTGGCAGCAGCGTGCTCGTTGTCAAAAGCAATGTGGGCAAAGTTGAAAAAGTGAAGGAAATGTTTCAGCAAATTGACGAGCATTTCGGGCGTTTGGATGTATTGGTCAATAATGCGGCATCTGGCGTGCTTCGCCCGCTTATGGAACTGAAAGAATCGCATTGGGATTGGACGCTTGACATCAATAGCAAAGCGCTGCTGTTTTGCGCTCAGGAAGCAGCCAAGTTGATGGAGAAAAATGGCGGCGGCAAAATTGTGAGCATGAGTTCTATCGGTTCGATTCGCGTGCTTGAAAATTACACCGCTGTCGGCGTTTCTAAAGCAGCCCTTGAAGCGCTGACCCGCTATTTGGCTGTCGAACTGGCGCCGAAAAATATTGCTGTCAATGCGGTGTCAGGCGGTGTTGTTGACACCGAGGCTCTCACTCATTTTCCGAATCGTGTGGAATTGTTGGAAGATGCAGCAAAACGCACGCCAGCCGGCCGAATTGTGGCTCCGGAAGATTTGGCGAATGCGGTCATGTTTTTGCTTTCCAAACAAGCTGAAATGATTCGCGGGCAAACGATTATTGTCGATGGCGGCATTTCACTGCTTGGATAATGTGATCTTTCTTTGCATGCTTTCAGGCTGAATTTTTTTGGATAGTAAACTCGCCTCCTGGTTACATTAAAACTGTGGAGGTGATAAACATGGCAAACAAGAAAACACAAGCTGGCACAAATGCTCAAAAAGTGCGTCAGCAAAACGCTCAATCCGCAAACCAGCAACAGCAGCAAGCAAATCAGCAATTCCAAACTGAATTTGCTAGCGAGACGGATGCGCAGCAAGTTAGACAAAAAAACCAACAATCACAAGCTCGCAAGCAGCAATCCACTCAACAACAAAATCAGCAGTAACGGTAAAGGCAGTTGTCCCCTTATCGAGATGATAAGGGGCTTTTTTAATGGACAGATTCCGATTTCCATTCCGAAAACCGAAAACTTTAAAAAACTTATGCTTAGCGTTATAATGTTAAAGATATCATTAGGGATGAAACGTGCTTTTTTGAAAATTTTTTTGAAAAAAAGTTTGAAAGGAGTATATGATGGATTTTCCCACTGCCGGGGCAAAAATCGTTATTCAAAGCTATAAGCATAACGGCACTCTTCACCGAGAATGGGAAGAGTCGATCGTTTTATCCGCAAATTCGCGGGAAATTATTTGCGGAAATGACCGAATTTTTGTAACGGAATCGGATGGACGCCAGTGGCGAACGAGGGAACCCGCCATTTGTTATTTCAGTGCAAATCATTGGTTTAATGTCATTGGCATGATACGCAATGATGGCATTTATTATTATTGCAATTTAGGTTCGCCTTTTACTTGGGATCGCGAAGCGCTGAAATATATTGATTATGATCTCGACGTGAAAGTTTTTCCTGATATGACCTATGAAATTCTTGATGAAGATGAGTATGCGGAGCACTCGAAACAGATGAATTATCCGAAGGCGCTCGAAGCGATCATGCAAAACAGCCTTTCCGAAATAAAAAGTTGGATTAGCCAGCGCAAAGGGCCGTTTGCCCCCATGTTTGTAGATGGCTGGTATGATCAATATTTATTGTATCGTTAAGCGGAGCTTGTTAAATGAACGGATGATGGACAGCTTTCGCTTCTTTTTCATTTGCAAATTTTTTTATGATGCGCGTTTGGTGACAGGCATACGGAAAGCATGGTGATTTTGATTGGGAAGCATTCGCCGTTATTTGGCTTTTGTGAAACCTTATAAGAAAGAAATCGCAATTACGATTGCCGTCGGCATTTTAAAATTTGGCATTCCGCTTTTAATTCCGCTGCTTTTGAAATATGTTCTCGATGATATTATCGCTGCGGATTTGTCAAACGCTGATAAAGTCAAACAGCTGTTATGGGCAATGGGGATTGCATTTTTTATTTTTGTTGTTTTGCGTCCGCCGATTGAGTATTATCGGCAATATTTTGCTCAATGGACAGGGAGCAAAATTTTATATGACATACGCAAGCAATTGTTTTCACATATACAAAAATTGAGTTTGCGCTATTATTCGAATCATAAATCCGGTGAAATTATTTCACGGGTCATACATGATGTGGAGCAGACAAAAGCCTTTGTGATCACCGGCTTAATGAATGTGTGGCTCGATTTGACAACGATTGTCATCGTTATCGCAATTATGTTGACGATGAATGTTTGGCTGACGCTCATTGCGATTTGCATGCTGCCTTTTTATGGATTTGCAGTGAAATACTTTTATCAGCGTTTGCGCATGCTTACGAGAAAACGCTCGCAGGCTTTGGCAGAAGTGCAAGGCCATTTGCATGAACGCGTTCAAGGGATGCCGGTTATCCGCAGTTTTGCTTTGGAAGATTTTGAAGAAGCGCGTTTTGACGAACGGAATAAAAATTTCCTAAATAAAGCGATCGACCATACCATTTGGAATGCGAAAACGTTTGCTGCTGTGAATACGATTACAGATATTGCTCCGCTTCTTGTGATCGGAGCCGCCGCATATTTTGTCATTCAAGGGCAGCTGACGATTGGTGCAATGGTTGCATTTGTTACGTATATGGATCGGCTGTACAATCCGCTGCGCCGTTTAGTAAACTCTTCAACGACGCTCACGCAATCGATCGCTTCCATGGATCGCGTGTTTGAATTTGTCGATGAAAAATACGATATTCAAGATCGTGAAGATGCCGTTGAATTAACTTCGGTGCGCGGTCAAGTGACGTTTGAAAATGTGACGTTTTCTTATAACGAAGACGAATATGAAGTGTTGAAAAATATTTCACTGGATGTCAAGCCGGGCGAGACGATCGCGCTGGTCGGGATGAGCGGCGGCGGGAAGTCTTCCCTCGTAAGCTTAATTCCGCGTTTTTACGATGTAACTGATGGGCGGATTTTGATCGATGGCACGGATATTCGAGCGTATAAAGTCCGCAGTCTCCGCGACAAAATTGGAATGGTGCTTCAAGATAACATTCTGTTTAGTGAATCGGTGAAATTCAATATTAAAATGGGCAATCCGAACGCGACGGATGAACAAGTGATTGAAGCAGCGAAAGCAGCAAACGCCCATGACTTTATTATGGAACTGCCGCAAGGGTATGACACGCCTGTCGGAGAACGGGGCGTGAAGCTTTCGGGCGGCCAAAAACAACGGATCGCGATTGCGAGGGTCTTCTTGAAAAACCCGCCCATTTTGGTTTTTGATGAAGCGACATCGGCCCTTGATTTGGAAAGCGAAGCGCTCATTCAAGAAGCGCTTGAGAAGCTTGCCAAAGATCGAACGACGTTTATTGTCGCCCATCGCCTATCGACGATTACGCATGCAGATCGCATTGTTCTCATTGACCATGGTGAAATTAAAGAAATTGGCGCGCATGCAGAATTAATGGCGCGGCGGGGCAGCTATTATGACCTTTTTCAAGTGCAGCAATTGGAAGTGTAGCGGACCTGGACGAAACGTCCAGGCCGTTTTTTATAAGAGGGAAAGATGGAATCTTGTCGAAGGCATAGTGTGTAGCATATAGGGAAGTTGCATGAGGGCTGAAA
Source organism: uncultured Caryophanales bacterium (assembly GCA_937983115.1). Classification (GTDB taxonomy): domain Bacteria; phylum Bacillota; class Bacilli; order Bacillales; family UBA6769; genus Pueribacillus. The sequence continues at coordinate 8,248 of CALKAO010000060.1, forward strand.
AGGTGATTTTCACGGCGATTGGTTTATCGTTGATCGCATCCATTCTGCTTGCTATCGTCTCTTGCATTTTGTCAGGTTTCGATTTGGATTCATTTACATTTGATGTCTTTTTGTTCCGTCTATTTTATTGTTTCCAGTGATTCTGCCTGCTTGTGCAAGGGCCTATTTGCTGTATGCATTGTTTAACAAATAGATATTTGCCAAACCAATCAATTGGCTGTCTAGTGCAGCAATTTCATTTTTTGTGACGGGCGTGTTTGCTTTTTTATTCCTGAAGGCTATGAAGGTGACATTGATGTGCTTTATAACGTAAAAGGGGCTCCTCAAATTGAGGCTGAAGATGGATATCATGTTATGTTATTGATGAAGACGGATATTTCGCGACTTCGACGCTGGAAATGGATTACGTTGCGGTGAACAATTAGCATTATTATGTGGATTAGGCGGGGAAACGCATCCCCATTGATGAAACATGCGTGAGCATGCTTGGAACAGGCGGTTTGGCGCGAACGATTCTTGGCGAAGACATCGATCTTGTTTATACAGATTTAAAGTTGGCGAAAGACCATTGCAGGGAAGCGTTTATGACGACGCCTTTTGACAGCCAATAGAATGAATATGACGTGTTGAAGAAGGATTATGGCATTGATTTGGAAGAAATCAAGCAATTGGATGAAAAACGGTCTGTACAATAAAAGCACTCCCCATCGTTGAGAGTGCTTGCTGTTAAAAGTTAATCAGTCCCGACTTCATTCCTTTTACAACGGCTCCGACACGCGAGTCGACTTTTAGTTTGCTGATAATTGAGGAAACATGGTGTTCAACTGTGCGCTTGCTGATGACGAGAATTTCGCTGATTTCGCTGTTTGTTTTGTCTTGGGAGATCAATTTCAGCACTTCAAGTTCTGTTTTTGTCAGCAATGGTTTGTGATTTTCAGTTTGATCTGGGATTAATCGGTTGCCTTTATAGCTTTCGCGTATCGCATTGGCGAGTTCATATGTTGAGTTTTCTTTTGAGATGAAGGCATATGCGCCGGCTTCATAAGCCGCTTTCATGTATTCATCATAATTGTAGCCGGATAAAATGATGATTTTAATATCGGGATAAACCGATGAAATTTCTTTTGTTAGTTCGATGCCGTTATAGTCTTTCATGCGTATGTCCATGACGATTACATGCGGTTTTTCTTCTTTGATTTTCTCATTCAGCTCCGCCGGATTGTCAACGATGTTGAGAATGGTGAAATTGCCCTCGCTTTCAAGCAGCTGCTTAATGCCAAGCATGAACATTAAATGGTCATCAACTAATAAAACTTTGATTTGCATCTGATTCACCCCATTCAATTGGAACTGTAACCATAATGGAAGTCCCGAAATTTGGTTTTGATTTTATTTCCAGCACCCCTTGCAGCTGATTGACGCGCTGCTGAACAGTGATTAAACCAAGGCTGTTATTGTCTGCCAAGCGAGTAATGACATCTTGGGTGTTAAAGCCAACCCCGTGGTCTTCTACGGTGATTTTTAACAGTTGATTAAATTGTTCTTCTTGAATGGACACAGCAATATATTCCGATGATGAATGTTTAATCGCGTTATGTACGAGTTCTTTAATAATGCTATAGACTTGAATGGATAGCTCTTTTGTCAACACGCGATAGTCTGACAATCGGTTGTTTAATTCAATTTGAACGTTGTGGTTTTCTTCCAACTTCCTCTTTAACGCTTTGAGAGCCAATGCAAGGCCCAAATCTTCAACAATTGCTGGATGCAAATGATGGCTCATTTCGCGAATTTCATGAATAATCGTTTTTAAATAACTTTTTAGTTCTTCATTTGCATTTTGATGAATCTGCTTTTGTCTGTGCAAAAGATCAATTTTGTTTGACAGCAAAATTAACGATTGCAAGACTTCGTCATGCAAAAATTGGGAAAGCTGTTTATCTTTGTTTTCCAGCTCATTTAAAAGCACATGGTTGAATTTGTTTGAAGCATGAAACAGCTCTTGCTTTTTTTGCAGATGTTTTTCCAGCTGGGTCAGCGTTTGAGCGCTCGCTATTAATTTTGCGGATTCAGAAAGAATGATTTTAAGCTGCATAAAGTCTTCGCTGCTGTACTGTGACAGCTGGTGATGCTGACCCAACAATATCCACCCGGCTGCCGTCGATGCATTATGTTCTATTGTGATAGGATAGACATAAAACGTTTTATCCTGGTAGACAAGCAGATTTTCGTCTCGTTTCTCCGTTAATTCTTCCACAATATTCATTAAATCAACCGATGCAAAGATCCCTGTTTGACTTAATGAAATCGGAATGTCATTTTGTTTCCAGATAATCCAAACCCCGTTTGCGGGAATGATATTTTCAATGAGCTTTGATACGAGCTTTGCACATTGTTCAATATGCCTGTTTTTAAGAAATTGATGGGAGATCATCTGTTTTTCGGTTTCCATTTCTCGATCTTTTGTGCGTCTTGATTGGTGAAACAATGCTTCAATAAACTGCTGCCCAACATAAAAAAGGATAAGGCCAAATAAAAACAGCAGATTTTGATAAATCGCTTTATTTAAAGAAACTTGAAGAATTTTAACACTAGAAATATAGAATAATAGAGAACAAACAGCAAAGAGTATAAAATAATAAATTGTTCGTTTTATGTTAATGTGAAAATCGATGATTTCATGCTTGCTGAACAAATAAGAGAGTGTAATCGG
>CALKAO010000061.1 GCA_937983115.1 uncultured Caryophanales bacterium
GCCGACCACGACGAAAGGCTTGTATGGTTTCGTCTCTATCTTGATCGTCGCGGCTGCAGGGCTTTTGTTTTTCGGCGCTTCTTTTGCCGGCTGGATGCAGACGGCGCTGGCCGCATTCATCTTTTTCAGGGGCGGCTTTTTGCTTGTGATCGGCTGGGGGGAGCCGGTTTCCCCTAACTTGTATTGGGTCAGCTTGTTTCTTTATTTTATTTCGTCAATCTTTTATCGTTTTTATGAAGTATCCGCGCATTTAGTTCCGCTGGTGAACGGATTTGGAATTGCTGTGCTGCTCATTACGATGTTTGCCGTCAACCGTTATTTGTTGGCAGAAGCGAGCTTGCGCACGAATCAGGAAAAATTTAAGCCGGCAGCCAGTTTAGTTTTCTCCAACATCAAGATTATGAGCGCTCTCGGCATTCTTATTTTGCTCATAGGCTCCAGCGGATTTTTCGGGCGCATATGGGGATGGATTTGGGATCGGATCCGAATCACATCCGGTTCTCAGCAAGGCGGCGCTGCGATTGGCGGCGAGCCGCTGGACAGCGATCCGCTTGGTTCCAGAGGAGCGAGGGAAGATCCGGCTGCATGGCTGCAAATATTAGATATTGCGCTGCAAGTGGTTGGCGTCATTGCGTTAATTGCTCTGACCGCAGCATTCATATATTACATTTTTAAAAAGAGTTTGGCATTTGTCGTTCGAGTGTGGAGATATTTAAGGAAAAAGATCTATGGAGGCGGAGATGAAGCGCAATTGGAAAAGGAATCCGCCTATACCGAAGAACAGAAAAGCTTGTGGGAGTGGGAGCGGATCATTCGCCGGCCTGGCAGCTTGACTGAGCGTTTCAAGCGGAACAAGAAAGAACGCTGGCATGCATTGCAGTCGAATGGGGAACGGGTAAGATTTCTATTTCGCGAGTGGATCAGCCAACTGATGAAAAACGGCATGTTGTATCGAAAACAAGATACGCCTGCTGAATTTGCCCGCAATTACAATTTGGATGATTGGAAAGAATTTGTCCAATTGTATTACCGCGTGAGGTATGGTCATTATCAACCGTCGGATGAAGAAGTGCTTTCGTGGAAAAATCGCATTGACGCATGAATGCGCCATGATGAAAGAAATGCAGCTGAATGCATTAAACTTCTTTTTCCCAATTGTTAATGCGAATATATTCCCGCGGCCGGAATGGCTGTTGCTGCTGAATGTTCATGTATTCTTCTCCATCCTGAAATTCCAACAGCTCTACATCTTGAAACCGGGATGGATGCCATTGCATTCGATCTTGTCTAATATGCGCATAGTAGTGCCATGCAGAAATAAACAAAATAAGGAAAATCAACAAGGCGAAGGTGATCGCATTCGAAGCTCGACTCATTGCAATTGCCTTCTTTCTTTTTTTGTACTTTGCTTTTTTATATTTAGGTTTGGTAAATTGAAGGAAGTTTATACGTGATCAGACTAAGGCGTTTCGTAATTTTTACATCGATTTTTTTGATTTGAGGAAATCGCCTGCATGAATTTGCATATTGCTGCAATACCGCTGTTTACAGCTTTTAACCTCATTTCATTTCAAATTTATTTTTTAAGGGATCGTGCATGCAGAATGGTCAGCACCTGCGTTGCTCCACTTGTTGCTAATTTTTTCTACGTCTCTGTTGCTATTAGTGATGCATGGGAGCAAAAGAGGGCTGTTGCCTTTAGCTTCTTCCTCGAAGATCGATGTCGATTTTCATTAGAAAGGCCACAGTTATTTGTTGGCCAGCGATTAAGGACGTCGTCTCACCTGTGATTTTGAGGCAGACTCGGCATGCCCGCCGGTTCAATATCGGTGAATGTGATGACAGAATTAGTCAGCATTCGACATGGAGTCAATATTTCCCCGGAAATAACAGGACGCGTTTTTCGCTTGCAATGCGGCTCATGATGTTTCGCGCATTTACGCAATCTGTTTCATTTCCGTTTCCCATGCAGCCGCAGTTGGAAGCGCCTATACCGGTCAGTTCGGG
>CALKAO010000062.1 GCA_937983115.1 uncultured Caryophanales bacterium
CAAAAGATAAAGGTTCAGCCGTTCCCCCACTGGCAATTGCACTGCAGATTTATGTTTTGAATGCGTCAACGTACGAGAAGACGGTAATCCTCCGCCAGCTGGTAAAAAGTGCGGCGATCACCTTTTTCAAGCGCTTGATCAATCTTTTTTTGAAGCTGTTCCTTTTTCCAATTTGATTGGACCTCATCCATAACCAGCTGAGCGTATAAAGATAAGAAGTAAGCATATTCCTGTTTTATTTTTGCTTTTGCCGCTGCCTTTACTCTTTCCTCATGAAAATTCTGCGGGCCCATTTTTACTCTCCTTTCAGAGGGAATAAAATCCGATGCTTGATGCGTTGCTTACTACATCTTATTCGCATGCGAAAAACATTTAACTAAAATTCGTCATTTAACCAAATAATCGGGCGCTTGTCATAAGAAAAAAGGATTTAGCCGTCCGTGAAGAATTACATATTAAACAACGACCAATCATAGAAAGGAGAAATGGGATGGCTGTAGCAAGGTATTTGCATCAATCGAGGAAGAAAGACAGCATTTAAATGAAGGGCTGGAAGGCGCATTTCGATTATTTTCAAAATTCAGTTTTGATGAAGGGGTTGCAGGGCATATCACTGCATGCGATCCCGAATGGAAAGATCACTTTTGGGTAAACCCATTTGGCATGCATTTTAGCCAAATTAAGGCCTCTAATTTACTCCTTGTCAATCACGAAGGAAAGTCGTACAGGGAAGCCGTCCCGTCAATCGGGCGGCATTTGCAATTCATTCTCAAATTCATCAAGCGCGTCCTGACATCATCGCAGCAGCTCATGCACATTCAGTCTATGGAAAAACATGGTCTTCACTCAGCCGATTGCTTGATCCAATTACACAAGATGCTTATGCGTTTTACAGCGATCATTCTCTTTTTGACGACTACACAGGGGTTTTCAATAATGTTGAAGAAGGGAAGCGGATTGCGGAAGCATTAGGAAATCGTAAAGCGTGCATTTTGCGGAACCACGGACTATTAACGGTTGGCCATTCAATCGACGAAGCGGCATGGTGGTTTATTACGATGGAACGTTCATGCCAGGCGCAGCTTATGGCTGAAGCGGTCGGAAAACCGCGGTTAATCGATGAAGAACATGCCCAACTTACGAGCAAACAAATCGGCACGCATTTTGCAGGCTGGTTTAGTTTCCAGCCATTATGGGGATCGGATTGTTGACGAACAGCCAACTTGTTGGATTGGGAAAAAACCAAGCCGCCAAACATTGAGTCAGCGGCTTGGTTTTGGCTGCAAAATTTTAAACGAACCGACTGCTTTTGCAATTAGTGTGCCATTTTCATCTTTAATCGTGCCTTCGCCGGTCGCAATCGAATTTCCTTTATTCACTATGGCTGCTTCTGCCGTGAGCAGGCTGCCTATGCGAGCGGGCGCAGAATAGTAGACGCTTAAATTAATGGTTGCAACAGGACTCTCTGCCTGCTGTGCAATGGCTTGTCCGATAACGGTGTCTAACAATGTTGCGTGAACTCCGCCATGCAATGTGTCGTTTAAATTTAATACATGATCATCGACTTTCAGCTTAAGCACAATCTTTCCGTTGTTGGCGAGGTGCGGCTTTATGCGCAAATATTCAATGAAATTGCTCTTTCTCAACCTTTTTATCGGGTCTTTCTCGAATGAAGCAGTCACACCATCTCTCCTTCCAATCTCTAAAAACAAGTGAAGAGAGCACAAAAACTCTCGTACTCTCTTCATACAATGCGCGGTTATTCATTGTCAAGCTCAAGTGATTTAATTTCTCCGTTTTCAACAACAGCCATGCGCCACAATGGGATAAACGCCCCGTCTTCATCAACTCCAGCAACCGTATACACCTGCTTGCCTTCTGGAATATTTTTTACCCCCTGATCAAATGCTTCCATAACCGCTTTCGGATCATCGACCGTTCCGGCTGCTTTCATTGCTTCAATGAGCCCGTACAAGGCAACATAATGATAGCCTGCTTCTGAACCAGGGTTTTTATTGTAACGCTCATTGTATTTTTCAATAAATGGAGCCGTTCCAGGATAATCGGCATTAACCAATGGATTGACGCCGGCGGCGCCTTCAAGAAATGACAAATCATTGTCATAGACCGCTGCCATTTCATCAAGCTTCGCTTGGTCCATCACGAGAAATCCGCCTTCAAACCCTAAGTCGCGAGCTTGTTTGGCAACGCGTGCAGTCGGTTCAGACGGACCGCCAATGAATAAAACATCAGGATTTTTATTTAATGCATTCGTGACAATGGTGTAAAAATCAGTATCTTTGCTGTAATCGACCGTGCCTTCATAAACAATTTCCCCGCCTTTTTCTTCCCAAACCGGCTTTAAGCCTTCAGCCCAGTCTTTGCCATATTGGGTTGCCGGCGTAATGAAAGCAATCCTTTTGCCGAACCGTTTCATTTGATAATCCGAGAATGGCTCAACGTAACCGTCATAGCCTGGAGGAATGCGAACAGTAAGCGGATTTCCCTGTTCAACAATGCCAGGCTCGCTTGAATAGGCTAAAATCATAAAATCGTCTTGCTCGTTAAACACTTGAGAGGCATATACGCCGCCGCTGTGTGGAATGAAAATAAACTTGGCATTTTCTTCTTGAACGAGACGCTTCGCATTTTGCGCTGCATCATTTGGCATGTACTTATCGTCCAATGTTGCTAAGTTCAGGGTATACGTTTCACCATCAACTTCAAATCCGCCGGCTTCATTGATTTCATCAACTGCCATTTTTAATCCATTTAATGTATTTTCGCCGTAATAGGCGGCAGCCCCGCTTAAGGGTCCCGTATATCCGATTGTTACTTCATTTCCTCTGCCAGAACCTGTTGAATCATCCGAAGTGCCACAAGCTGCCAGTGCAGCGAGCAAAATAGCCAAAAAGCTTAGTAATAGGCTTTTTCGTGCAAATCTCTTAGCTGTCAATTGGTTTCTCTCCTTTATCTGTTTTTTTAAGCTCCTATCCATTTGCTGTTATATTTACGATTTTCAAATGGGGCTCTCTTTATGCAGCACACATCACCCCTTTCAATCTTT
>CALKAO010000063.1 GCA_937983115.1 uncultured Caryophanales bacterium
TTATATTTCCGGTATTCTTTTTTGTCCGGTTTTCCGTCGGTGAAAACGACCATAGCCGATACAGGATCGGCGCCTTGAATGTTTGAATTGTCAAACGCCTCGATTCGATGAGGCGTATCGATATTCAGTACGGCTCCCAGCCGCTCAACGGCTTTTATCGTTCGTTCTTCATCCCGCTCAATCAGGGCGAATTTTTCCGACAATGCAATTTTTGCATTTTTGTTCGCCAGCGCAACAAGATCTTTCTTCTTGCCGATTTGCGGCTGATGCACTTTCGTATTCAGCAATTGGCTGACTAAATCCTTATCAATGCTTTTAGGAATAAATATTTCTTTCGGGATCGGATGATTTTTTTGCAAATAGAAACTGCCTATAAACGTCAAAAAATCTTCTTCGGCCGCTTTATAAAACGGAAACAGCGAAACATCCCGTTCAATCAATTTGCCTTGCCGAATGAAAAACACTTGCACGCACATCCAGCCTTTATCGTATGCATACCCGAAAACATCGCCATCCGTCCGATCATTTAAAAAGATTTTTTGTTTTTCCATCACTTTCTCAATATGCTGAATTTGATCGCGATACTCTTTTGCTTTTTCAAAGTTTAACTGTTCGGCTGCTTTCTCCATTTTTTCCCGCAATTCACGTTTTACCGATTCATAGCCGCTTCCGCTTAAAAAACGTGAAATGCCTTCAACCATTTTTTCGGTTTCTTCTTTTGGAACGTCATTGACGCAAGGAGCTAAACATTGATCGATATGGTAATAAAGACAAACTTCTTTCGGTATGGTGCGGCATTTTCTTAACGGAAAAATCCGATCGAGCAGTTTTTTTGTTTCTTGGGCGGCAAACGCATTTGGATAAGGGCCAAAATATTTTCCTTTGTCTTTTTTCAATTTTCGCGTAATGATCAGTCTTGGATGCTCCTCAGCCGTAATTTTAATATAAGGATAGCTTTTATCATCTTTAAACATCACGTTGTATTTCGGATTATGCTTTTTAATGAGCGTCAGCTCGAGGAGCAGCGCATCGAGATCTGAAGAAGTGACAATGTATTCGAAGTCTTTGATTTCGCTTACAAGATGCTGAGTTTTGCGATCGTGGGAGCCGGTAAAGTATGAACGCACGCGATTTCGCAATACTTTCGCTTTGCCGACATAGATAACGTCTCCATATTTGTCTTTCATCAAATAGCAGCCGGGCTGATTCGGGAGCACCGCTAATTTATCTTTTAATGACATGGCCGCGTCATCCTTTTTGCTAACGTAAAGTGCTGAAAGAGCCTGCAGCGACAACAGGCTCTTTCACATTCCATTTACTGATGTTTTTTTAATGTATTCACCAATGCTTCTTTCGGTTGAAAGCCGACAAGCTGGTCTACCGGCTTGCCATCTTTAAAAACGATGAGCGTCGGAATGCTCATTACCCCAAATTTGCTCGCGGTTTCCTGATTTTCATCAACATCGAGTTTTATGATTTTCACTTGATCGCCCATTTCAGCATCAAGTTCTTCCAATACCGGAGCAATCATTTTGCAAGGTCCGCACCATGGCGCCCAGAAATCTGCAAGAACAAGTCCTTCTTTTGTTGCTTCCTCAAAATTTTGATCGGTAACATTTTGAATGGCCATTCAAATTTTCCTCCTTCAATCATTAGAGCTATTTTTTAGAAAGTATATCATTATTAAACGGCGAGCGCTAACTATCTGCCTAGCCATTATTTTGCCAGGCTAAGGCTGGTTTTAGCTTTCCCCCGAAAAGAAAAGGGCATGCTAACGCCGGTAAATGGAAGAATCTGACTTCCGGCAGCATCAAAAAACGGGCTGCACGCCCGTTTAATCGATTAAAGGATTTTCTTAAACTCTTCAGTAAGCAGCGGAACAACTTCAAATAAATCTCCAACAATTCCGTAATCTGCCACGTTGAAAATATTTGCTTCTGGGTCTTTGTTAATCGCAACAATCACTTTGGAGTTTGACATTCCCGCCAAGTGCTGAATAGCTCCTGAGATGCCGCAAGCGATATAAAGATCAGGCGTGACGACTTTTCCTGTCTGTCCAATTTGCAATGAATAGTCGCAATAGCCTGCATCACACGCACCGCGGGACGCACCGACTGCTGCGCCTAATACATCCGCCAGCTCTTGAAGCGTTTCAAAGCCTTCCGCGCTTTTCACGCCGCGGCCGCCGGCAACGATAATGTTTGCTTCAGAAAGGTCGACGCCTGTCGTTGTTTTTCTGACGATTTCTTTAACAATCGTGCGGAGATCTTTAATCTCAACGTCAAGCTCTGAAACATCCCCGCTGCGCGATTCGTCTTTTTCAAGCGCCTTTATGTTGTTTGGACGAATCGTTGCAATTAATGTTCCTTCCTTTAATCTTTGTTTTTCAAAAGCCTTTCCGGAATAAATCGGACGGACAAACACGACGTCATCGCCATCCGCCTCAACAGCAATTGCATCAGAAATGACGCCCGCTTCCAATTTTGCTGCAATCTTTGGAGACAGATCTTTTCCAATGGATGTATGCCCCATTACGATTGCATCTGGATTTTCCTTTTCAATCACTTGCATGAATGCTTGTGAATAGCCGTCTGGCGTATAATCTTTCAGTTTATCATTGTTTGCGACAACAACACGGTCTGCACCGTATGTAATCAGTTCGTTTCCAAGTTCCGTTACATTATCGCCTAAAAGAGCGCCGACGACTTCGCCTCCGTTGGAAATGTCTTTAGCTGCAGCGATCGCTTCAAACGTTACATTGCGCAATTCCCCGCTGCGAGCTTCTCCTAAAACTAACACTTTCTTTGCCATTACTATCCCTCCGTATAATGGTTTCCCTGTTTAAAATCTGTCCGAATTTGTGCGCATATTAAATGACTTTTGCTTCGCTTCTTAACAATTCAACAAGTTCTTTTACTTGATCTGGAATTTCACCTTCAAGGATTTTTCCTGCTTGTTTTTCAGGCGGCAGGTAGCGTTCAATCGTTTCCGTTTTAGCTTCCACATCCTCTTCATCAAGATCGAGATCATCGAGGTCAATTTCTTCTAGCGGCTTTTTCTTCGCTTTCATAATTCCTGGAAGCGATGGATAGCGCGGTTCATTTAAACCTTGTTGAGCAGTTACGAGCACTGGCAGTTTCGTTTCAACCGTTTCTACGTCCCCTTCGACGTCGCGTTCAATCGTGACATTTTCACCATCAATATCCAGCTTTGTAATTGTCGTTACGCAATTGATGCCAAGCAGCTCCGCCAAACGCGGACCAACTTGCCCCGTACTTTTATCGACGGATACGTTGCCGGCAAGAATCAGGTCGTATTCTTTGTCCTCAAAATATTTCGCTAAAATGACAGAAGTTGTATATTGGTCCGTCTCATCCAAATCTTCGCTGTTAATCAAAACGGCTTTATCTGCACCCATGGCAAGTGCAGTTCTTAATTCTTTTTCAGCGTCTTCATCGCCAACTGTAACAACGGTGACTTCTCCGCCAAATTCATCGCGTTTTTGAATCGCCTCTTCAATGGCGTATTCATCGTATGGGTTGATAATGTATTCTGCACCATCATCAACGACGACGCCATCTTTAATATCAATTTTTTCTTCTGTGTCAAATGTTCTTTTCATAATGACATAAATGTTCATGATATGCCCTCCTATAATGAATGGTAAGTTACTATAAAGAATGACACGTGCTCGCTTATATATTCTTACAAAAAGCATTTTAGCATAACCTTGGCAAAGTTGCATTACATGTTTGTGAAAATTGAAGCACAATTTTTCAATATTGTTTAATATTGCTTCAATCCGTTTAATAAAAGTTTGTGAATCGGCTTGGCCAGCGAGACTAAATCGTACTTTCGATCTTTCATCACCCAAGTTGTAACCATTTCGTCAATTGTTCCAAAAATCATTTGCCTCGCCAAGCGTTTGTCTAATTCTGAATCAAAGATTTTTTTCTGTTTTCCTTCCTCAATCAGCGCATCAATCATTGCCAATAAATCTTTTAAAATCTCACTGATTTTTGCACGAAGTTTTTTATCCGATTGCCTTAATTCAAGCTGCGTCACCACAGCCCAATGCTGATTTTCGCTTAAATTTTTAAAATGGATTTCAATCAATGTGAACAGCTTGTCTTCCACACTTGTTTTTGAACGCATCGCTTGCTCAAGACGCTCAACATATAAACCCATTTTTTCGCGAAAAAGAGAGATGAGGATGTCTTCTTTATTTTTGAAATAAAGATAAATGGTTCCATCAGCTACGTTCGCTCTTTTAGCTATTTTTGAAACTTGAGCTTGATGAAAGCCATTTTCAGCAATCACTTCCGCTGCTGCATCAATGATTTGATGATATTTTGGTCCTCTTTCTTTTCCTAGCTTCGCCACGTTCGGTTCCTCTTTTCCTGCAAACTGAATGAAGATTCATTCATTTTATTTTACCTTATTCAGTTTTTTTCTGTCAATTGAGCCATTACGTGTAGAAAAGCAGATAGACAATGCCAGCAATGAAAAAAATAACGCAGCATGCGAGCAGCACCTTCCATAATGTTTCCATTTTTATCACCTTTTATGAATCGAATA
>CALKAO010000064.1 GCA_937983115.1 uncultured Caryophanales bacterium
CGTGGTTGCGCGCAAGGAAACGACTACTAGAAATGAATTTGATCCAAGAAAAAGTTCGCATGGGATTCAACAATGAAGGAGCTGAAAATGCTGCGGCAAACTTGCAAAACTATGAAAAGGCGGGCATTCCAATTGGAATCAATATTGGAAAAAATAAAGCGACTGCGAATGACCATGCGGTTGATGATTACATTGCGTGCCTGGACCGCCTGTATGAATACGGGCATTATTTTGTGATCAATGTCAGTTCTCCCAACACTCCGAATTTGCGTGATCTGCAGGAAACGGAAGGGCTTCGCCAGCTTGTGAAAGGCATACAAAAAAAGAAAGCGGAACTTGAGCAAAAAGGAGCGGCGCCGAAGCCGATTTTAGTTAAAGTGGCGCCGGATATGGCGGAAGAGCAAATGCATGACATTGTTCAGATTGCAGTCGCTGAAGGCCTTTCGGGAATCATTGCGACGAATACGACGCTTGCTCGCGACGGTCTGCGCAATGAAGCAATGAAGCAGGAAGCAGGCGGACTAAGCGGCAAACCGTTGAGGGAACGCTCAACCGCCTGGATTCAGGAAATTTATCAAGAAGTCGGCGGCAAAATCCCGATTATTGGGGTTGGCGGAATTTTTAATGGGGACGATGCCTATGCAAAAATCCGCGCTGGAGCCAGCCTTGTACAAGTGTATACTGGAATGATTTATGAAGGCCCGGGGATCATTCAAGCGATTAACAAACAGCTGAAGGAACGGCTGGAGCGCGACGGATTTCGGCATATTCGCGAGGCGGTTGGGTTCGATGTGCGATGAACGATGATGCGCGCAATGCAGACCCCCGCTGCTGATTCGGACAGGGGCGAGGCGGCTTGCATAACCGCCGGTTTTTTGAAACAAGTGGTTTATGTTGTGTGCGGATTGTCGTAATATACGTATAGCTGGGGTTTTTCCAAATCGTCAATAATGTATGCGCCGCTTTTCAGTTTGCGAAGTTGATTGTACATGGCGAAATCGCCGGCTGCCCCGCCAATTAGCAAAGCAGAGGCTCCAATAAGCGCTCCGCTGTTCAAATGAATGCCGATGAGAAACGGCAGCAGTCCAGTCAGCCAAAAAGGAAGCAGCAGCGCTTTTTTCATCGCATGGCTGCGCAATGTTTTTTTTGTGCCGGCATAGGCAACGCCTAATTCTCGATTGATCCCATAAACGAGATCGCTCCAGCGGCATTTTCCCCACAGCATGAAGCCGAGCAAATGAAAACATTCATGCAGGATAATCCCGATGAGATAATACGCAAGAAACGCAAGAAATTTGAAAAACGAGATTGAAATCGAAACTTCTGAATGAATGATTTTTGCTGCAATGAATCCGGCAATGATGGCGGCAATGGTTAAGATCAGCATTTGGATTTGCATGTTTTTCATGTCGAAAGCAATGATTTGATCGGGTTCTCGAGGCAGCTTCATGATGAACTCCTTTTCAATGGATTTATTTCCATTATAAGCATAAATCGATTCATTTGATTCGTTTTGTCCGGTTTTTTGCAGAAAATCAAAAATTCGCATTGAGCGGATGGCTGCTGTGACATGCAGGCTGGCGACGGGCGAACATGATGGACGGCATAAGTGAAGCGATGGAATGTTTTGCTTTGCTTTTTGCAAAATATGCGTTATAATCAAGTTAAAATATCATATCAAGATTCATCTTCGGGGCGTGGTGAAATTCCCGACCGGCGGTGTTGAAGCGATGAAGCTTCTAAGCCCGCGAGCCGTTAAGGCATGATTTGGTGAGAATCCAAAGCCGACAGTATAGTCTGGATGGGAGAAGATGAAGGTAGCCATTTGTTCATGTCCATTTTTTAAAAATGAACATGGAATTCGCATGCCGATCATTTCTCCCTCAAAGGACTGTCTTTGAGGGATTTTTTATTGAATTTGTTAAGCATGCGAAAGCAAGGCCTGCCTTTCTTCTGCATGAGATGAATCTCTAAGGAGAGAGGATTTTGAAAAAGTATCGTCTGAAATCTTTTGTAACCATTGGCATGTTAAGCAGCCTCGCTTTTGTGCTCATGTTGATTAAGTTTCCGATTCCGCCGTTTCCGCCGTATTTAACGGTTGATTTTAGCGACATTCCTGCGTTAATTGCAGCGTTCATGTTTGGTCCAGGCGCAGCCATTCTTGTGGAACTTTTCAAAAATATCATTGATTACATCGTCGTTGGAAGCGAAGCGGGAATACCGATTGGAAATCTTGCTAATTTCTTCGCTGGAATTGCATTTGTTTTGCCGACTTATTATGTTTACAAATGTTTGAAAGCAAAAAAAGGATTGATTTTTTCGTTCGTCGCCGGGACGCTGTTTATGGCAGTTTTTATGAGTTTATTAAATTATTTTGCCGTTCTGCCGGCTTATATTGCTTTGCTCGGCTGGGATCCGATGACGGCCAGTGCGCTGCGCCAGCTCGTTGTGACAGCTGTGCTGCCATTTAACATTATTAAAGGATTTATTATTGCAGCGACGTTCATCATACTGTACAGCCGCATGAGCGATTGGTTTGCTAAAAATACGTTGAAACGAGCATAAATAAGAGAAGAGGGTGAGGATCCTTTTCTCTTTTTTATTTTTGGAGTTCATGGTATACATCTGGATAAGCGGGCGATTGCGCAGGCTGGTTGCTCCGATTGATTTAACTGCAATTTGTTCGCAGACTTTTTATCCGCATGCAAGTAAAAATAGAACATGGATTGTAGGAGAATCGATATGAAATTTATTGTCATTGGCGGCGGCATCGGCGGCCCCGCAGCAGCCATCATGCTCGAAAAAAAAGGATTTTCTGTTTCGCTTTATGAAAGCGCGGCGTCTTTGAAGCCGCTTGGAACCGGCATTGGCGTTGGCTCAAACGCGCTGCGGGCGCTGTATGCAGCGGATGTTGGGCGCACGGTGGAGGAATTAGGCAACCGCCTCGATCGATTTCATTTTTATAATGAACGCGAACAGTTTCTTAACGAATTGGATTTAACGAAATTCAATAAAAAATACGGGGTGAAAAACATTACGATTCACCGCGGAGAGCTTCATCAGGCAATGCTTGACGCTCTTCGTCCGGAGACGATCCATTTGAATAAAACGTGTGTCGATGTGCAAGATGCTGGAGATAAAGTCATCGTTCATTTTGATGATGGAACGAGCGATGAAGGCGATTATGTCATTGCGGCGGATGGGATTCATTCACGCATTCGCCAAAAGCTTCTCCCCCATGCGGTTGCCCGTTATGCCGGGTACACTTGTTGGCGCGGCGTCGTTCCGGGAATGAATCCGCACGGCGAGCACACGACAGCGGAAATCTGGGGGAAAGGTTTGCGCATTGGCATTGTGACGCTAAAAAACAACCGCGTCTATTGGTTCGCATGTGCAAATGCCAAACGGCAGGATCCCATTTATAAACGTTATCGAGTTGAAGATGTTGCACGTCTTTTTGTCTCGTTTCCATCATATGTCAGAGAGTTGATTCTTAAGACGCCGGAGGACGAGCTGCTTCACCACGACATTGAGGACATCCGGCCGCTAAAAAAATTTGTGTACGGACGGATCATTTTAATCGGAGATGCCGCGCATGCAACGACGCCAAACATGGGCCAGGGCGCAGGGCAGGCAATCGAAGATGCGATTGTGCTGGCGAATTGTTTTTCATCGCTGGATGAAAAAACGGCATTGGAGCGCTATGAGGAA
>CALKAO010000065.1 GCA_937983115.1 uncultured Caryophanales bacterium
TCCTTTTCAATCGATGGGCAGCCTTGCTGAAAACGCTTCTGCAAAACCTTTGAATCCAATGATCAATGCCGGTGCGCTTGCTGTTACAAATCTAATCAAGGGGGAAAACAATCAAGAAAAATTCGGGCGCATTTTAAAGCTGGTTCAAAAATTGGCGAATAATGAGCGGATTGCATATAACCAAAACGTCGCTCGGTCTGAATTTGAAACAGCGAATTTAAATCGTTCGCTTGGTTATTTTTTGAAAGAGCATCAAATCATTGATGGAGATATTGAAGAATTGCTTGATTTGTATACAAAACAGTGCGCCATTGAATTAAATGGCATTGATCTGGCCCGCATTGGCTATGTATTGGCCCATCGCGGGTATGATCCGCACCGAGGCGAAGTGATTTTAACCGAAGACATTGCACGAACTGTGATCACGCTCATGGTTACATGCGGAATGTACAATGAATCCGGCGAATTTGCCGTGAGAGCAGGCATTCCTGCCAAAAGCGGCGTGTCTGGCGGAATTTTAAGTTTAGTCCCAGGGAAAATGGGGATTGGCGTTTATGGTCCTTCGTTAAATCGAAAAGGCAACAGCATTGCCGGCGTGAAACTTTTGCAATTGCTCTCTGAGCAGCTGCAGCTGAGCATTTTTTAGTTTGATGAAAAATCCGATAGAGAGAACGTTCTTACTTGCTTTTTAAAATAATAATCGCTATGATTAAAACAAGTATGAGTACTCGCGATGAGATCGGAGGGATCACCTTGTCGCTCAAGACAATGGCTGGACATCGACAAAAAGCCTATGAACTATTAAAGGCTGATGCCAATAAGATCCGAAAACTAATCGAGGTTCAAATGGAAAATTTGACAATGCCTCAATGTCCGCTTTATGAAGAAGTTCTCGATACGCAAATGTTTGGTTTGTCCAGAGAAATCGATTTTGCTATCCGATTGGGATTAGTTGATGAAATAGATGGCAAACAGCTATTGGAAAGCTTGGAAAAACAACTGACAATATTGCATGAAGCGTCAACAAAAAAAGAAGCATGAATACTCAAACTATGATTAAAGTAGTTTGAGTTTTTTTATGGCTTTTAAATCGGGATAAAATCGTGATTTTAAGACTACACGGCTGCAAGATTTATGATAAAATAAATCCTATCGAATTGTTTCAATCGAAGGTTGGATAGGCATGCTGAAAAAACTATTTAAAAATTACGATTATAGCATAGTTGCCGCCATGTTTCTGCTGCTTGTTTTTGGTCTCATTATGATTTATAGTTCAAGCATGGTCGTCGCAGTTACAAATTTCGATCCGCCTCGCCCAAGCCATTATTTCTTTGTAAAGCAGCTGCAATGGCTTGCGATTGGAACAATTGTTTTTCTTGTCGCGCTGCTGCTGCCTTATAAAATTTATGAACGCCTAATGAAACCTATTTTTTTTATTTCCCTATTTTTATTAATTGCCGTGCTGATGGTTGGTTCGGTTTACAATTATGGCCAGCGGTGGATTTCGATCGGCGGGTTTACCATTCAGCCGTCCGAAATTGTAAAAATCGGCCTTATCATTTATTTGGCGTCAATTTTTTCAAGAAAACAAAAATATATTGATGATTTTAAAAAAGCTGTTGCGCCCCCGCTCATCGTGATCAGCGTTTTCTTTTTCTTAGTTGCAAAACAGCCAGACTTAGGAACGGCAGTCATTATTGTTGGAATTTCTGGAGTGATGATTGCTTGTTCAGGAATGAAAGCCAAACATCTATTTTCTTTAATCGGTCTTTGCATCATTGCAGTTTCTTTGATTGCAACTTCGCTTCCGGTTTTTTTAAGCGATGAACAAATGTCAAGGTTTACAGGCGCTTACGATCCGTTTTCTGATCCTGAAGATGCTGGATATCACTTGATCAATTCCTATATGGCCATGGCATCCGGAGGCATTTTAGGCCGGGGGCTTGGCAACAGCATTCAAAAATTTGGTTTTTTGCCTGAACCGTACACGGATTTTATTATGGCAATCATCATTGAAGAGCTTGGCTTGTTTGGTACAATTTATGTCATTGGATTGCTGGCATTTATCGTTTTTAAGGGGTTTATGATTGGAATACGATGCAGAGATACGTTTGGCAGCTTGCTGGCGATTGGAATTGCTTCGTTGATTGCCATCCAGTCGGTTGTCAATATGGGGGCGATTTCGGGTTTATTGCCGATTACAGGCGCTCCGCTTCCGTTTATCAGCTACGGGGGATCCTTTTTAATTTTAATCATGCTGTCCATGGGCATTCTTGTAAATATTTCAGCATTTGCAAACATGAATCGCGAAAAAATCCAGCCTTCTTATGCATCCCGCCATTTGAGAAGGTAGGATTTCATTGCATATTAATTTTATTTTCATATGGTTGATAGGGAGGATAAATATGGATAGGAAACAGAAAATTAACAAAGTATTGGTTGCAAACCGAGGAGAGATTGCGATTCGAATTTTCCGCGCATGCACTGAATTGGGGCTGAGGACTGTAGCCGTTTACTCAAATGAAGATACCGGCTCTTTTCATCGCTATAAAGCCGATGAAGCGTATCTTGTCGGTGATGGTAAAAAGCCGATCGACGCTTATTTGGATATTGAAGGAATTATTGAAATTGCTAAGGCGAATGACGTCGACGCCATCCACCCTGGGTATGGTTTTCTTTCTGAAAACACCCAATTTGCCCGACGCTGCAAAGAGGAAGGAATTCGATTTATTGGGCCGAAGACGGAACATCTGGAGATGTTCGGGGACAAAGTCCGCGCAAGAAATGTAGCCATTAAAGCAGGAATCCCGGTCATTCCCGGCTCAGATGGCCCTGTAAAAGATATTGATGAAATTCGTGAATTTGGAAAAACTCACGGATATCCAATTATCATAAAAGCTTCGTTAGGCGGCGGCGGCCGCGGAATGAGAATTGTTCGTAGCGAAGAAGCCCTTGAAGAGGCATTTGAGCGGGCAAGATCAGAAGCGAAAGCGGCTTTTGGCGGCGATGAAATGTATGTTGAGAAATATATTGAACGCCCGAAGCATATTGAAGTGCAAATTTTAGCTGATGCTCATGGCAACACCGTGCATTTGTACGAGCGCGATTGTTCCATCCAGCGACGCCATCAAAAAGTCGTTGAAGTGGCGCCGAGCGTTTCATTATCAGATAAATTGAGAGAGGAAATATGCGAAGCAGCGGTAAAGCTGGCGAAAAGCGTGGATTATTTAAACGCTGGAACAGTGGAATTTCTTGTAACGCCTGATGAAAAGTTTTATTTTATTGAAGTCAATCCGAGAATTCAAGTTGAACATACGATTACTGAAATGATTACAGGCGTCGATATCGTCCAGTCGCAAATTTTGATTGCAGAAGGCCATTCGCTACATAGCAAAGAAATCGGGATTCCAAGGCAATCCAAAATAACAACAAATGGATACGCGATTCAATCCCGTGTAACAACCGAAGATCCGGCGAATAACTTTATGCCTGATACAGGAAAAATTTTGGCTTATCGAACAGGCGGCGGTTTCGGCGTCCGTCTCGATGCGGGCAACGGATTTCAAGGTGCAGTGATATCGCCACATTACGATTCGCTGTTAGTGAAAGTTTCCACTTGGGCATTGACGTTTGAAAAAGCTGCGACAAAAATGATTCGAAATTTGAAAGAGTTTCGCATTCGGGGAATAAAAACAAACATCGCCTTTTTAGAAAATGTGATCAAACACGAAAAATTTCTATCAGGGGATTATGATACATCGTTTATTGATTCTTCGCCAGAACTGTTTGTGTTCCCGAAACGATTGGATCGCGGAACAAAAATGCTTCGCTATATCGGCACGACAACAGTAAATGGGTTTCCTGGTTTAGAAAAGAAGAAAAAACCTGCTTTTCCAGAGCGGAGAATCCCTAAAATTAAAAAGTCCGCTCATCCACCGGCGGGCACAAAACAGATTTTAGATGAAAAAGGCGTGGAAGGGCTCGTTGATTGGATAAAAGCGCAACATGAAGTGCTATTAACGGATACAACGTTCCGCGACGCGCACCAATCGCTGCTTGCCACGCGTGTGCGAACGCATGATCTGCTGGCAATTGCCGAACCAACCGCGCATCTGCTTCCTTATTTATTTTCGCTTGAAATGTGGGGAGGCGCGACATTTGATGTTGCGATGCGCTTCTTAAATGAAGATCCGTGGGAGCGATTGGCGAAACTGAGAAAAAAAATCCCAAATATTCTTTTTCAAATGTTGTTAAGAGCATCGAATGCGGTTGGATACAAAAATTATCCAGATAATCTCATTCGCGAATTCGTTCAGCAATCCGCCGAGGCGGGCATTGATGTTTTCCGAATTTTTGACAGCCTCAATTGGGTCGAAGGCATGAGATTAGCCATTGAATCGGTTCGTGAAACGGGTAAAATCGCGGAAGCGTCCATTTGCTATACCGGCGACATTCTTGATCCAAATCGCACAAAATATGATTTGAATTACTATAAAAATATGGCAAAAGAGCTGGAAGCAGCCGGGGCGCATATTTTAGGCATCAAAGATATGGCGGGGCTGTTAAAACCGCAAGCGGCCTATGAATTGATCTCCGCATTAAAAGATACCGTTGATTTGCCAATCCACTTGCATACGCATGATACGAGCGGAAATGGCATTTTCACCTATGCAAAAGCGATTGAAGCAGGCGTCGACATTGTTGATGTCGCATTAAGTTCCATGGCTGGCTTGACGTCTCAGCCGAGCGCCAACTCGCTTTATTATGCGTTAAAAGGGATGGAAAGAGCGCCGCGGGTGGACAGCCAGGCTCTTGATGAATTAGCGCATTATTGGGAAGATACGCGCAAATATTATGCAGGGTTTGAAAGCGGCATGAATGCACCGCACTCAGAAGTGTATGAACACGAAATGCCTGGCGGTCAGTACAGCAATTTGCAGCAGCAGGCAAAAGCGGTTGGTTTAAGCGAAAAATGGGATGAAGTGAAGAAAATGTACCGCCGCGTCAATGATATGTTTGGCGATGTCGTTAAGGTGACCCCTTCGTCAAAAGTTGTCGGAGACATGGCGTTGTTTATGGTGCAAAACAATTTAAGCGAAGATGATATTTACGAAAAAGGCGAGACATTGGATTTTCCGGATTCTGTTGTTGAATTTTTCCAAGGCTATTTAGGCCAGCCGTATCAAGGCTTTCCAAAACAATTGCAAAAGATTATTTTAAAAGGGCGCCAAGCGATTACAAAACGTCCGGGCGAACTGCTTGAGCCAATTAATTTTCATGAGTTGAGAGAAACGCTGGAAGGCAAATTAAACCGCAAAGTAACGAAGCGGGATGTTATTTCTTATGCACTGTATCCAAAAGTTTTTATGGATTATCAAAAACTGGCGGATGAATATGGCGATTTATCCGTTTTAGATACGCCGACTTTCTTTTACGGCATGAGGCTTGGCGAAGAAATAAAAGTTGAAATCGAACAAGGAAAAACGCTGATTGTGAAATTAGTGTCGATAGGCCAGCCGCAAGTTGATGGGACAAGGGTGATTTATTTTGAACTGAATGGACAGCCTCGTGAAGTCGTCGTTAAAGATTTAAGCATTAAAACAACGCTCGCTGCGAAGCCGAAAGCGGAGCGAGACAATCCCAATCATGTTGGCGCAACAATGCCAGGCACGGTTGTAGAAGTGCTTGTGAAGAAAGGTGAGCAAGTGAAAAAAGGCGACCATCTATTGATTACCGAGGCGATGAAAATGGAAACGACGGTTCAGGCGCCGTTTGACGGCACGATCGTTGATGTTTATGTTAAAAATGGGGATTCCATACAAACGGGAGACTTGCTCATCGAGATGAAAAAATAAAAAAAGCGAGTGCTGCCAGTTGGTTGCAGCACTCGCTTTTTATTGTCTTGCATGTTGGCGTGATGCTAAAAGCAGCAAGTAAGCAATAATAACAAACAAACATGAAATAAAAAAACCATGCGCAAGCGTAATAAATAAGTTTAAATGTGTGTAGATGACAAGCGCACCGCTTGCAACTTGGAGCAAAATAAAAACGAATGAATACATCAGCGATTTTGACACAACATGAAAACTGGCATAGCCATTTGTGATTTTTCTAGCTTGCATCCAGAGGTAGAATAGCCAGATGACAAGAAAAAATGCTAGAAGGCGATGAAGGAAATGAATGCCAGGCAATGTATGCAAAGCAGGGAACCAGTCATTCGCATTGCACAGCGGCCATGTCGAGCAGGCGAGGCTTGCTTTTGTATGGCGTACGAACGCTCCGCTATAAATTACGAGATATAAAAACACGAAAAAAGCATAAAGGTTTGTGCGGAATTTCGCATTCATTTCCACGAAGAACGTTTGGCCGTAGCGGCTCTCTTCAAAAACGAGCACCGTTAGCAGAAAGACGGAAGCGACGGAAAGGAGCGAAATGCCGAAATGCAAAGCCAATACCGCAGAAGATTGCCCCCAAATGACAGCCGCGGCCCCTAAAAGCCCTTGGAACACAATCAAAAAGACTGAAAGGATTGCCAACGTTTTCGTTTCACGAATATGACTGAGTTTTTTCCAAGTCCAAACCGCTAGAATAATGACCATGATTCCGAGCAATGCAGAAACGCTTCGATGACTGTATTCCAGAATGGTTTCCAACTGAGGCTGCGGCGGCAAAAGCTTGCCGTAGCACAGCGGCCAGGAATTGCCGCAGCCATCGCCTGAATCGGTCGATGTGACAATGGCTCCCATTAATAAAATAATAAACATGCCTACAGTTGTTGCGACTGCATATATTTTCAACAATTTATTCACAATTGGCACCTTCTTTATGAAATAGGCTAATATAAAATGAGATTAAACGCATCGTTATGCGCTATACTATAACATACACGAGCAATATAGCCAGGGCAGACGGCTATTTGCTTCGCTATACAAACGAAGTGCATTCGTTTATAATAATGGTTGAATTCATGAGAAACCAAGATTAATTTTAACATATAACCATGTTAAATTTGTGAACAAAAGAAGAAACAATTGTGAAAGATATATGATAAAGTGCGAAGCGGCATTGATATGTTTTGCGGAATTTAAGATAATATAGATTGTACATCTTTGTGAGCCGCTAAAAGGAGGTGTAAGCTGTGGGAAGGGCGAAGTCGTTTTCCGTCAGCAAAGTAATGGAGCCTGGACCGCTGTCAGAGCCGAAAACAGGCACGTGGAAAGATTTTATCACGTTAACGAAAACCGGCATTGTTACATCAAATTTCATGACAACCTTTTTAGGCGTTTGGCTCGCAGCAAAGTTTACCGGCTTCTCATTGCTTGAAAATTGGCTGCACGCTTTGGCAGCGCTTTTAGGAACAACGCTCGTTATTGCTGGCGGAACATCATTGAACAATTATATTGACCGAGACATTGACAAACTGATGCCGCGGACACAAGATCGGCCGTCTGCAGATGGCAGAATTCCTCCGAACCAAGTGTTGTGGGTCGGCTTCACACTTTCTGTTATCGGCGTATTGCTGCTTTTATTCACTAGTGTTACTGCTGCAGTATTGGGCATTATTGGATTGGTTTTTTATGTTGTGCTTTACTCGATGTGGACAAAGAGGACAACGTCCTTTAATACGGCTGTTGGAGCGGTTTCTGGCGCTTTGCCTCCGTTAATCGGCTGGGCTGCGATCCATCCAGAATTGCATCCGGTTGCTTGGACACTTTTTTTTATCATGTTTTTTTGGCAAATGCCTCATTTCTTTGCAATCAGCATGATGAGGTATGAAGATTATCGTGCAGCTGGGATTCCAATGCTTCCAGTCGTGGCTGGCTTTGCGGTAACTAGGCGGCAAATGGTATTGTACGTTGCGGCGCTTGTGCCTGTCTCTTTGATTTTATATAAATTAGGGATCGTCTATACGATAGCGATAGCAGCGCTCGGCATCGGCTGGCTCATCCTTGGTTTTAAAGGGTTTTTTATGAAAGATGACATGAGATGGGCGAAGCAAATGTTTCTGTATTCATTAAATTATTTGGTTGTTTTCGTTTTCGCAACGATTCTCGCAACGATCTGATGTAGCGCATCTGCACGGGGCGTGCAGATCATTACATACATGCTGCTGTAAACAACGATGGAGAAAGTGGGGTAAAATCATGAAAAAAGTTAAGCGGTTTATTCCGGCTTCCATATTCGGGATGCTTTTAATGCTGCTTGCCGGATGTGGAGAAGAAAATTTATCCGCGCTTAGACCAAAAGGAACAGCATCAAAAATATCATTTGATATGATGATGCTAAGCATCTATATTATGCTCGGCGTATTTTTCGTAGTAGCTGTTATTTTTACGTACGTGATTTTAAAATATCGCAAACGCCGCGGCGATGAAGATATTATTCCAGAACAAGTGGAAGGGAACACGACATTAGAAGTCATTTGGACTGCCATTCCAATCTTGCTGCTGTTAATTCTTGCGATTCCGACCGTGCTGGCAACATTCACACTAGCAGCGGAAGAGCCGCAAGAAGGCGATGATACATTAAAAATTCAAGTTACTGCCTACCAATACTGGTGGGATTTCAATTATCCAGATTTAGAGTTCAATACAGCGCAAGATTTATATATTCCAGTTGGGGAAAAAATTTATGTTGAATTAACTTCAAAAGACGTCATTCATTCATTTTGGGTTCCAGCTTTAGCTGGAAAAATGGACACAAACCCTGGATTGACAAACGCCATGTGGATTGAAGCGAAAGAGCCAGGTGTATATAAAGGAAAATGTGCAGAATTGTGCGGACCTTCCCACGCTTTAATGGATTTTAGAGTCATTGCTTTGGAGAAAGATGAATTTGATGCATGGGTTAATCACATGAAGACAGCTGAATCAGCTCCGCAAACCGAAGCTGCTCAAGCCGGAGAAGAAATTTTTACTGAAAGCTGCATTTCTTGCCATGCGGTTGGCAGCGAAGGCGGGAACATTGGACCAGATTTAACCGTATTTGGTGATCGGGAGACGTTAGCTGGCTTCTTGGAGATGACGGATGAAAATATTGCAGATTGGATCAAAGATCCACAAGCGTTAAAACCTGCAAACCATATGCCGGCTTTTAAAGATCAATTGAATGACGATGAGATCAATGCTCTTGTCGCTTATTTGAAAGAGTTGAAAGCTAATTAATTAAGGAGGTTTTACTTAGTGGCTACACATACAGAACAGGTTTCCCTTAACCGCAAGCAAAGGAGCGGCATTTGGGATTGGATTACAACGGTTGACCACAAAAAGGTTGGGATCCTTTATTTTCTCGCAGGCTTTTTCTTTTTCCTCCTAGCGGGGCTTGAAGCTGTAATCATTCGTGTTCAACTGATTTACCCTGAACTAAATATTGTGTCAGCGCAAACTTTTAATGAGCTGATTACGATGCATGGAACGACGATGATCTTCCTGGCAGCGATGCCGATTTTCTTGGGGCTGATGAACTGTATCGTTCCGCTTCAAATCGGTGCTCGTGACGTTGCGTTTCCATTTATGAACGCACTCGGATTGTGGCTGTTCATTTTCGGAGGCTTGCTCCTCAACCTGAGCTGGTTTTTAGGCGGCGCACCGGATGCCGGCTGGACTGCATATGCACCGCTTTCAACCGATTATTCCGGCACGAGCGGAATGGACTTTTACGTGCTGGGGCTGCAAATCGCCGGATTCGGTACGTTGATGGGCGGAATCAACTTCTTGGTAACGATTATTAATATGCGTGCGCCAGGCATGTCGTTTATGCGTATGCCAATGTTTTCATGGGCGACATTCGTTACTTCAGCATTGATTCTATTTGCTTTCCCACCATTGACAATCGGCTTTTTCCTGTTGATGTTTGACCGCTTTTTTGGTTCAAACTTCTTCGTCGCAGATGCCGGCGGAAACGTGATCATTTGGGAGCACATTTTCTGGATTTTCGGACACCCTGAAGTATATATTTTGATTTTGCCAGCGTTTGGAATTTTGTCTGAAGTCATTCCGACATTCTCGCGCAAACGTTTGTTTGGCTATAGCGCGATGGTTTTTGCAACTGCGCTAATTGCGTTTTTAGGATTTATGGTATGGGCGCACCATATGTTTACAACCGGATTGGGGCCTGTAGCAAACTCGATTTTCGCTGTTGCAACAATGACCATTGCCATACCAACAGGAGTGAAAATCTTTAACTGGCTGTTTACAATGTGGGGCGGGCAAATTCGCTTCCCAACAGCAAACCTATGGGCAGTTGCGTTTATTCCATCGTTTCTTATCGGTGGAATGACGGGAGTCATGCTGTCTGTAGCGCCTGCTGACTACCATTATCATGATACGTATTTTGTTGTTGCTCACTTCCACTACGTCATTGTTGGAGGAAGCGTATTTGGAATTTTTGCAGGAATGTATTTCTGGTGGCCGAGAATTTTTGGCAAAATGCTTAATGAAACGCTAGGAAAATGGCATTTCTGGACATTCTTTGTTGGATTCCATTTAACCTTTTTCCCGCAGCACTTCCTAGGTTTGATGGGAATGCCGCGTCGCGTATTTACATTCTTAGAAGGCCAGCAGCTTGAGCTTGGCAACTTTATCAGTTCAATCGGTTCATTCTTAATGACCATTGGATCCATTATTTTAATCATCAACATTATTATGACTCAAGCTAAAAAAGAAGTGGCAGAATACGATCCTTGGGATGGGCGCACGCTTGATTGGGCGATTCCAATTCCAACGCCAGTGTACAATTTTGCCCAATTGCCGCTCGTGAAAGGATTGGATCCGCTGTGGGTCGAAAAAATGAATGGCAATAATAAAATGACCCCTGCAGAGCCATTGGATGACATCCATATGCCTAACAGTTCCATTTTGCCGTTTGTGATGTCGCTGTGCTTCTTTATTGCATCATTTGGATTTATATATGATGTCTTGATTGTTGCGATTTTGGGTATAGCTGGATTCTTCTTCTGCATGCTATTGCGCTCTTTAATCGATGACCATGGCTACTACATCAAGAAAGAAGAGTTGGCTCCCGTTGTTGATGAGGGGGGTAAAGCATAATGAGTGCTGAACAAACGAGTACTTTGCCTCAATATCCTGAAAAGGCTACACTGGAAGGACGCAATAAATTTTTAGGGCTGTGGTTTTTCCTAGGCGGAGAAACCGCCCTCTTTGCGACATTGTTCGGAACGTATTTGGGCCTCCGAAACTCCACGGCCGGAGGCCCTACAGCACAGGAATTGTTTTCATTGCCTTTAGTCTTTATCATGACGGTTATTTTGCTTGTCAGCAGTCTCACGTCCGTTTTAGCGGTAATGGCGATGAGACGAAAAGATATGAAAGGCATCATTCGCTGGTTCATTGTAACCGTCATTTTAGGCTTGTCCTTCTTGGGCTTGGAAATTTATGAGTTTTATGAGTACACGCATGCCGGCCTTCGCTGGTCAGAGAGCGCTTTTGCATCAGCGTTTTACACTTTATTAGGCACGCATGGCGCGCACGTTGCATTCGGATGTGGATGGATAACTGCGTTGATTGTGCGGAATTTCCGACGCCCATTAGATACGTACAATGCGCCTAAATTTTACTTGGCTTCGCTTTATTGGCACTTCATTGATGTCGTTTGGGTATTTATCTTCTCACTCGTATACTTGCTGGGAGTGATTTAATATGGTTGAAGAAAATAAAGAACTGATCAACTCAAAATTAACTTTGGAAGAAGAAATTGAATATAAATCTGAAATGAAGCTGCAGCTGATCTCTTTTGTGATGATGATTATTTTGACCATCATCGCGTTCGTTGCAGTTGCAAGCGACTTTATATCACCGCTGTTTAAAGCATTGTTCGTGCTTGTGATGGCTGGCATTCAATTTGTGTTTCAACTCTATGTATTTATGCACTTGGGACAAAAAAATCATGAGTTTCCAACGATTGCAATCTGGACCGGTTTCGTTGTCGCTTTGCTTTGTATTGTGTCATTAGCGGCATTAATCTGGTAATTGTGCTTAATAAATGGCTGCATCGCAATGCAGCCATTTACATTTTTAATGGAGGGAAAATGAACGATGATGATCTTGCCTTTTATCAGCACGCTGCTTATTGTTTTAAGCGCTATATTCATTGCAATCGGTTGGAAATATATTCGCCAGAAGAAACGTAAGCAGCATGAACGCATCATGATTGCCGCGTCAATATTGGCGTTCGCTTTTTTTGTCATCTATGTCTCACGAACGATTTTTATCGGAAATGTTGCCTTTGGCGGACCCGAACATTTGAAGCCGCTGTATACCGTTTTTTTAATTTTTCATATCATTTTAGCAACGGCCGGCGGTGTATTTGGCATTGTTACACTTCTATTTGCGTTCCGCAAAAATTTTGCCAAACATAAAAAGATCGGTCCATGGACTTCAATGATTTGGTTTGTTACTGCGATAACCGGCGTTGCTGTTTATCTTTTGCTTTATGTCATTTATCCGAACAGTGAAACGACAAGCTTAATTAAAGCAATATTTGGACATTAATCGATGAAATGCCCTGAAAAGGGCATTTTTGTCTTTGTAGACGTTATAGACGTCGGGCAATTGCCAGCATTTATATCGCGATGCAAAAACGGTTATCCATTATCTTTGAACAGTTATTCATCATTCCAGCGTAAACGGATGTGTAGGTTAAGAGGGGGATGGAAAAGGAAAAATCATGAAAAGCAGAGGCATATACTTGATTGCAAGCCGTGTGAAAATATGTCATGCTGTTGTTACCGATGGCAGAAAGCAAAGACTAAAAAACGCATGGCGATTTTCCATGCGTTGCTAAGCCGTTGCTTTTTTCAATTTTTCTTCGAATTGAGCAAGCTTTTCATTGCATGTTTTGATAATATCTTCTGGAAATTCTTCATCATATTCAAGACCGTGCGGATAGTAATGCTTTCCTAAGTAAGGCTTTCCGATTTTCATTAGCGCGCCCGCTTGTTCAACCATGCCTTCTACCGCCACCGCAGGTATGCGCAAATAATAGACATCGCCGGTTACCATGTTTTCAAATTTGTAGTCGTAAGTTGCCCGCTCGTAATCCCATTGCTCTTCACGGACCAGCCCTAAAGAGCTGGCAATATGTTCAAGCACTGAGAATCGAACGGTTTTTCCTTCCAGTTTCGTATTTTCAAAAATCATGTTGTTCTCTCCTTTTTTACAAAAATAATCACATCACCATTTGTTAGTATAACTCACTTTTATTGTAAAGAAAACTAACGGTCAATAGTTATAGAAAGAATAGCAAATTTTTGAACAAATTTGTCATCAAAAATTTTGATGCGAAAGGGGTAGATATCCTTGAAATTGCGCATGCTGTTTCCATTATTGCCTGTCATCTTCTTAATCAGCTGCGGTGAATGGATTCCGCATGAAGATGGACATTCATCAGAGCAAATGATGGAAAGCGCTGAGCATCGCAGCGATGAAACAATAAACGTAGCCCAGCTTATCGGCGATGATGTGCAGGCAGCATTTGACTATTTTGGAAATCCAACGGATTCGGGCCCTTCCGGCTATCATTATGAATGGCATATCTTTAATCAAAATTCAGAAGGATATGTACAAATCGGACATGCAGATGAGAAAATTGTTACCGTATTTATTTTAGGCGAAAAAATTCTAAATGGCTCGCTGGCAGTTGGCAAGTCTTACAATGAAATACGCGAACTGGCTGCCATCAAAGAATCGATAAAGGTAAAAGACAACGGCGGCGAATATCGTTTTGATTTGTCGAAAAACGATCTGTTGGAGCGGCCTCTAATTCAACTCGCTGATGATACGTTTGCCCAGCTGTATTTTGATCGTTTTTTAAATCAACTTGTCGGCGTCCGGCTTTTAGATAAACAGACCTTATTGGCTCACCGCCCCTATCGCATGGTTTATCGAGGAGAATTGAAGGAAATGAGCGAACCGAATAAAACGCGCAAAAAAGAAATTGAACAGATGAACACAAAGCAAATTTTTTATATTACAAATGCATTAAGGGAAAGATACGGAAAATCAAAGCTGGAATGGAATGATGAGGTTGCCGAGGCCGCGTTTCTTCACAGCAAAGATATGAAGATGAACCAATATTTTGATCATGAATCGCCAACAAATGGAGATTTAGAAAACCGCTTGAAGCGCAATGATGTCGATTATTTATTAGCTGGTGAAAATATTGCTGCGGAATATCCCGATGGAATTGCAGCAGTGATGGGCTGGTTAAACAGCGAAGGGCATCGTGAAACGATGTTTCATGATGAATTTACGCATTTAGGCGTAGGCGTTTACGATAAGCATTACACCCAAAACTTTGTTGCAAAGTAAAATGGGCTCACCAAAAGATAGGCACAGCGGTAATATAGTAGTGAGATCTTTGCTGCGGGAGTGAGTGTTGAAATGCCACAAAAGCCAATTGATTTGTTTAAAGCGTTTATTAAAAAACATCCGGGTCTTATCGATGAAGTAAAGAATGGTGCTTGGACGTGGAAAGAGCTTTATGAAGAATGGTATTTATTGGGAGATGATGATGAAAAATGGATCCCTTATGCAAAAGACGCGGCGCAGGATGAAAAAACCGATGGTTTCGCTGCTCTTTTTTCGAAATTAAAAAACGTGAATTTGGAAGACGTTCATAAAAATATTGTTGAGATGAGAGGATTGGTAAGCAGCATTCAAGAATTTGTTCGTGAACTGCAGCCGAATAAACCCAGCCGGCCGCCGTTGTATGATTTTCAGCCAAATCAAAGTTTTCCAAGCCATTATCAGCAAATGTATGCCGAAAATCGAAAATTTTAAACAGCCAGCCTTTAGCTGGTTTTTATTTTGGATAAAAATAATCGATGTGCAGACAATAATGTAAGGAGAAAGGAGGCAATCATTTGCATTATTTATTTGCATGGCTTGCATTAATGCTGATCGCAGCAAATGATTCAGCAATGACTTTTCAAGAGGTACAACTGAACACTTCTGTTGCGCAGACAAATTTAAGTGCAGTTAAAATAAATCATCATGTAAAAGGCAGAGATGTGTACATCGAATGCATCATTCCAGGATTTACGTTTAATCGAAGCGGATCCGGCCGAAAAGACGGTGAAGGCCATATTCATGTTTATTTAAACGGAAAGAAGCTGAAAGAGGAACATAAAGCAGCTTTTGTATTAAAAGAACTGCCGATTGGAAAACACGAAATCAAGCTAAAATTTGTTCACCATGATCATACGCCGTACAATTATTCCAAACGATTTTCTGTTGAAATTCACTAACAAAGAGAGTTATGTGTCATCCTTGGCTTGCTGGGGAGTCACATGACTTTTTTGTTGTTTTGTAATGAACGCCTATTTTATATATAATAAAGGCTGATGGAGGTGTTCATGTGATAGCTACGAGCGATTTATTGGAAGTCATTGAAAATTCCGAATTGTTAGCAACATATATCTCGCAATCCGAGATTGCATTAAATTATAAACGAGCTAGAAAAACGTTGGATGAAGATGTTGATGCTCAGATATTAATTGCTCAATTTACACAGATGAAGGAAAAGTATGAAGAAATCCAGCGTTTTGGAAAATATCACCCTGATTTTGACAAAGTTTCAAGTGAAATGAGGGCAGTTAAGCGGAAGCTTGATTTGCATGATACGATCGCAAATTTTAAAAAAGCGGAAGCGGAATTTGAGCAGCTGTTAAATGAAGTCAGTCGAATTATCGCGGATGCTGTTTCGCCGCATATTAAAGTTCCGACGGGCAATCCATTTTTTGATAATCGCAGCTGCCAAGGAGGATGCGGAGCAGGCGGTCCGTGTGGATGCCGCTAAAAAAAAATGAAGTGGGAGATGGCTATGATTACTGAACGAATCGGCCTATCTGTTTGGCTTTATTCATTAAAACATATCCGTTATATACGGCGGTTTGGCCACATCATTTATGTTTCGCGCCGAATGAAATATGCGGTTTTGTACTGCTCAAAAAAAGATTTGGAGCAGACGATTGAAAAATTGCAGTCCTATTCATTTGTAAAAGAAGTGCAGCCATCGTTTAGGCCCTATCTTAAGACAGAATATGAGAGGGTAAAGAATGATAAAGAAAAGGAATTTGAGTTAAAAATCGGCTACTAAACCCAGCTTGCTCTGGGTTTCTTTTTTCAGTGTTCACTTTCAAATGGGATCAAAAAAATCCCTGCAGAAAATCTGCAGGAGCCTCTATCCATTGAGGCAATGGGAGAGGAGAAATCGGATAAAGCTTATGGGGAAAAGTAAGCCTTACCGATGTTGGCACAACATCATTTTAAAGATGTTGTTAGGAATAGTATGGCCCATTGAAAAAAAAGTATACACAAAAATTTTTAATTTAAATTTTTGACAATTTTGTGATAGGATGGTTTTGTAATCAATTTCTAATTTTCAACAATGTTCAACATGCTGGAGTGTTTCTTGTGAGGATTATTGCGGGCGAACGAAAAGGATTTTTGTTAAAATCGGTTCCGGGAAGCGCGACGAGGCCGACTGCGGACAAAGTAAAAGAAGCAATTTTTAATATGATTGGTCCTTATTTTGAAGGCGGAATCGGCTTGGATTTGTACGCTGGCAGTGGCTCGCTTGGGCTTGAAGCGTTAAGCAGAGGACTTGCAAAAGTCATTTTCGTCGATCGTTCCCATCAAGCCGTTCAAACGATTTTATTTAATTTAAAACGGTTAAAATATAGCGAAAATGCTGAAGTGTACCGCAATCATGCAAAAGAAGCATTGAGAGCATTAAAAAAGAGAAAGATTCAATTTTCGTATATTTTTTTAGATCCGCCTTACAATAAGAAGACAATTACCAACGACATTGAAGCCATTTTAACGTATCAATTATTACATAAAAACGGCTTCATCACTGTTGAACATTCGCGAAAATTAGAATTGCCCGAAGCGATAGGGAATGCCAAAAGGGAAAAAGGCGCAGTGTATGGAAGCACAGTCATCTCAATTTTTTCTTTTAAGGAGGAGTAAAGGGGGAGTTAGCATGGGAACCATTGCAGTTTGTTCAGGTAGTTTTGATCCGGTGACGTTGGGGCATATCGATATTATTAAAAGAGGATCGGCTGTATTTGAAAAAGTGATTGTCGGTGTGTTGAACAACATTAATAAGCAGCCGCTGTTTACCGTTGAAGAACGCATGGAAATGTTGAAAGAATCAACGAAAGATTTGCCAAATGTAACCGTGGATTCGTTCGATGGCCTGCTGATTGATTACATGAAAAAAGTGAATGCGAACGTAATTTTGCGTGGATTGCGCGCGATTTCTGATTTTGAGTATGAAATGCAGATTGCTTCAATGAATCGCAAGCTGGATGATAATATTGAAACCTTTTTTATTATGACGAAAAATGAATATTCGTTTTTGAGTTCGAGCATCGTAAAAGAAGTTGCAAAATATCATGGCAATATTTCTGATTTGGTGCCGCCTGTTGTAGAAGAAGCGCTTAGGAAAAAATTCTCGTAAAATACCCCGTCATAACGGGGTATTTTACATCATATGCAAAGTTGTTAAGATTTTTTCAATTTCGAAAGGATGAAGATCAAAAGCACAGAAAGGGTAAATAATCCTCCGAAGCTGTTGATAATTGCCCAAAATCCATCAAAAAAAGCAAAAAGCGTCTCACGATTTGATTGCGGGGCAGCAGCCGGCAAATCGGTGTACTGGTATCGGCCGTTTAACGGTTTCCATAGCAAGAATGTAAAAATTGCCGCGTAGAAACCGTGAAGCAGCCTGGCAATAAAATAAGGCCAAAAACGGATGCCGGCATCGGCTAGAAAGCTTGCGACTTGAGCTTGAATGGAAAATCCATTAAATCCAAGGATGAAACTGACAGCGATCATTTGTTCTAAAAGCGTGGAATCTTTTGTTTCACTGATGCGTTGAGCGCCGTTTGTAATTTCAAGCAACCCTGAAAAAAAAGGAGCGCTCAATTCGAACGGCATGGAAACAAGCGATAAGACAGCGCCTAAAGCAATAGCGATCGTTTGGGTAACGCGAATGAAATCGAGCATATGATTGAGCACAGAAAAAAGCACGATGAAGCCGCCAACCATAAACAAGGTTTGAATCGCAGAATTTACGGCATCGCCTAAGATTTTTCCGAATGTTCGTTTGTCATCGATTCTTTTTTCATGCATTTTTAAAAATGCTTGTTTGAGAGATATGGATGAAATTGAAGCGGCCAGTTTGACATTTTCTGATTTGCGGCCATGAAAACGCATGGTCAAACCAACGAGCAAATTTCCTAAGTAATGGCTTGCCATAATTAAAACGGCTAGCGCTGGATTGTGAAAAAAACCAACGGAAATAGCTCCTCCCATAAATAATGGATTTGAAGAATTTGTAAAGGAAACAAGTCTTTCCGCTTCGATTTTTGTAAGCTGTTTTTCCTGTCGCAGGAGTGCTGTAAATTTTGCCCCGGCGGGAAATCCTGAAGCAACTCCCATGGCAAATACGAAGCCTCCAACTCCAGGAACGCGAAACAGCGGCCGCATGAACGGTTCAAGAATGACTCCGATAAAGCTTACAACGCCAAATCCAATCATTAATTCGGAAACGACAAAAAAAGGGAATAATGATGGAAAAACGTTCACACCCCAAATTTTTACCCCGTTTAATGCAGCCTCGACTGAATCTTTTGGGGATATAATAATACTTAAGCCAATGAATGATACGATTAACGCTAACGCTGCTGTTTTTACTTTTGAAACCATTAAGCTGCTCATCACCACACATTGCGTTTTGTGTTTTGGTTTGTCCATTCGTTAAACTATACGTGGCTGCCATTTTTTTTAGACCAAGTGAAGAGGTGGAACAATGACTCCAAAAGTGGGGATTGCTCTAGGTGCAGGCGGAGCGCGTGGATTTGCTCATATAGGCGTGCTTCAAGTCTTGGAAAAACATCATATTCCTGTTGATTTTGTAGCTGGAAGCAGCATGGGTTCATTGATTGGCGCGCTGTATTGCATGGGGCATGACGGGGATACATTGGCGCGCTTTGCGCACTTGTTTCGCGAAAGGTTTTTCTTGGATTTTACCGTGCCGAAAATGGGGTTTATTAACGGAGTTAAAATTAAACAGCTTCTCCACCTTGTGACACAAGGCAAGCGGATTGAAGAATTGAATACGCCTTTAGCCATTGTCGCTACCGATCTGCTAAGCGGGGAGAAAGTTTTGTTTCGCGAAGGCTTGATTGCCAATGCTGTAAGAGCAAGCATCAGCATACCCGGCATATTTGTCCCGGTAGAGCATCATGGACGCCTGTTGGTCGACGGCGGCGTCGTTGATCGCGTTCCGGCCTCGGTTGTTAAAGAAATGGGCGCTGATGTTACGATTGCGGTTGATGTTTCTTCTTTTAAGAAAAAAGCGCAAGTCAGCTCGGTAATTGACGTTATTTTACAAAGCATCGATATTATGCAGCATGAAATGGTGCGAACACAGGAATTGAATACTGACGTCATTATTCGGCCGGATGTCAGTGAATACAGTCTGCGATCGTTTGATGATGCCGATGAATTAATTGAATTAGGAAAAAGAGAAGCTGAAAAACAACTTGCAAAAATCAAGCATTTGATTGCAAGTTGGAAGGAGAAAAAGCAAAAATGAAAGAGAGAGAACTTCGTTTTGTGAAACGGAAAATTTACAGCGTTTTTGCAATTTTTGTGATTCTTTTCTTATTATTTTTCGTAAAATTGCCCTATTACGTCACTTATCCTGGAGATGCTGAAACACTTGGACAGATGATTCACGTTGAAGATGGATATGAAAATCGCGGGGAATTTATGCTAACGACCATTCGAATGGGAAAAGCCAGCATTTTTCAATATTTCGCGGCTTATTTTAATAAGTATCAATTCATCTTTCCAGAAAAACAAGTCAGGCGGGAATGGGAAAGCGAGCAAGATTATGATCATCGACAGCTGAAAGTGATGGAAAGCTCACAGCAAACCGCTGCAATAGTGGCTTTTCAACTGGCGGATGAGCCTGTTGAGATCAAAAATGAAGGCGTGATTGTTGCTGGAGTGCTGGAAAATATGCCTGCATCCGAACAGATAAAAGCTGGCGATGTGATCGTTGAAGCGGATGGGAATGAAATCGCTGAAACGGAGCAGCTGCTAAATTATTTAAAAGAGAAACGCGCTGGCGATTCGGTGCAGTTGAAAATTGAACGCGATGGAAAATCGCTTTTGATTAACGTCGCGGTTCAGCCGTTTCCAGATGATTATGCTGCTAATGGCGAAACGCGGCATGGCATTGGCATTGTCGGCCCTGTTACAAAACGAACCGTTGTTACAGAACGGGATCTTCATTTTGATACAAATAATATTGGCGGCCCTTCTGCCGGGTTAATGTTTACGCTAGAAATCTATAATCAATTAACGAAGGAAGATTTAACAAAAGGCTATAAAATTGCAGGAACGGGAGAGATTTTTGAGGATGGCTCAGTGGGAGCCGTGGGGGGCGTTGAGCAGAAGATTGTGGCAGCCCATCGGGCAAATGCTGATATTTTTTTTGCTCCAATGGACGGCGGGAATTATCAAGATGCGAAAAAAGCAGCGGCAGACATTGAAACCGAAATGGAAGTCGTTCCGATAAAAACCGTTTATGATGCGCTTGATTATTTGCGTTCGCTGGAAACAAAACGATGAATGATTGGATGCGAGGCGTATTCTGCTTTTATCAGTTTTTCGCGGACAGGAGCCGGAAAACCCATGGCATACGTCTGTGCTGCCGCATCATCCAATTTCAGCAGCGGCTGATGCTGCTTCGCATATTTTGAGATCATCGGAAGCGAAATTTGTTTTTTTATTTTGTTTAAATAAGCTTGCCCTTTTAATGACATGCCGAGCAGACGGATATAGTTCGCTTTTTTTGTTTGAAGCGCATGGGCCATTTCCGTTTTTTTTGCATTTGTCAGGATATGCGTGCAGATGCGCTGCAATCTTGTCCACGTAAATCGCTTTGTTTTTACGGCTTCGATGAATTCTTGAAAAGTTGCGGCCTCTTTTACAAAAGAGATGAGGCGCGATTCAATGCCTTCTTCAACTTCATAGATGGTCTTCAACTCGTTTATTGATGAGGCGAGCAGTTTATATTTCAGAAACGGAAAGAGTTCTTCCCAGCTCATAAATTGTCCGCAGCGTTCATATTCTTTCTTTAATACAAAAAGCGTGGCTTTTGGAACAAACGATTGAATGGAATGGATGGCATTTGTTTTTTTAATTTGATTGCGGATGCTTGTAGCGCTTGCAATTGAAGCGTCTTTCGGCATGTCATCGTGATAGCCGGATTTCGTCCGCCGGACCGTGAATGCTTTTATCGCGGCATGCTGGTCTTTGATTGCTTTAACGTAATGAAACCCTAAAATATTGTTTGGCAGGCTTAAATCTAGCAGATCATCGTCTTTAAGTGCATGGAACGCATTCGCAGCGGCTTTTGGGTAGCTGATGCCTTTTTTTATTTCTTTCTTTATCGCTTCATCCAAGGCGCTTTTGTTCGTTTCATAAAAATTTACTAAGCGATGAAAAGAAGCAATTTTTCCTTCTTCACTTCCGAAGCAAAGGAAGTTCGTTTGCATCGCTTTTAGCAAGGAAATTCCGCCATTTGCAAACACTTCGGCTTTTTGGGTTGCAAAGGCGTACGGGAGTTCGATGACAATGTCGACCCCTGCATGAAGCGCCATTTGCGTGCGGGCCCATTTATTGACGAGCGCCGGTTCGCCGCGTTGAAGAAAGTTTCCGCTCATGACAGCGATCACGACATCTGCTCCGCTTATTTTTTTTGCTTGCTGGACATGATAAGCATGTCCGTTATGAAAAGGGTTGTACTCGACGATAATTCCGACCGATTTCACAGGCAACCAATCCTCTCAACGTTGAGAACATGATTTTCAATTTATTATACTAAAAGACAAAAAAGTCGGAAAGGCTGTAAAGA
>CALKAO010000066.1 GCA_937983115.1 uncultured Caryophanales bacterium
AAAGAGAGTTTTCTAAAGGCGTTAGGAAAACTCCCGCAAAAACTTGACTCAGTCCTTTATTTTTTGACAATTTGCGTTTTTTGTGCTTAATGGTAAAATAATAAAATACGGATTTCACTGGAAGTGATGCTATGATAAAAAGCATGACAGGCTATGGAAAAGCAGCCTTTAAAAATGAAGTTCTTTCGATTAGCATAGAAATTAAATCTGTAAATCATCGTTTTTTAGACATTTCAGTTCGCATGCCGCATGCGTTTTTGGAATATGAAGATTCAATCCGCAAACTAGTCCGCACGTACATTAAAAGAGGAAAAGTCGATGTGTTCGTGACGATTGAAAGCGATGTCCTTTTTGAAAAACAAGTCCATGTCAATTATGAATTGCTCGAAAGCTATCTTTCAGCGCTTTCACAAATAAAAAAATTACATAACCTTTCCTCAGCGCTTTCGTTGGAGCATGTTTTGCAATTGCCCGATTTGTTTTCAATTGCCGAAAAAGAAACCAACGCATTTGCGCTTGATGACGTTCTTGCCGATACTTGTTCAGCTGCACTTCAGAAACTTGTATTGATGCGGGAAAAAGAAGGGGAGATGCTGCAAAGGAAAATCGTAAAAAATCTAGAAAATGTCCAACAGTCTTTGCATCATATCAAAATGCGCTCAGAGGAACTTGAACAGACAATTCGCCAGCGGCTTCATGAACGAATGAATGAACTCCTTCGCGATAAAATGGAAATTGATGAATCGAGAATTGTAATGGAAGCCGCATTGATATCGGAAAGAATGAATATTCAAGAAGAAATCGCCCGATTGGAAAGCCACTGCGAACAATTTGATTCCATTTTAAAAGAAGAAAATCCAGTGGGGCGGAAACTTGACTTTTTAATCCAAGAAATGAATCGTGAAATGAATACGATTGGCTCAAAAGGAAATGATCTGTTCATTAATCGCGAAGTCGTCCAGATGAAAAGCGAACTTGAAATGATAAGAGAACAAATACAAAATATTGAATAGCGGGATGGAGAAAGTTTGGAGGAATGGGATGAATATAAAATTGATCAATATCGGATTTGGCAATATTGTTTCGGCAAATCGCATCATTTCAATTGTCAGTCCTGAATCGGCGCCGATTAAGCGCGTCATTCAGGAAGCTCGGGATCGAAATATGCTCATCGACGCCACCTATGGAAGACGAACCCGCGCAGTGATTATCGCAGACAGCGATCACGTAATTTTATCAGCGGTGCAGCCGGAAACCGTTGCACAGCGATTGGCAAATAAAGAAGATATTGAAGAGAATTAG
Source organism: uncultured Caryophanales bacterium (assembly GCA_937983115.1). Lineage (GTDB taxonomy): Bacteria > Bacillota > Bacilli > Bacillales > UBA6769 > Pueribacillus. Next base: position 1,303 of record CALKAO010000066.1, read on the forward strand.
CAGCTTGTGTCGCGACTGGAGGATGTTTATGGATCAAGGCAAAGGCATTTTGTTTGTGCTTTCCGGCCCTTCTGGAGTTGGAAAAGGCACCGTTCGCAAAGCGATTATGAAGGAAAAAAACATCAGACTTTATTATTCCGTTTCGGTTACGACGAGAGCGCCACGTGATGATGAAGTCGACGGCGTTGATTATTTTTTTAAATCAAAGGCTGAGTTTGAAGAGATGATCAAAAATGACGAATTGCTGGAGTGGGCGGAATATGTCGGAAACTATTATGGAACGCCGGTAGGCTACGTCAAAGATATGTTGAATAAAGGCAATGACGTGCTGCTTGAAATTGAAGTTCAAGGCGCAATGCAAGTCAAACGAAAGTTTCCGGATGCCGTGTTTATCTTTTTAATGCCGCCTTCATTGTTGGAATTAAAACAGCGAATTACGAATCGGGGAACCGAAGCGCAGCAGCTGATTGATCATCGCATGTCTGCTGCTAAAGAAGAAATGCAGCTTATGACGCATTATGACTATGTTGTTGAAAACGATGAAGTTGATGCCGCCTGCCGGCGTATTAAAGCGATTATTTGCGCTGAGCATTATCGGCAAAGCCGCATCCATTACAAATATAAAAACATGCTGGAGGATGATTGATGTGCTGTATCCATCCATTGATTCATTGCTGGAAGTGATCGATTCAAAATATACGCTTGTTACGCTGTCTGCCAAACGCGCGCGTGATCTGCAAGAGGTTCAGGAAAAGCTGATTGAAAATCCGAAATCATTAAAACCTGTTGGAATTGCGCTTGAAGAAATTCAAGAAGGTAAGATTACGTATGAATAAAAGGAAGAACTTGCAAGCAATAACAACCTTTTTGAGGTTGTTATTTTTTTCACATCTTGAATGAAATCAACCTTAGGCAAAAGATCATTCTGTTATAATTTTTTATAATCATCCTGTGATTGGAGAGGAATGCAAGATGCAATTGAACGGAAAAAAAATTTTGCTTTGTGTCACTGGCGGGATTGCAGTCTATAAAGCCGTTGCATTAACAAGCCAGCTCTATAAAAAAGGGGCAGAAGTAAAAGTGATCATGACTTCTGCTGCTCAGCAGTTTGTCACCCCGCTTACTTTTCAGACGATTTCGAGAAATCCTGTGTATATCGATACGTTCGATGAAAAAGATCCGCAAAAAATTGCTCATATCGATTTAGCCGATTGGGCGGATGTTGTGATTGTTGCGCCGGCAACAGCAAATATCATTGCGAAGCTTGCACACGGACTCGCGGATGATATGGTTTCCACGACGCTGACTGCGACAACCGCTCCCGTTTTCATTGCGCCGGCAATGAATTCGCACATGTACGAGCATCGAGCTGTCAAACAAAATATGCAGACGCTCGCGTCATTCGGCTATCATTTTATTGAACCGGATGAAGGGCTGCTGGCGTGCGGCTATGTTGGTAAAGGCCGATTGGCCGAACCTGAAGAAATAATCCAAATCATTGAACAATATGTTCAAAAACAATTCAAGCAGCCTTTGAAAGGCAAAAAAGTGCTTGTTACCGCTGGACCGACAGTTGAAGTCATTGATCCGGTGCGCTTTTTTTCCAATCGGTCAACAGGGAAAATGGGGTTCGCCATTGCAGGCGCTGCAAGCGATTGCGGAGCAGACGTTACATTGGTTTCCGGACCAACGGCGCTTGACACGCCAAATAATGTGAAGCGGATTGATGTAACGTCAGCGGAAGAGATGTATGAAGCGGTCATCCAGCTGTACGATCAAATGGATGTCGTCATCAAGTCGGCTGCAGTAGCAGATTACCGCCCTAAAGAAGTTTTTGCTGACAAAATGAAAAAGAAAGACGGCGATTTAACGATTGTGATGGAGAGAACGAAAGACATTTTGGCTGAATTGGGCAAAAGAAAGCAGCATCAGCTGTTAATCGGGTTTGCCGCTGAATCAACGAATGTGGAAAAATATGCGCTTCAAAAACTAAAGAAAAAAAATTTGGATTTGATAGTCGCGAACAATGTGAAAAAAGCGGGCTCGGGCTTCGCAACGGATACAAATGAAGTCATTTTGTTTGATCGAAACGGCCAGAAAAAAGAATGGCCGCTGTTAACCAAACACGAAGTTGCACACCGCCTGCTGCAAGAAGTCTTAACAATGATGAAAGGCGAAAACCAATGATTGCCAAAGTAATTGTTGATGTTGCAGCAAGCCAAATAAACCGTCCTTTTGATTATGCAGTCCCAGGCGAATGGACAAGCGTGATTGAAAAAGGAATGCGGGTCATCGTACCGTTTGGCCGCCGGAAAGTGCAAGGATTCATCGTTGGATTTGAAAAGGAGTCGGCGGTTGCGAATGTCAAGCCGATTGTGCGCCTTCTTGATTTCGAACCCGTTTTAACGGAAGAATTAATTGAACTTGGCTTGTGGCTTAGCCGTGAAACGCTTTGTTTTGTGATCACTGCTTTGCAAGCGATGCTTCCGGCTGCTTTAAAAGTTGATTATCAAAAGTACGTGCAAGTGGCTGTGCCAGAAAAGCTTCCCGACGAAATCAAACCGATTTTCAGCAATCGGGAAATGGTGCGTTTATCGGATCTAAACAATGTCTCAACGGCAGTGATGGCGCACATTCAACGCTCTCTAAAGCAGGGAATTCTTAAACTTGCGACTGAAATTAAAGAACGCAAAACCAAAAAGGTGGTGAAAGTCGTCAAGCCGGCGCTTTCTAGAGAGTCATTAAAAAAACAAATCGAATGGCTGCCGAAAAATGCAGCCAAACAAAAAGAAATATTGAGATGGTTTAGCGAGCATTTTCGGGAAATTCCGGCCCGCCAACTGCTGGACGCGACCAATGCATCCCATTCCGCATTAGCTGCATTGCTGAAAAAACAGCTGCTCGTTGAGGAAGAACGGCAAATTTATCGTGATCCATACAGCATTTCCCTGAATGAAAAGTCGGTTCCCCTTCCGTTAACGGACGTTCAAACACAAGCGATTGAACCGATTTTAGCCGCTGTTTCGCGTGGGGAACGCAAAACTTTTTTGCTTCATGGCGTCACAGGAAGCGGCAAAACTGAAATTTACTTGCAATCGATTGCTGCTGTATTGAAACATGGAAAAGAAGCGATCGTCCTCGTTCCTGAAATTTCACTTACACCTCAAATGGTAAAACGATTTAAACAGCGATTCGGCGGCCAAGTCGCCGTGCTTCACAGCGGCCTGTCGGCAGGCGAGAAATTTGATGAATGGCTGAAAATTCATCGCAAACAAGTAAAAGTCGCTGTCGGCGCGCGATCGGCTGTTTTTGCTCCATTTGAAAACCTTGGCATGATCATTATTGATGAGGAACATGAAAGCAGCTACAAACAGGAAGAAAGCCCCCGCTACCATGCGCGCGAGGTGGCAGCGTGGCGAAGCGCTTATCATCAATGCCCGCTTGTCCTCGGAAGCGCGACGCCGTCGTTGGAGTCCTATGCAAGAAGCATTAAAAAAGTGTATCATTTGTGCGAATTAGGAGAGCGCGTGCACTCACAAACGCTGCCAACTGTCGAAATGGTAGATATGCGGGAAGAATTGCGTGCAGGGAACCGATCGATTTTCTCCAAAACGTTAATTGAAAGTTTAAAAGAAACGATTGCGAAAGGCGAGCAATGTGTGCTTTTGCTGAATCGGCGAGGGTATTCGACATTTATTATTTGCCGCGACTGCGGCTATGTAGCAGAATGCCCGCATTGTGACATATCGCTCACTTATCACAAATTCAAGCGGCGCCTGAAATGCCATTATTGCGGATTTGAAAAATCAGCTGATAAAATATGTCCGGAATGCCAAAGCGAACACATTCGTTTTTTTGGAACGGGCACACAAAAAGTAGAAGAAGAATTGGGAAAGTTCATTCCTGAAGCACGCGTCATTCGGATGGATGTGGATACAACGTCGCGAAAAGGATCGCATGAAAAACTGCTCTCTGCATTTGCAGGCAAACAAGCCGACATTTTGCTCGGCACGCAAATGATTGCCAAAGGGCTTGACTTTCCAGATGTCACCCTTGTCGGAGTGATCACAGCTGATACGATGCTAAATTTACCCGATTTCCGTTCGGCGGAGCGGACATTTCAGCTGCTTACACAAGTGGCGGGCCGGGCGGGCAGGCATGAACGTCCGGGAAAAGTGATTATCCAGACATATACGCCTGAGCATTACAGCATCCAATATGCAAGCAAACACAACTATCACGCTTTTTTTAATCGCGAGATGAGCATTCGCAAACGCCAAGCTTATCCGCCATATGTTTATTTGACGGCGATCACCATTTCTCATCGCGATTTGATGAAAACGATCGCTGTCAGCGAACAAATCGCAACCTTTTTAAAAAACAATTTATCGCAGCAAGCCGTTGTTTTAGGTCCTGCTGCCTGCGTCATTCCCCGCATCAAAGATAGATATCGATACCAATGCATGGTAAAATACAAAAATGAGCCGAAGCTGCTGGAAACGCTGCAGCATATTTTGGCGAATTATGAAACAGAATTAACGCAATCTGAATTGAAAATTACGATCGATCGAAATCCGCAAATGTTGATGTAAAAAGAAGGTGAACGTGGATTGAAAGTGATTTTTATGGGCACCCCCGACTTTTCGGTTCCAATATTAAAACAGCTGCTTGCTGATGATTACAAGATTGCTGCAGTGGTTACGCAGCCCGACCGGCCGAAAGGGCGCAAGAAAATTTTGACTTCTCCCCCTGTGAAAGTAGAAGCGATCAAACATGGCTTGCCTGTCTATCAGCCTGAAAAATTGAAGCAGGAATATGAGCAGATCCTCGATTTGCAGCCAGATTTAATTGTTACGGCTGCCTATGGGCAAATGCTTCCAAAAGAAATTTTGGATGCGCCGCGCTATGGCTGCATTAACGTCCACGCTTCGCTGCTTCCTGAATATCGGGGCGGCGCTCCCATACACCATGCGATTATGGATGGCAAAAAAGAGACAGGCGTGACCATTATGTTTATGGTCGAAAAGATGGATGCAGGAGATATTTTAAAACAGGTGAAAATTCCGATTGAAGAAGATGATCACGTTGGATCGCTTCATGATAAATTGAGTGCAGCTGGCGCAGCCTTGTTATCTGAAACCATCCCTCTGCTTATTGAGGGCAAAATCACACCGGTCAAACAAGCGGAAGATAAAGCGACGTATGCGCCGAACATCACAAGCGAACACGAGCGCATCGATTGGACGAAGGACGGCGAAGCGATTTACAATCAAATTCGCGGGCTGCACCCTTGGCCCGTCGCCTATACGTATTTAGACAAGCAGCGCTTTAAAATTTGGTGGGCCGAAAAAACGGCATTGCCTGAAATAAAAGAGCCCGGCACCGTGGTTAAAGTTGAAAAAGATGGCTTTACAGTGGCGACAGGAAATCAAACTGGAATAAAAATTGTCGAGTGCCAGCCGTCAGGCAAAAAACGCATGACCGCAGAACAATTTTTAAAAGGAAAAAAATTGGCAATTGGAGAGAAATTAGGCGATTAAATGAAGACGAAAAATGTTCGTGAACATGCATTCGATGCATTGCTTAAAATTGAAAATGAAGAAGCATACAGCAATATCATCGTCAATCGTGTGATTGAAAAAGGCTATTTTAATGAAAAAGATGCCCGTTTGTTTACCGAGATGGTCTATGGGACGGTCCAGCGGAAAAAAACTCTTGATTTTATTCTATCACGCTATTTGCCAAAAAAGATAAAAAAGAAAGATGAATGGGTGCGCACTTTGCTGCGGATGGCTGTCTATCAAATGATGTATTTGGATAGGATACCTGATCATGCCATACTCTTTGAGTCTGTAAAACTTGCGAAAAAAAGGGGCCATCGCGGCCTTGCGAATCTGGTCAATGGCATTTTAAGAAATGTACAGCGAAGCGGCCTGCCTGATTTTAAGGGAATACCGGATGAAGCTGAGCGGCTGTCGGTGCAATACAGCCATCCAACATGGCTTGTGTCGCAATGGATAGAACAGTATGGAATGGAGCAGGCAACACATATTTGCGCAGCAAATTTAGAACGTCCGTCTGTGGCAGCGAGAGTGAATGGGATGAAGACAACGGTTTCAGAAGTGCTGCCTCTGCTGAAAAAAGACGGAGTGATTGCAGAGCGGGGCAGCGTTTCCCCTGATGCCATTGTCGTTAAAAAAGGAAATCTCATTCAAACGAAGGCATTTAAACAAGGGCTCGTAACCATTCAAGATGAAAGTTCCATGCTTGTCGGCCGAGCCGTCAATCCGCAAAAAGGCGAACGAATTCTCGATTGCTGCGCCGCTCCTGGAGGAAAGACAACACATTTGGCTGAATTAATGCACAATGAAGGAGAAATCGTCGCTTTAGACATCTATGAACATAAAATAAAACTCATCGAACAGCAATTGAAACGGCTGAAGATCGCAAATGTGACTGCGGAAAGAATGGATGCGCGGGACGCTGATAAGAAATTTCCGAATCAGTCGTTTGATCGCATTCTTGTCGATGCGCCATGCACGGGTTTTGGAGTTCTTCGGCGCAAACCTGAGATTAAATGGACAAAGTCGGAAGAAGATGTGCTCAAAATGGCAGATTTGCAGCTTCAAATTCTTGCATCCGTAGCGCCTTTGCTGAAGCGGGGCGGCACATTGATTTACAGCACATGCACGATAGAGCCTCGCGAAAACGAGCAGGTCATACGTTCGTTTTTAAAGCAGCATGCTGATTTTTGCCGCGATTCCAAACTGATGGAAAGGCTTCCTGACAAACTTGCAGATCACAGCAAAACAATAGGCGAAGTGCAAATTTTGCCGCATGATTTTAAAAGTGATGGATTTTTCATTGCAGCGCTTCGAAAGAAATAGCTGCAAGAAAATGATGAGGTGAATGAATGAAATGGCAGCGGTTTTTCGAACCGATACAGGCAGAATCCGAACATTGAATGAAGATAGCGGGGGCATCTTTTGGAAAGGCAATCGTTTATTGGCCGTTGTAGCGGATGGCATGGGCGGACATCAAGCCGGTGAAATTGCAAGTGAAATGGCTGTTTCGTATTTGGAGCAGGAATGGCGGAAAGTGACCGATGATTTAACTCCGTCCGAAGCGGAACAATGGCTTTTTGAAACGATTACAGCGGCAAATGAGAAGCTGTTTCAGCTGTCGCAATCTAAACCTGAATATTCTGGCATGGGGACGACGATCGTCGCTGTCATATGCACAGAATCGAACGTCACGTTTGCGCACATTGGCGACAGCCGAATTTATTTGCTGAATGAAAACGGCTTTTCATTGTTAACTGAAGACCATTCACTTGTAAATGAGCTGTTGAAAAACGGTCAAATTACGAAAGAAGAAGCAGAGCATCATCCTCGGAAACATATTTTGCTGCGCGCTTTAGGCACGGAGCAGAACGTTTCAATCGACATTCGTTCGCTCGATTGGGAGCGAGACGATTATTTGCTGCTTTGTTCGGATGGTTTAACGAATAAATTGGATGATCATGAACTTGAAAAAATTATTCTTACACCCGATTCACTGGAGAAGCAAGCTGATAAATTAATCGAGAAAGCGAATGAAGCAGGCGGCGAAGACAATATAACCCTTGTACTGCTTAAACATGCTTTTGGCAAAAAAGGTGAGCCGTTATGATAAACAAACGATTAAATGATCGCTATAAGCTTCTTGAAGTGATAGGGGAAGGCGGAATGGCCATCGTTTACCGCGCGGAAGATTTAATTTTAGATCGGACTGTTGCGGTTAAAGTTTTGCGTTCTGAGTTTTCGAACGATGATGAATTTATTTTGCGTTTTCGCCGTGAAGCAGAATCAGCAACGAGTTTATCGCACCCAAATATAGTAAATATTTATGATGTTGGCGAAGAAGAACAACTGTACTATATCGTCATGGAATATATCGAAGGAAAAACATTGAAAGAATATATTCGTGAAGCGGCTCCGCTGCCAATGGAAGAAGCGCTGTCCATTTTTAATAAAATTGCTTCAGCGATCCGCCATGCTCACGAAAACCATATCATTCACCGCGATATTAAGCCGCATAACATTTTAATTACTGAAAACGGCCAAGTTAAAGTGACGGATTTTGGGATTGCCATGGCGATGACGTCTGCCACGATTACGCACACAAAATCCGTGCTTGGATCCGTTCATTATTTGTCGCCTGAACAGGCGAAAGGAAGCATTGCTACCGAAAAATCAGACATTTATTCTTTAGGCGTTGTGCTTTATGAAATGGTGACGGGTGCTGTGCCATTTAGTGGAGAATCACCAGTAACGGTCGCTTTAAAGCATTTGCAAGAAGATTATCCCTCTCCGCGCGTGCTGAATGAACAAGTGCCGCAACATGTTGAACGGATCATCGACAAAGCGTTGGCGAAAGATCCGGAGCAGCGTTATGACAGCGTTGCACAAATGCAATCGGATATTTCGCTCGCATCAGAACCAGCCAGCGGCCATCAGAACGGATATGAAAATTTTGCCGATGAAGAAACGAAAGTGATGCCTCCTGTTGCACCGCCGAAAGAACATGTGGCGCTGCAAAAACAACTGCAAAGCGGCAATAAGCCAAAAAAAGAAAAAAATAAGAAAAAACGCAGAAAGCTATATGCGTTTATTGCAGTTCTTGTTTTCGGTCTGGGCGCAGCTGCATTGGCAGCCTTTGCAAGTCTGTTTGGCGCAGAAGATGTTGTAGTGCCTGATGTAACGGGCTTGGCTTATGAAGAAGCGGTTCAGCAATTAGAATCGTTAAATTTAATCCCTGTTGAAGAAGAAGAATATAGCGATGAAGTGGAAAAAGATTATATTATTCGCCAGAGCCCGCCTCCTGATTCTACGGTTAAAGAAGGCAGTGAAGTTAAAATTTTTGTCAGTCTCGGAAAAGAAAAAAAGACGGTTGAAAACTATATCGGAATGTCAAAAGAGCATGTTGAACGATTGATTTCAAATTTAAATTTTGCTGATGTGGAATGGATTGAGGTGGAATCCGATGAACCGGCGGGGATCGTTCTTGCGCAAAATCCTGAACAAGGCGAAGAAGTGATTATTGAAGAAACGAAGCTCGTACTGGAATACAGCAGCGGAGTGCAGACGGTAAGACTGGATAATTTAATCGGAATGTCTAGGAAAGATGCGGAATCTTACTTGAAAAACAACGGTTTGAAAGTTGAAATTTCAAAACAGTTTTCTGACCGCGCCGCTAAAAACCGTGTGATTGCACAAAATCCGAAGCCGTTTGTTGAAGTTGAAAAAGGCAGTACGGTTAAACTAGTGATTTCAAAAGGCGAAGATCCGGCATCGAAAGAAAAACCGATCACTTTTGAAGTTTCCCAGCCGATTGAAATTCATGAAGAATCAGAGATTCTCATTCGCTTTCAAGATGCAACGACAAATCACGGCGTAGCTGTTCATGAGCGCGCATCAACAACGAAGACATACACTTTTCCGTTAACTGTTGCTCCAAATGGAAAGGCTTCTTTTCAAATTTATATCAATGGAAAACAGCATAAAAACAAAACCTATTCGTATCGAGAAGTTTTAAATATGGAGTGAGTGGCTTGAAGGCCGAAGGAAAAATCATTAAATCATTAAGCGGTTTTTATTACGTGCTGTCAGACGACGGCGTTTACCAATGCCGGGCGCGCGGCGTATTTCGCAAACGCAGCATTACGCCGCTCGTCGGAGACATTGTCAAGTTTGAGGCGGACAATAAAACGGATGGAACAGTCATTGATATTCTTCCGAGGAAAAACGAGCTTATCCGCCCTCCGATTGCTAACGTAGATCAAGTCTTTATTGTCGGTTCGGTCAAAGAGCCTGATTTAAGTTTGCAGCTGTTGGATAAGTTTTTAGTGCATGTTGAGGCGAATAAAATTGATGCGATGATCGGTTTTACAAAAATGGATTTATTAAATGCGGCTGAACGGGAGAATCTCAACAAAATTGCTGAGATTTACCGCAGCATCGGATATCCTGTTTTTTTTCTGTCAACGCTTGAACCAGCAAGTTTTCATGCGCTCCGATCCCATTTGAAAGATAAAATAACCGTTGTCGCCGGCCAGTCCGGCGTCGGAAAATCGTCGCTGCTGAATGAGCTTGAACCGGCTTTGCAAATCGAAACTAGGGAAATATCGCATCATTTAGGAAGAGGAAAACATACGACTAGGCACGTGGAGCTTCTGTCTGTTGCTGGGGGATACATTGCAGATACACCGGGGTTCAGTTCTTTGGATTTAAGCCAATTTTACGATCACGATCTTTCAAATTATTTTCCAGAAATGAAGCGTGTATCAGGCAATTGCAAATTTAGAGGCTGCACGCATTTGTCAGAGCCCCAATGCGCAGTGAAAGAAGCATTGAATGATGGCACAATCGCTCAAATTCGCTATGATCATTACGAGCAATTTTATCATGAAGTGAAGCAAATAAAAAGGAGATATTAGCTGTGGTTAAAATTGCACCATCGATTTTATCAGCAAACTTTGCAAGATTGGGTGAAGAAATTCAAGAAGTCGAAGAAGGCGGCGCGGATTACATCCACATTGATGTGATGGACGGCCATTTTGTCCCAAACATTACCATGGGACCGGTAATCGTGGAATCGATCCGTCCGATTACGAAACTTTCATTAGATGTTCATTTGATGATTGAACATCCGGATGATTACATTCAAGATTTTGCAAAAGCCGGTGCAGATATGATTACTGTCCATGTCGAAGCATGCAAACATTTGCATCGCACCATTCAGTCGATAAAACAATTGAATGTAAAAACCGGCGTTGCCTTAAATCCAGCGACACCAATTTCCGCGCTTGCGCATATTCTAGAAGAGATTGATTTAGTTTTGTTGATGACTGTCAATCCGGGCTTTGGAGGCCAAACCTTTATCTCATCTGTCGTACCAAAAATCAAACAAGTTTACCAGCTCATTCAGGAAAAAAATCTATCAGTGGAAATCGAAGTCGATGGCGGAGTGAATCCGGAAACAGCGAAAATTTGCATGCAAGCAGGGGCAAACGTTCTTGTTGCCGGCTCAGCGATTTTTGGGCAAACCGATCGCAAGCGAGCGATTCAGCAAATTCGCAGCCAAAAATGAAGAAAAATTAAAGAAATGCATTCTATTCTTGCTCAACATGCATAAAACTAATAAAAAGCCTAAATCTTTCAGTACTATTTTTTAATTGGTGAATATATTTATTAATAAACTGAATTCTTTAGAAGCTGCGCCAGCCTTTCAAATGCTTTCATGATGCGCGTCATGTGATGTGATTGCGCCAGAAACGATCCGTTTGCTTGTAATTCGCACTTTTATGATTTTTATTCGCAGGAAAGGCACCTTTTTAAGGAGGGGTACGATGAAGTTTTACACCATTAAACTGCCAAGGTTTCTTGGGGGTTTTATTCGCGCGATACTCGGAGCAACAAAAAAGAATTGAGAAGAAAAGCACCCGTATTAGGTGCTTTTCAGCCTGCAGGCCTCTTCATTGTTTGGCAGCCGATGTCTGTCGTTCATGGAGTGGGCAAAATGGACAAGCTCGAATTGGAAGAAGAAGCTGGGAATGCCCCGGTATTTTTCGCAAAACAAGCTGCGCGGATAAATAAAAAGCACCAAAACATTCGGTGCTTTTTCCTTTTTTTTATACTCTTTGAATTTTGCCGGATTTAAGCGCTCTTGCTGAAACCCAAACGCGCTTCGGCTTTCCATCAACGAGAATTCGAGCGCGTTGAAGATTCGCCCCCCATTTGCGCCTTGTCGCATTCATGGCATGAGAGCGTTTATTTCCAAAAGTCGTTTTGCGTCCAGTGACTGCACATTTCGCCATTGTTTATTCCTCCTTGCGTACAATGTATACTGAAAAATCATACCATGACTTAAAACAGTTTGCAAATCATGTTGTTAAACGGCTTTTAATTATAGTAAAATACGGGAAGACGGTTTTGATGTGCCCGTTCAAAAGGAGGATGTCGATGTCAATTGAAATCAAAACGAATTATGGACAAATTGACATAACGAAAGATGTCATTGCTGCAATTGCCGGCGGAGCAGCGATTGATTGCTATGGGATTGTCGGCATGGCTTCGCAAAAACAGCTGAAAGATGGCATTACGGAGCTGCTTGGAAGAGACAATTTCAGCAAAGGAATTGTCGTGCGCATTGAAGAGAATCGAGTCGACATTGATATGTACATCATTGTCAGCTACGGTACAAAAATTTCTGAAGTTGCACATAATGTCCAATCAACCGTTAAGTATCAGTTAGATAAAATGCTTGGGCTTGCAGTTGATTCTGTTAACATATTTGTCCAAGGCGTGCGTGTAACATCAGAGTGAATTGGGTTAGGAGGACAAGGCTAAGTGGTTAGAGAGAAATTGGATGGACAAATATTTAAACAGATGATTTTGCAAGCTGCGATTCATTTGTCGAATAATAAAGAAAAAGTGGATGCTTTAAATGTTTTTCCAGTGCCTGACGGGGATACGGGCACGAATATGCACCTCACTTTTTCATCGGGAGCGAATGAAGTAAAAAAAATTGCATCTGCTCCGATCAGCGCGGTTGCGCTCACTTTCTCCAAAGGCTTGCTGATGGGGGCGCGAGGCAACTCGGGGGTTATTCTTTCGCAGCTGTTTCGCGGATTTGCGAAAGCAGCCGAGGAAAAATCTGGGCTAAACGCTGAAGAATTTGCGCAAGCGCTCGGAAAAGGGGTCGAAACGGCATACAAAGCTGTGATGAAACCCGTTGAAGGAACAATATTGACCGTGGCTAAAGAGGCAGCAATGAAAGCGGAGTCAGCAGCTCAATCAACTCGAGATCTTGCATTCGTGATGAAGGAAACGCTAAATGAAGCAAAAGCTTCTTTGGAGCGAACCCCAACGCTGCTTCCCGTGTTGAAAGAGGCAGGCGTTGTCGATTCAGGCGGCCAGGGGCTTGTGATCATTTATGAAGCCTTTTTAGCCGTTCTTGAAGGAAATGCGCCAGCTCCTTCCGATGTGGACGGCAAAACCATTGGGATGGACGAGATGATTAAGATTGAACATCAGAAAAGCGTTCAAACACCGCTTTCAGTTGATGAGATTGTGTATGGATATTGTACGGAATTTATGATTCAGCTGTCTGATGCCAATCGTTTTTCTGAAGATGAGTTTCGCCAAAAATTAAACAAGCATGGCGATTCTCTGCTTGTTGTTGCAGATGAAGAAGTCGTCAAAGTGCATATTCACAGTGAATATCCTGGCGAGGTTTTGACTTTTTCGCAAAAATATGGCGAACTAATGAATATTAAAATTGAGAACATGCGTGAACAGCATCGTCAAATCGTGAATGCTTCTGCTAAAGAAAAAGCCGTTTATGGCATTGTTGCCGTCGCAGCGGGAGAAGGGTTGGTTGAACTGTTTAAAAGTTTGGGAGCATCTGAAGTGATCCACGGCGGGCAAACGATGAATCCAAGCACTGAGGATTTTATTCAAGCGATTAATAAAGTGAATGCCAAATCCGTTTTTGTGCTTCCGAATAATGGGAATATTGTTTTGGCGGCGGAACAAGCTGCCAAAGTGGCAGGAAATCATGTCACCGTCATTCCTGCGAAAACGATTCCGCAAGGAATGGCGGCTTTGTTTGCATTTCATCCGGAAAGCGATCCAAAATCGAATGAGCGGGAAATGAAAGCGGCATTAAAGAATGTCAGATCGGGACAAGTTACGTATGCGGTCAGAGACACTGTCATCAACGGTGTAAAAATTTATAAAGATGATTATTTAGGCATTTTTGAAGGGGAAATCGTTGCGGCTTCTTCTGAAAGCGTAAAGGCGCTCAGTCAATTATTGCAGCATATGGTTGATGATGAAAGCGAACTGATAACGATTATTTATGGAGATGAAATGGATGATGAAGAAGAGAAAACGCTCCATTCCCGATTGAAAACCGACTTTCCGGAAATCGATGTTGAAATTCTTGAAGGAAATCAGCCTGTCTATACTTTTATCGCTGCCGTTGAATAGCACGCGACTCCTACCTGTGTTTTTGCTGGTAGGATTTTTTCTAGTGAACGTGGGGGGTTAATCATGGGATTAACAGAACCGGTCCGCATTTTAAATGGAATTGGACAAGCAACTGAAAAAAATTTAGCGTCTCTCGGCATTCATACCATTCAAGATTTGCTCGATTATTTTCCGTATCGCTACAATCGCTATCAATTGACTCAGCTTGAAAACATGAAGCATGGCGCTAATGTAACGGTTGAAGGCAAGGTCCAAAGCGTTCCGAGCGTTCGCTATTATGGCGGGAAGCGCTCCAAATTATCGGTTCGCATATTAATCGGAAATGTTTTGATTACAGCTGTAGTGTTCAACCGCCCATTTTTGCAAAAAAGCTTGACGCTTGGAAAAACCGTAACGATTACTGGAAAATGGGATCAGCGCCGCTTGTCCATTACTGTTGATAACATTCAGCTTTCCCCTTTTTCCAGCCGGCGCGCGATTGAAGCAATCTATTCGTTGAAAGAAGGAATGCATCAAAAACAGTTTAGAAAATTTGTCGATCAAGCGCTGAAGCGTTCAGCCAATGAAATCGAAGAAACGCTTCCTGCTTGTATGCGGGAAAAGTACAAGCTATATTCAAAAAAAGAAGCCTATCGGGCCATCCATTTCCCAAAAAGCAACGAAGATTTGAAGCAAGCGCGGCGCAGGCTCATCTATGAGGAACTTTTGCTCTTTCAGTTAAAAATGAACGCTTTTCGAAAAATTGAGCGGGAAAGAGGACAAGGCGCTGAAAAGCGTTTTCCTAATGAAGCGCTTCAAGCATTCGTGCACGCACTCCCGTTTCAGCTGACTCATTCGCAGCAAAAAGTGCTAACAGAAATCCTAGAGGATTTGAAAGCTCCTTATCAAATGAACAGGCTTTTGCAGGGAGACGTCGGTTCCGGGAAAACGGTGGTTGCTGCCATTGCTTTGTATGCGAATGCATTAGCAGGCTTTCAAGGGGCGCTCATGGTTCCGACAGAAATATTGGCTGAGCAGCATGCCGAGTCGATTCAAAATTTATTGGAATCAGCTACAACCAACGTTTCAATCGCTTTGCTTACGAGTTCCATAAAAGGGAAAAACCGGGAAGCGATTTTGCAGCGGCTGGCTTCTGGCGAGATTCAAATCGTCATTGGGACGCATTCATTGATCCAGGATGACGTGCATTTTTATCATTTAGGCTTGGTCATTACGGATGAGCAGCATCGATTTGGCGTCAATCAAAGGCGAATTCTCAAAAACAAAGGCTTGCACCCAGATGTTTTATTTATGACAGCAACGCCAATTCCAAGGACGTTGGCCATTACCGCGTTTGGCGATATGGATGTTTCAACGATCGATGAATTGCCGAAAGGACGCAAAAAAGTTGAAACGTATTGGGTAAAAAGCAAAGATAGCAAGCAAGTCTATCAGTTTATGGCTAAAGAAGCGATGAATCGACGGCAGGCATATGTCATTTGTCCCCTAATTGAAGAATCGGACAAACTGGATGTTCAAAATGCAATCGACGTATACAATGAACTCGTTCAACAATTTCCGCAGCTGTCGATTGGGCTGTTGCATGGCAGATTGTCAAATGAAGAGAAAGACAAAGTTATGCGCGCCTTTAGCGACAATCACATTCAAATTCTTGTTTCTACGACGGTCGTCGAAGTTGGCGTCAATGTTCCGAATGCTACGGTTATGGTCATCAATGACGCCGAACGTTTTGGGCTGGCGCAGCTGCATCAGCTGCGGGGCCGCGTCGGCAGAGGGGCTTATCAGTCCTATTGCATTTTAATCTCCGATCCAAAAAGTGAAGAAGGAAAAGAGCGAATGCGGGTTATGACAGAGACGAACGATGGTTTTCTGCTCTCGGAAAAAGATTTAAAACTCCGCGGCCCGGGTGATTTTTTTGGTCATAAACAAAGTGGAATCCCTGAATTTAAACTGGCCGATCTCGTCCATGATTATCGTGCGCTGGAAGTCGCCCGCAACGATGCGAAGCGATTGATTCAAACGAAACAGTTTTGGTCAAGTGAGGAATTTGAAGCGCTCAGAAATGAAGTCATGAATGAAAGTTTTTTTCAAGGCGAAAAACTTGATTGACAATTGATAAAACGGCTGTTTTATTATATATTGCTATTAGTACCTAGTCATAAATTTTGTCTATGCGAATATTTGGGTGGTTAAAATTGATGAAACTCAGCAAAAAAGAACGGCAGAAACGCTTAAAACAAACGATCTCTGAAACTCCTTTCATCACAGATGAGGAATTGGCTGACAAGTTTGGAGTGAGCATTCAAACGATTCGGCTCGATCGGCTGGAGCTGGCGATTCCCGAAGTGAGAGAAAGAATAAAAAACGTTGCCGTTCAGCATTTTGATAAAGTAAAGTCGCTCCCAATTGAAGAAGTGATCGGGGAAATCATCGATTTAAAGCTTGATGAAAGTGCGATATCCATTTTGGAGTTTAAACGCGAGCATGTTTTTTCGCGAACGAAAATTGCACGCGGCCATCATTTGTTTGCGCAAGCGAATTCTTTGGCTGTTGCGGTTATTGATGACGAGCTTGCATTGACGGCCAAAGCAACGATACGATTTACGAGGCAAGTAAAAGAAGGGGAGCGAGTGGTCGCCAAAGCGAAAGTTCTTAAAAAAAGCAAGATGCGAACGATTGTTGAAGTCAAGAGTTATGTAAATCAAGAATTGGTATTTTCCGGAGAATTCGTCATGTTTCGCAAAGAACATGTGCATCAGGAAGGATGAAGGTTGTGAGAATTGCCATTGATGTGATGGGGGGAGACCATGCGCCAAATGCTCCAATTTTTGCTGTGAAGAAAGCCCTTAACCTTTTTCCGGAAGTTCGGTTTACGCTAGTTGGGGATGAAAAACAGATGAAACCCTATTTTTCAAGCGATGAAAGGATTTCAATTTTACATACAGATGAAATAATCGAAGCGGATGATGAGCCTGTCCGCGCTGTTCGCAAGAAAAAAAACGCTTCAATGGTGCTTGCTGCCAATGAGGTGAGGGAAGGAAGAGCAGATGCATGCATCTCAGCTGGAAACACCGGCGCCCTGATGGCTACAGGACTGCTGCGGGTCGGCCGATTCCAGGGAATTGAGCGGCCAGCTTTAGCGCCAACGCTGCCGACATTAAATGGGAAAGGGTTCTTGCTTCTCGATGCGGGGGCAAATATGGATGCCAAACCAATTCATCTGCTTCATTATGCCATCATGGGCTCAATTTATGTCGAGCAAATTCGAAAAATCAACTCCCCAAAAGTTGGCCTGTTAAACGTCGGGACAGAAGAAGGAAAAGGAAATGAATTAAGCAAATCGGCATATAAATTGCTAAAAAAAGCGCCGATTCATTTTGTCGGCAATATTGAAGCGAGAGATTTACTTGATGGGGTTGCCGATGTTGCAATTGCTGATGGCTTCTCTGGCAATTTAGTTCTAAAAACATTGGAAGGAACCGGCGCCGGCTTATTGTCATTGTTGAAATCAGAGCTGACACAATCATTTGCCGCCAAGGTGGCAGCCGCATTTTTAAAACGGCGTTTGCGCGGTCTCAAAAAAAAGATGGATTATTCGGAATACGGCGGCGCCGCACTATTTGGGTTGAATGCTCCGGTTGTCAAGGCGCATGGGTCATCCAATGAAACGGCGATTTTGCATACGATTCGCCAAACGATTGAAATGGTTGACAAAAAAGTAATCTCGCAAATGAAGGAAAAAATTAAACAGTTAAATTTGGAAGAGTTGGAGTGAAGAAATTGGGTAAAATTGCGTTTATTTTTCCTGGACAAGGCTCTCAAAAAGTCGGCATGGGATTGGAGCTCGCCGAAGAATTTGAAATCTGTAAAAAAATTTTTGAGTCTGCCGATCGCCGCCTGCAGTATCCCCTTTCCGAACTGATCTTTTCCGGGCCTGCAGAAAAGCTGAAAAAAACCGAAAATACGCAGCCTGCCTTATTGACAACAAGCATTGCCATCTTGTCCGTATTAAACGAGCATGGCGTGCAAGCGGATTTTGTTGCTGGCCATAGTTTAGGCGAATATTCCGCCCTTGTTGCCGCCGAAGCGATGAGCTTTGAAGATGCGGTGTATGCTGTTCGCAAACGCGGCTTATTTATGGAAGAGGCGGTTCCGTCAGGAGAAGGCGCTATGGCGGCTATTCTTGGAATGGAACGGGAAGCGCTTGAAAAAGTGGCGGAAGAGGTCTCAGCAAACGGTGATCTAGTGCAGCTTGCAAACTTAAATTGTCCGGGCCAAATAGCAATTTCAGGAACGGCTTCCGGAGTTCAGAAAGCATCCGAATTGGCAAAAGAAAGAGGGGCCAGAAGAGCGATTCCGCTTGAAGTAAGCGGACCGTTTCACTCGGAGTTAATGAAGCCTGCCGCTGAACGAATGAAATCCGTCTTGGAAGAAATCACGATCCGCGATGCTGCGATTCCGGTGATCGCCAATGTAACAGCAGAAAAAATGACCGCAGCCGATGAGATTCGTTTAAAATTGATCGAACAAATTTATTCGCCGGTATTGTGGGAGGATACGGTGAGAAAGCTGCTTGAATTGCATGTCGATACGTTTGTTGAAATTGGTCCGGGTTCGGTACTGTCCGGGTTGGTTCGCAAAGTGAATCGCCAGGTGAAAACGTACGCTGTTTCGGATAAAGAAAGTTTGCTGGCTGTTGTGAATGCGTGTAAAAGGGGGGAAAGTCATGCTGCAAAATAAAGCTGCTCTTGTAACAGGGGGTTCGCGCGGCATTGGACGCTCGATCGCCTTAAAGCTTGCAGAAAAAGGCGCGAAAGTTGCGGTTAATTACGCTGGCCGCGAAGATGCTGCGAATGAAACCGTCAATTTGATTAAACAAAAAGGCGGAGAAGCTTTTGCCATTCAAGCGGACGTATCGAATGCTGGCGAAGTTCAGCAAATGGTGAAACAAGTGATCGCTGCGTTTGGCTCTTTGGACATCTTGGTGAATAATGCCGGCATTACTCGCGATAACTTGATCATGCGTATGAAAGAGGCAGATTGGGATGATGTTATAAATACAAACTTAAAAGGCGTGTTTCACTGCACAAAAGCGGTGACACGCCAAATGATGAAGCAGCGAAAAGGAAGAATTATTAATATTTCATCCATTGTAGGGATTTCTGGAAACGCAGGCCAGGCCAACTACGTTGCTGCAAAAGCAGGGGTGATAGGGCTTACAAAAACGACTGCGAAAGAGCTCGCCTCACGCAACATTACGGTGAATGCCGTCGCTCCTGGATTTATTGAAACCGAAATGACGAATGAATTGGATGATCAATTAAAAGAAGAAATGTTGAAGCAAATCCCTTTGGCTTCGTTTGGCCAGCCTGAAGATGTCGCAAATGTCGTCGCTTTTTTAGCTTCCGATGAAAGCCGATATATGACAGGCCAAACGCTTCATGTCGATGGCGGCATGGTGATGTAGCTTTTCAAAAAATTGATTTTACTTTCAACGCTTTTTGCTTATAATGGCTTGAGGGGAGGTGAAAGCATGGCAGATATTCTTGAACGTGTAACAAAAATTATTGTTGATCGATTAGGTGTTGAGGAATCAAAAGTTCAGCCTGAAGCGACTTTTAAAGACGATTTGGGAGCAGATTCGCTTGATGTCGTTGAATTAGTCATGGAGCTTGAGGATGAGTTTGATATGGAAATTTCAGATGAGGATGCTGAAAAAATTTCAACTGTTGGTGATGTCGTCGAGTACATAAAAAGCCATCAGTAACAGTGCCGTCCCGTTGCCAAACGGGACGTTTATCTTCATAACGGCTTGAAATGCTTTTGGAGGAAGCTATGAAAAAACGTTCGTTGCAAATTTCCCAGTTTTTAACTTCAGAACAGGCTGAGAAATTCCGCGCCTTTCAACAGTCGCTTGGTATGCAATTTAAAAACGAAAGGCTTATGATTCAAGCGTTTACACATTCATCTTATGTGAATGAGCATCGTAAAGAACGGTTTATGGATAATGAACGGCTTGAATTTTTAGGCGATGCCGTCCTTGAGTTGGCCGTTTCGCAATTTTTGTACCGTCATTATCCAAAAATGAGTGAAGGGGAACTGACAAAACTGCGGGCAGCGATTGTTTGCGAGCCAACGCTTTATCAATTTGCGAAAGAGCTGTCGTTTCATGATTTGATTTTGCTTGGCAAAGGCGAAGAACAGACAGGCGGAAGGCAGCGGCCTGCTCTTTTAGCTGATGTATTTGAAGCGTTTATCGGTGCGGTATATTTGGATCTTGGCTTTGAAGAAGTTGTCCGCTTTTTGCAAAAACATGTTTTTCCGAAAGTCGATAAAGGTGCTTTTTCGCATACGATGGATTTTAAAAGCCAGTTGCAAGAAATCGTGCAAAGCAGGGATCTCGGCAATCTTGATTATCGGATTATTAGTGAAAAAGGGCCGGCCCATAATCGTCAATTCGTCTCGGCTGTATTTTTAAATGGCAGCAAACTTGGCCAAGGATCAGGCCGATCAAAAAAGGAAGCGGAGCAGGAAGCAGCCCAAAAAGCCATTCAATACTTGAAAAAAACCGCGCCTTTTAAGCGATAGAAAAATTGCTGCCTTTAGGATGCCGCCATACCACTAAAAATATGAAATCCCGAGCGAAAGACCAAGTCTGGAGAAGATCCCACAGAATGTGGGGTTTTCGCGGCATCGTTGAAAGCCGACGAAAAACAGACAGAAAATTTTCTGCCCTGCAGCGAAATGCTGGGCAATCACATGGGCTTGTTGGATTTTATTCTTTTTTAACGATTTTTATTTTATTCTTTTTTGCGCAAATTGCCGATTTCAGCTGCAATGGCTTCCAATTCACTGATGCTGAAATGGGATTGCTTTTCAATAAGTTCGTAAAGCTCTAGGAGCTCGTTGTATCGCTCAATTGGAAAATCTTCAGCTTTTATGAGCGATGCGTTGACGATCTGCAGTTTTCCTGCAATTTTCTCAATCATATACGCCATATTTTCTTTGTTTTTTTCTTGTAAATTCATCGTTACACCCTTTCAATTTGCTTGTATGACCATTTTATCATTTATTGATATGCATTTGGGCGGTAATTTAGCACTGAATGATGAGGAGGCGCAATGGCATGAGTTTTTTTAAAAGAATGAGAGAAAAGTTTGCTCAGCAGACGGATGCCGTCACGGAAAGGTTTAAGCAAGGATTGGCAAAGACGAGAAATTCTTTTTCAGCTGCAGTCAACGATTTAGTGAAACGGTACCGGAAAGTGAACGAAGAATTTTTTGAAGAGCTTGAAGAAATATTGATAAGCGCGGATGTCGGCGTTTCAACGGTTTTAGACCTTATCGATGTTTTAAAAGATGAAGCGCGGGAAAAAAACATTCAAGATCCGAATGAATTGAAGTCCGTGATTACAGATAAACTTGCCGAATTCTTGAATAAAGGAGAGCGCGACACCCGCTTGAATATCCAAGAGGGAGCAATGACGGTAATCCTTGTTGTCGGTGTGAATGGGGTTGGCAAAACAACGACCATTGGAAAACTTGCCTATCGGTTTGTCAACGAAGGAAAAAAAGTTGTATTGGCTGCCGGCGACACTTTTCGCGCGGGCGCCATTCAGCAGCTGGAAGTATGGGGGGAACGAGTCGGCGCAGATGTGATCAAGCATCAAGAAGGGGCCGATCCATCGGCTGTAATTTTTGATGCCATCCAGTCTGCCCGCTCAAAGCAAGCCGATGTGCTCATTTGCGATACTGCCGGCAGATTGCAAAATAAAGTCAATTTGATGAAAGAATTGGAAAAAGTAAGAAAAGTGATTGCGCGCGAAGTGCCAAATGCACCACATGAAGTTTTGCTCGTTCTTGATGCAACGACAGGGCAAAATGCGCTGAGTCAGGCAAAAGTGTTTAACGAAGCGACAAATGTGACGGGAATTGCATTGACGAAGCTTGATGGAACCGCTAAAGGCGGCATTGTGCTTGCCATTCGCCATGAATTGGACATTCCTGTCAAGCTGATTGGATTAGGGGAGCAAATGGAAGACTTGCAACAGTTTGATGCAGATGCTTTTGTCTACAGCCTTTTCTCCAATATGCTGGAAGGGGAAGTGTAAAGATTTTTCCTTGACATCAGATAAAATTCCCTGTAGGATATGACTGTAAAGGCGATCTGCTTAACAAGGAGTGGCGCCATGCTGGAAAAGACGGTTAGGATTAATGATCTTTACGATTTTTATCACCCTTTGCTCACGTCGAAGCAGCAGCATTACATGTCACTTTATTACCGAAATGATCTTTCGTTAAGTGAAATTGCTGAAGAATGCAAAGTGAGCCGGCAAGCGGTTTATGATACGATAAAACGAACGGAACATCTCGTTGAAGATTATGAACAGAAACTGAAATTATATGAAAAATATAAACGTCGCCAACAGTTGCTCAAGCAGCTTGCCCATGTGGTCAAATGTGGCGAAAAAAAAGCTGAAGTGCTACGCGTCATTGAGAAACTTGAGAATCTTGATTAGGAGGCGCATCATCAATGGCATTTGAAGGTTTAGCCGATCGGCTGCAAACGACGCTTCAAAAAATTCGCGGAAAAGGAAAATTAACAGAATCGGATGTTAATGAAATGATGCGCGAAGTAAGGCTTGCGCTGCTTGAAGCGGACGTAAATTTTAAAGTAGTGAAAGACTTTGTCAAACGCGTGAAAGAACGCGCCATTGGACAGGAAATTTTGCAGAGTTTGACACCCGGCCAGCAAGTGGTCAAAGTGGTTCATGATGAATTGAAGCAGTTAATGGGCGGCGAACAAAGCAAGATTGCCGTCGCTGCTCGGCCGCCGACCGTCATTATGATGGTTGGGCTTCAAGGCGCCGGAAAAACGACGACATCAGGAAAGCTTGCAAATTATTTGCGCAAGAAGTTGAATCGCAATCCATTGCTCGTGGCGGCTGACGTTTATCGACCAGCTGCGATCGACCAATTAAAAACATTGGGCAAACAGCTGAATATGCCTGTTTTCTCGCTTGGCGATGAGGCCAGTCCAGTAGAAATAGCGAAGCAGGCGCTTGAGAAAGCGAAAGAAGATCATCATGATTATGTCATTATTGATACTGCGGGAAGATTGCACGTTGATGAAGAATTGATGCAAGAGCTTTCAGACATGAAAGAAGTGGCAAATCCGAATGAAATTTTTTTAGTGGTTGATGCGATGACGGGACAAGACGCCGTCAATGTTGCGACTCATTTTAACGAGCAGCTGGATGTGACAGGCGTCGTATTGACAAAGCTTGATGGCGACACGCGCGGCGGCGCCGCTCTCTCCATTCGGGCGGTTGCAGATACGCCGATTAAGTTTGTCGGCATGGGTGAGAAGCTGGATCAACTTGAACCGTTTCATCCGGAAAGGATGGCGTCGCGCATTTTAGGCATGGGCGATGTTTTAACATTAATTGAAAAAGCGCAGGCAAACATTGATGAACAAAAAGCGAAAGAACTTGAAAAGAAAATGCGCACGGCAACATTTACATTTGATGATTTTTTGGAACAGCTCGGGCATGTTAAAAAAATGGGACCGCTTGATGAGCTGATTGCCATGATTCCTGGGGCGAATCGAATGAAAGGATTAAAAAATATACAAGTTGATGAAAAGCAATTGGCTCATGTGGAAGCGATTATTCAATCGATGACGCGCGAAGAAAAAATGAGGCCTGAAATTATTAATGCCAGCAGGCGGAAACGAATTGCCGCCGGAAGCGGAAGGCCGCTTCAAGAAGTCAATCGGCTAATCAAGCAGTTTGAAGAAATGAAAAAAATGATGAAGCAAATAACCGGGATGCAAAAAGGAAAAGGCAGAAAAAAAGGCGGATTGCAATTTCCATTTATGCAATAAACGATCCTTTACAACATGATCTCAAAATGGTATTATATTAGTTTTTGGAGGTGAAAAAAATGGCCGTAAAAATTCGTTTAAAGCGCATGGGTGCCAAAAAAGCGCCGTTTTATCGTTTAGTTGTTGCAGACTCGCGTTCTCCGAGAGACGGGCGTTTTATCGAAGAAATTGGATATTACAATCCAGTCAAAGATCCGGTGGAAGTAAAGATTGATGAAGAGAAAGCGCTGCAATGGATGCTTAAAGGCGCGAAGCCATCAGACACGGTTCGCAGCCTTTTTTCCAAGGCTGGCTTAATGGAAAAGCTTCATCAGGAAAAATATGCTAAGAAATGATGAAGACGCTGATTTGGTTAGGTGGGGTTGAAAATGGAAGAGCTTATTAAAGCGATTGTAACACCACTTGTTGACCATCCTGAAGATGTGCGCATTACAGAAATAAAAAATGATGGGCTTGTAACGTATTCCTTGACCGTCCATACAGAAGACAAAGGAAAAGTTATTGGAAAACAAGGTAGAGTTGCAAAAGCGATTCGTTCTGTTGTCAATGCAGCTGCAGCAACGCGCTCTGAACGCATACAAGTAGAAATTGATTAAGGCATGGGGCTCCCCCTGCCTTTTTTACGATCATCGTGCAGTTCATCGATATATCCTTTCACTGGGGGTGGCATCGTGAAAGTGGTTAGACGGGCGATCATAAAGCAAGTTTTGACTGAGAAAAGCAAAGCGGAGCTGTTTCAATCATTTGTTGAGAAGAAAAAGCGGTATGAAATGGAATGCGAACAATTGGATTTTGAAAGGCGCAAAGCGCTAAAAAGCAGCCAGAAAAAAAATGATCCGCATCTATCCATCCGCTACAACGAAGAAATTGAACGGCGGAGAGAAAAGATACGGCATGTCGACTTTCAAATTGAGCAATTAAAGCTGTTGCCCTTGGGAACAGAAGTTGTTGAAAAGGAGATTGAAACGGTTACTGAAATAAAAGTAGGCGATCGATTCGATGCCATTTCCACACCTGCTGAAATTGTCGTTAAAGATGGAATCATTCAAGAAATAAGAGAATAGCTTTGGAGGAAGTTTATGCGTTGGCTAAATGTAGGGAAAATTGTAAATACACATGGCTTAAAGGGCGAAGTCCGCATTGTTTCAATGACAGACTTTCCAGAAAAACGCTATCAGCCGGGAAATCAGCTCTTTTTTTTCTCCAAACAAAATCATGAACCGCTCCCGCTGACGGTTCGTTTCCATCGAAAGCATAAACAGTTTGATTTGGTTCAATTTGAAGAATGTGATTCGGTGGATGACGCTGAAAAGTTAAAAGGCGGCCTCTTAAAAATTTCTGCCGATCAATTGGATCGTGCGGAATTGAAAGATCATGAATTTTATTATCACGAAATTATTGGATGCGATGTATTCTCTGAAGAAGGTAAAAAAATTGGAACGATCATCGAAATCTTATCGCCGGGTGCGAATGATGTTTGGGTTGTGCGAGCGGATGACAAGAAGAAAGACTATTACATTCCGTACATTGAACCCGTTGTGAAAGAGGTTGATGTCAAAGAGAAGCGTGTGACGATTCATGTGATGGAAGGTTTGATTGAGTGAAATGAAAATTGATATTCTCACGCTGTTTCCAAAAATGTTTGAGGGTGTTTTCAATGAATCGATATTAAAACGTGCGCAGGAGCGCGCGCTCGTACAAATCAATCTGATTAATTTTCGTGATTTTTCATTGGACAAGCATAAAAAAGTGGACGATTATCCTTATGGCGGCGGAGCCGGCATGGTATTAACGCCGCAGCCGATTTTTGACGCTGTGGAATCAGTGGTCAACGAAAGCCGCGCCAATCCACGAATATTGCTCATGAGCCCGCAAGGAGAGCGCTTTACGCAAAAAAAAGCGGAAGAATTGGCCAAAGAAGATCATCTTGTCTTGATTTGCGGACATTATGAAGGGTTTGATGAGCGAATACGCGAACATCTTGCAACGGATGAGCTGTCGATCGGGGACTATGTATTAACGGGCGGAGAATTGGCAAGCATGGTGATTGTCGACAGTGTCGTCAGGCTTATTCCAGGTTTATTAGGCAATGAAAAATCGAGGCAAGATGACTCGTTTAGCACCGGTTTGCTGGAATATCCGCAATATACGCGTCCGTATGATTTTCGCGGATATCAAGTTCCTGACGTGCTTTTATCTGGCGATCATCAGAAAATTGAGGAGTGGCGCCGGCAAGAATCATTGCGCAGAACGTTTGAACGCCGTCCTGATTTATTGGCGGACGCTTCATTGACTGAGAAAGATTTACAGTTTTTAGAGAAATTAAAACAGGAAAAACGATAATCCGTTCTTGCAGCTTTGTATGCTCGTATGATATGATGAATTTTGTATTGTGGAAGGGTGCAGCAACCCTGCCTTTGTGAAAATGATGTTCCGCTGTGATTTCAAGCGAAGGATGACATGAACATCGATGTGGAAGGAGGGCGTATGAGATGAGCAATAAATTAATGGAAATTACGAAAGAGCAGCTGAGAACCGATCTTCCAGAATTTCGGCCCGGCGATACAGTCAAAGTGCACGTGAAGGTTGTTGAAGGAAGCCGTGAACGCATTCAAATCTTTGAAGGCATCGTAATTAAACGCCGCGGCACAGGAATTAGCGAAACGTTTACAGTAAGAAAAATCTCTTATGGAGTTGGAGTTGAAAGAACGTTTCCTGTTCATTCGCCTAAAATTGCAAAATTAGAAGTCGTGCGCCGTGGAAAAGTTCGTCGTGCAAAACTTTATTACTTGCGCAGTCTGCGCGGCAAAGCAGCGCGAATTAAAGAAATTCGCTAATTGTCGACAAGAAGGAGCCTTGTTTATCAAGCTCCTTTTTTTAATAGATGAATGAGGAGATGGATGTTGTGGCAATCCAATGGTTTCCAGGCCATATGGCAAAGGCAAGGCGAGAAATCTCGGAGAAGTTAAAATTTGTTGATATTATTTTTGAGCTTGTTGATGCACGGATTCCGATGTCTTCCCGCAATCCAATGATTGAAGAAATTGTCGGCAATAAGCCGCGCCTTTTGCTTTTAAATAAAAGCGATATGGCGGATGAACAGTGCACCAAACAATGGCAAGCCTTTTTCGCCGATCGTTCGATTTCGGCGATTCCAGTCAATTCACAGACCGGTCAGGGCGTTTCAAAGATTGCGGCAGAAGCAAAACAATTGGTAAAGGAAAAGTTTGATAAAATGAAAGAGAAAGGAATCAAGCCTCGGCCGATGCGCGGGATGATTCTTGGGATTCCAAATGTCGGAAAATCGACGTTGATCAACCGACTGGCGAATCGCAGAATTGCAAAAACAGGAGACAGGCCTGGCATGACGAGGCATCAGCAATGGATTAAAGCCGGCAAAGAATTGGAGCTTTTAGATACACCGGGGATTTTATGGCCGAAATTTGAAGACGAACAGACCGGCTACCGTCTGGCTGCGACAGGGGCGATTAAAGATGAGCTGCTTGATTTTCAAGATGTTGCGTTCTTTTTATTAAAGCATCTTCAAGCGCATTATCCAGAACGGCTGCAAAAAAGGTATCGTCTGCAGGGAATTCCAGAAAATGCGCTGGAATTGCTTGAATCCATCGCGGAAAAACGCGGGTTTCTCATGAGCGGCGGGAAGGTTGACTATGATCGGACGGCAGAAATGCTGCTGCGGGAGTTTCGTTCGCTAATGCTCGGCCCAATTACGCTGGAGCAGCCGGGTGATTTCTTATGAAAATTGCAAATTTGCCGATAAAAGAAATAGAAAAGCTTGTTTCAAGTTCACCGTCACTTGAGCTGTTGAATGAATTAAAGAATGACAAGCGGAAAGGTGTGCAGCGGCTTGCAAATAAATTGTTGAAACAGCGTGAACAGCAGCTGAAATTGCAAGAACAATACATAAAAATGTCCGTCTATGAAAAGAAACTGCATCAGCAAGGAATGAAAGTCATTGCCGGTGTCGATGAAGTCGGCAGAGGCTGCCTTGCCGGCCCGGTTGTGGCGGCAGCCGTGATTTTGCCAAAGGATCCGATCTTGGGATTGTTTGATTCAAAAAAATTAAATGCAAAGACGCGCAGGCAGCTGTGCGGACAAATTGAAGAAAAAGGCCAAGTTGGCATTGGAGTTGTCGAGCCGCATGAAATCGATCAATACAACGTTTATGAAGCGACGAAAATCGCGATGCGAAAAGCCGTTGAAGCTTGTTCGCCGTCGATCGATCACCTTCTGGTTGATGCGATGAAACTGCCGCTTCCGATCCCGCAAACATCGGTGATTCAAGGAGATCAAAAAAGCGTATCGATTGCTGCCGCCTCGATCGTAGCGAAAGTGAAACGTGATGAAATCATGATGAATTTAGCCAAAAAATATCCGGAATATGGGTTTGATCGCAATGTCGGCTATGGAACGAAAGAACATCTCATCGCTTTAAAAAAATATGGACCAACTCGTGCACACCGTTACTCATTTTCACCTGTATCCGAACTAGCAAGCGAAAAATGGAGTGAGTCGCGTTGAATTCAATTTTAGCGCAGTTGAGGTTTCATGCTTTAGACATGCATTCCCGCCAGCTTCCTCAATTTCGTGAAGGGCAAATTTTTCACGGCACGGTATTAAAATTAATGCGGGATGATCTTGCCGTCATTGATATTTCCCGGCACCCAGTCGCAGCCAAGCTTGAAGCATCCCTTCAATCGGGGCATGAATATTGGTTTGTCGTTAAAAAAAATGGGGAAACGCCAACGTTGCAAGTGCTCTCTTCA
Organism: uncultured Caryophanales bacterium; assembly: GCA_937983115.1. Classification (GTDB taxonomy): domain Bacteria; phylum Bacillota; class Bacilli; order Bacillales; family UBA6769; genus Pueribacillus. The sequence continues at coordinate 30,008 of CALKAO010000066.1, forward strand.
ATAAGCCATCATAATGACCGGCCCCACTCTTATGAACAAAGTGTTCAGAGCCTGCTGCGGCAGCTTGGGTTGCCATCAAATTCAACGAATGCAGCGATTGTTTCGAACTTTCAAAAAAAAGGCATTCCGTTTTCAAAATCATTGATTTTAACGATTGCTTCGTTTCTGCAGACGACGCCGGTTGCGCGCGGACTCGATGTTGTGAATTTGATGATCGAGCGCAAATTGCCGATGAACGCGCAAGTTTTTCAAGCCATCCATCGCTTTGTCACGGCTGACCAGCCTTTGCTGACAGAGCTTGAGGAAATTATAAACGCTCTTCAAAAGGATCCGGTCCGCTCGCTGCGCGTTCAGCAGCTAAGCGGCCGGCTGGCTGCGTTTATGCATAAATGGGAATCGGCGTTCAAATCCGTCAGCGCATCTTCCTCATCACAGCAGACGCAAACGTTTTCCGCGGCACTTCAACAGCTGTTAAGCAGTTTCGGACTGCAATATGAAAAATCGTTGATGAAAGCTTATGCCCAGCAAACGCTGAGCCAAGAAAATGAACAGCTGCATCAAGAATTAAAACCGATTCTTTTGGCATTATTAAAAGAAAATCTTCCAGCTTCTACGAAACAACCGATTCATCATGTGGTTCAAAGATTAACCGGCCAGCAGCTGCTGATGAAATTTGATGATCAGATGCTGCAATTTCTCATGCAGATTCCCATTTCTAAACACGATGGGATGGGAGATGCGCATTTGCATTTTCAAAGCAAAAGCAAAGACGGCCAAATCGATGCAGATTTTTGCCGGATTTTATTTTATTTGCAGCTGCCAAAATTGAAGGAAACGATTGTCGATGTGCGAATTCAAAATCGTATCATTGCCATCACGGTTTATAACGAAAATCAGCTGTCCAGCCATATGTTGAAGCCATTTATTTCGAAATTGAGAGAACAGCTTAAGCAAAGCAGCTATACGCTGTCTTCGGTAAAATGGGTCAAGGCGCCAAAAGCAAATCTGCCGACGGATGAGCGGCTTTTCACGTCTTTCCCAGCAATGCATCGGTATGAGGGAGTGGACATCAAAATATGAGTGAAAATGAAAAACAAGCGCGAAAAGCAATTGCTTTAAAATACAACGAAGAGACGGATCCAGCTCCTAAACTGATTGCCAAAGGAAAGGATGCAGCGGCTGACGAAATCATTCAAATTGCAAAGCAGCATAACATTCCGATACAGGAAGACGCCGCCCTTGTTCAGCTTTTAACTGAACTTGAAATCAATGAAACGATTCCGGAAGAACTTTATGAAGCTGTTGCCGAAATTTTTGCTTTTATTTATCGCATCGAAAAAGAAATCAATTAAAATTCTGCAAGAAAAACCTCTGTGATGGCAAGAATGGAACTAAGGAGGTTTTTCGATTGGCATCATCAGAAAAAGAATCCATGGCAAACCATCAGGAAGAAATCGCTGACGAATTTGGCATGTTTCAAACGATGTCTGAACGCGATTTTTTAACAAAACATTTGCTGAAGAAAAAGCAAGAGAAAGCAGAAAAAGAGAATGCTGAAAAAACGGAAAAAGCGAATCGCGGCGAAGATGAAGAAGAAGCAGAAGACACCAATGTCTGATTTTTCAATTTATGATGCAGGAGTGGACAATCGAGCGTATATTTATATACAATAACAATGGTGTGCTAATTAGTAGATTGAATGGGAGGATCATCGTACATGAATATCCATGAGTATCAGGGCAAAGACATTTTGCGGCAATATGGCGTCGCCGTGTCAAATGGCAAAGTTGCCTTTACTGTTGATGAGGCGGTCGAGGCTGCGAAAAGTTTAAAATCAGACGTCTATGTTGTAAAAGCGCAAATTCATGCTGGCGGACGTGGAAAAGCTGGCGGCGTAAAGATTGCAAAAAACCTGGATGAAGTCCGTACATATGCTGAAGAGCTGCTCGGGAAAACGCTGGTGACGCATCAAACGGGTCCGGAAGGGAAAGAAGTTAAACGTCTTTTAATCGAAGAAGGCGTTGACATTAAAAAAGAATATTACATTGGGCTTGTCATCGATCGATCAACGGATCGGGTTGTGCTGATGGGTTCAGAAGAAGGCGGGACGGAAATTGAAACGGTGGCGGAAGAAACGCCTGAGAAAATTTTTAAAGAAGTGATCGATCCTGCCGTTGGATTGCAAGGCTTTCAAGCGCGCCGGCTGGCGTTTAACATCAACATTCCGACAGAGCTTGTCAATAAAGCGGCAAAGTTTATGCTTGGCCTCTATCAAGTATTTGTCGAAAAAGATTGCTCCATCGCAGAAATTAATCCGCTTGTCGTGACCGGAGACGGTGAAGTGCTTGCGCTTGATGCAAAATTAAATTTCGATTCCAATGCTTTGTACCGGCACCCCGATATTCAAGAGCTTCGCGATCTTGATGAAGAAGATCCGAAAGAAATTGAAGCGTCAAAATATGATTTGAGCTATATTGCGTTAGACGGGAATATCGGCTGCATGGTTAATGGCGCAGGACTCGCGATGGCGACAATGGATATCATTAAACATTATAACGGCGAACCGGCAAACTTTCTTGATGTCGGCGGCGGAGCCACGGCTGAAAAAGTTACCGAAGCATTTAAAATCATCTTGTCTGATCCGAAAGTAAAAGGGATTTTTGTCAATATTTTCGGCGGGATTATGAAATGCGACGTGATTGCAGAAGGCATCGTGGAAGCTACGAAACAAGTCGGTCTTGATATTCCGCTTGTCGTTCGCCTTGAAGGCACGAATGTTGATAAGGGGAAACAAATTTTGCAAGAATCTGGACTAAACATCACAGCAGCTGAATCGATGGCTGACGGCGCACAGA
>CALKAO010000067.1 GCA_937983115.1 uncultured Caryophanales bacterium
AAAGAACAATCCCTGCGCTGTCCCTTGCGCTTTTTAATAGGCCGCCCCGAATGGCGACTCTTTAATAATAACAGATTTCAGAGCTTCTGTCAACGATTTTTATTTTACTTTTTCAAAAGCGGCAATTGATATATTACTACAGGTTTTCAAATGACGCAACCGTTAAAAAATAGAATGCCTGCCAGCTGTTGGCAGACATTCTTAATCTTGAGGGCGCATGTGGGGAAAGAGCAGCACATCACGGATGGACGGAGAATTGGTCAGAAGCATAACAAGCCGATCAATTCCAATGCCCAATCCGCCGGTTGGCGGCATTCCGTACTCGAGCGATTCTAAAAAGTCTTCATCCATAAGATGCGCTTCATCATTTCCTTGGGCGCGCTCTTTCACTTGAGCTTCAAACCGCTCGCGCTGATCAATCGGATCATTTAATTCGGTAAATGCATTCGCATGCTCGCGAGCAACAATAAACAGTTCAAAACGATCCGTAAATCTTGGATCTTCCTTATTTTTCTTCGCAAGCGGTGATATTTCAACTGGATGCCCGTAAATAAATGTCGGCTGAATCAATTTTTCTTCAACCAATTGTTCAAAAAATTCATTGACAATATGCCCATATGTCATCGTCTCTGAAATTTCCACGCCATATTCTTTCGCCAATTGTTTTGCCTGTTCATCAGACACATCATCCCAAAAGTCAACGCCGACATATTGTTTGATGGCATCAACCATGTGCAGGCGTTTCCACTTCGGTTGGAGATCAATTTCATACTCGCCGTACGTTACAGTTGTCGTCCCTAAAACCTCTTGAGCAATATGCGCGATCAAATTTTCAGTCAATTCCATAATATCTTCATAATCGGCATACGCCTCATAAAGTTCGATCATTGTAAATTCTGGATTATGCCGCGTTGAAATGCCTTCATTGCGAAAAACGCGTCCAATTTCATATACTTTTTCAAAACCTCCGACGATGAGGCGTTTTAAGTGAAGTTCAATCGCAATGCGCATATACAACTCCATATCAAGCGCATTGTGATGAGTCATAAATGGACGAGCAGCCGCTCCGCCTGGAATGGCATGCATCATTGGCGTTTCCACTTCAAGGTATCCTTTGCTGTCTAAATAACGGCGCATCGATTGAATGATTTTGCTCCGCAGTAAAAAGGTTTGTTTAACGTCAGGATTCATGATCAAATCGAGATAACGCTGGCGATAACGCTGTTCAACATCTTTCAAGCCATGAAACTTATCCGGCAAAGGGCGCAAAGCTTTTGAGAGGACGATAAATTCTTTGACCCGAACCGAAAGCTCGCCGACTTTTGTTTTAAAGACCGTTCCGGAAACTCCGACAATATCCCCGATATCCGACATTGTAAACAATTCATACTGTTCATCGCCGACGGCATCTTTCCTTACGTAAATTTGAATTTGGCCGTCAAGATCTTGGATATGGGCAAATCCTGCTTTTCCTTTCCCGCGCTTCGTCATAATTCTTCCGGCAATTTTCACGTGTTCTTCTTTTTCTTGAAGCTCTTCTTTCGCTGCATCTCCAAAAATTGCTTTTAAATCGCTTGTTAAATGGGTGCGCTCAAACCGTTTTCCAAAAGGATCAATGCCTTTATCCCACAATGCTTGCAATTTTTCACGGCGCACGATTATTTGATCGTTTAACTCTGCTTCATTCATGGAATCACTCCTACAATTAACATTACACAGCTTTTGGCGCATTTTCGCTTTCGAGTTGCTCAACAAATGAGTACAAAACTGTTGAAAGCTGTTCTCGTGTCGTTACTTCATTTATTTTTCTTCTCACTTTTGCATTTCCGCGCATCCCTTTTAAATACCATGCCGCATGCTTGCGCATTTCCATTATCGCGATTTTTTCGCCTTTTAAACGAATCAAACGGTCAAGATGAAGCATGCATACATCGATTTTCTCTTTCGGCGTTGGAGGCGGAGGCAATGTCCCCGTCTCTAAATATTGAACCGTTTGATAGAGCATCCAAGGATTTCCTAATGCCGCCCGGCCGATCATAACGCCATCGACGCCAACGGCATCGAGCATTCGTTTCGCATCTTGCGGAGTCACAACATCTCCGTTCCCGATCACTGGAATGGAAACCGCTTCTTTCACTTGTTTAATGACATCCCAATTTGCTTTCCCTTCATACATTTGGACGCGCGTTCGGCCGTGGACAGCAACAGCGGCGCCGCCTGCAGCCTCTACCGCCTTGGCATTGTCTACAGCGTAAATATGATTCTCATCCCAACCAATTCGCATCTTTACGGTTACCGGCTTTTCAACATTTTTCACAACTTCTTTAACCATTTCATAAATTTTGTCCGGATCAAGCAGCCATTTTGCGCCTGCATCGCAACGGGTGACTTTTGGAACCGGACAGCCCATATTAATGTCGATGATGTCAGCATTCGTCGCTTGATCTACATAGCGCGCCGCTCGGACAAGCGTTTCTTTTTCGCCGCCAAAAATTTGCAAGCTCAACGGTTTCTCACGTTCGTCAACGTAAAGCATTTTCATTGTTTTTTCGTTTTCATGCAAAATCGCTTTGTCACTGACCATTTCTGCACAGACGAGCCCCGCGCCAAACTCTTTTGCAATCAAACGAAACGCCGGATTGCTGACGCCTGCCATCGGAGCGAGCACAACTTGATTTTTCATCGTAATGTCGCCGATTTTTAACATCTCATTCACCTTCTTTGCTTAAAAATTTACAGCCAAATTCTGATTTTCGCTTCCATAGCTTCACGCCCTGACTCTTTGACTGGCATACTTTCTCAAATTCTTTAAAAAATTTTTCATTGACTAAATGCGGATTGATTTCATAAAGCGGAATGAGCACAAATCCCCGCTCTTTCATTCGCGGGTGCGGGATTTCTAATCGTTCCGACTTCATATTTTCTTGATTAAATAGCAAGATGTCAAGATCAAGCGTTCTCGGACCCCATTTTCGTTCGCGTTTACGCTTGCAGCCATTTTCAATAACTTGCAGACAATTGAGCAGTTCAATCGGCGAATACGCGGTTTCAATTTCAATCACCATATTTAAAAACAACGGCTGATCCACGACGCCTACCGGAGCCGTTTCGTAAATCGACGAAACCTTTTTAATCACAATCTGCGCGTCCTTTTTAAGCTTTTCAAGAGCGGACAATAAATATCGTTCACGATTGCCAAGGTTTGAGCCGAGTCCAATATATGCGATTTCCATTAGCGCTCCCTCGTAATTTCCACCGCAACAGATTGATAATAGCCATGTATCGGAGGATTTGGCTTTTCAATTTTAATCGTGACTTTTTTCGCTGGCGAAAAATGCTGCAAAAGATCCGCTGATATTTCTTCCGCCAATCTTTCCAACAGCTTTCTCGGCTTGCCCACCATGATCTTTCGAACCCGCTCGTACACTTTTCCATAATCAATCGTATCGCAGACATTGTCGCTTTGGCCCGCTTTCCTGACATCCAATTCGATAACTGCGTCAACAAAAAAACGCTGGCCCAGTTTCGTTTCTTCAGGATATAAACCATGATAGCCATAAAACTCCATCTTATTGATAAATATTTTATCCATTGGGCACAGGTCCTTTCAGCATGGCGTCCATCATTTTTGCCATTCTCGAAATCGGTTTGACGTCATGAACGCGTACGATGCGGGCGCCCTTTTCAATGCCTAGGCAGACAGTCGCTCCCGTCCCTTCCATGCGTTCATTTGGAGGCAAATTTAAAGCTCGTCCGATCATTGATTTGCGCGAAGTGCCTAATAGCACAGGATAGCCAAGTTCCGTAATTTTTTCCAAATTGCGCATAACAAATAAATTTTGTTCAAAAGTTTTTCCGAATCCAATCCCCGGATCTAAAATGATTTGCTCATCCGATCCCCCCGCCGCTTTCACAAGGTCAATGCTTTCATACAAATGAGCGATAATATCATCCATAATGCTGTCATACTTCGGTTCTTCTTGATTGTGCATTAAGACAATCGGCGCGTTGTACTCAACCGCCACATCCGCCATTTCCGGATCTTTCTTTGCGCCCCAAATATCATTAATGATATCCGCGCCAGACTCAAGCGCCCGCCTGGCGACTTCAGCTTTATACGTATCAATGGAAATGGGGACATGAACAGCGCTGCGAATTTCTTCCAACGCCGGAAGAACGCGTTCCAATTCAATTTCAGGCGATACAGGCTGAAATCCCGGCCTCGTCGATTCTCCGCCAATATCAAGCATATCCGCCCCGTCATTCACAAGATTGACAGCATGGCGAACTGCATCTTTCGGACGGTAAAAACGTCCGCCATCAGAAAATGAATCGGGCGTGACGTTCACAATCCCCATCACATGTGTTTTTTCACTTAGATCGATTCGTTTGCCTTGCACATGAATGACATGGTTCACCGCACCCCACTCCTTTCTATAGTTGGTTTCGAGAAAACAATTTCGTTCGGTATTTTTTATAGTCCTTCAACAAAAGCCTTGTTAATTCACCACGATTTCCTGGGAAATTGCGATTGTCGTCGACTGCGCAAAACGGAACGATTTCTTGAATGGAATTTGCCATAAACGCTTCATCCGCTTCATACAAATGGTCAGGCGTAAAAAGGCCCTCCTTGACTTCGATTCGCTTTTTCTTGAGCAGCGCACAAATAAACTGCCGTGTAATCCCATTTAAAATTCCGGTTTCCAGTGAAGGAGTGTAGATCACGCCATCTTTCACCCAAAAAAGATTTGACACGATGCCTTCTGCGATATAGCCTTGTTCATTTAAAAAAATGCCTTCTCGCCTTGCATCATCTCCAATTTCCCGTTTCGCCATCACATTGTTTAAAAAATGATGCGATTTTAAGCGGATGGAAGTTTCTGGCGAATTCCGTCTTGTTTTTAAAAAAACAGCTGTTTTCTCAGGAAATGTTTTATCTGCGGGCAGAGGCTTTGAAAAAACGATCGTTGTCGGATGATTATACTTCTCTGCTGTCAGTCCAAGTCCGCCAACGCCTGCTGAAACATTAATGCGAATATATGCATCATCATATCCATTCGCTTCCAAAAGTTGATTGATTTGATTCTGCCATGCTTTTGAAGGCCGCTTTTCAGCAATTCCAATCCGCCGCAACCCTTCGTTCAGCCGCTCAATATGATCATCGAGCAAAAAAGGATGGCGATTGTATACGCGAATCGTCTCAAATAAGCCAATTCCATACAGATAGCCATGATCAAAAGGAGAAATGCGCGCTTTTTCGATCGGAACAAGCTTGCTGTTGACGAGAATATACATTGGCAAATGCAACCTTCCTATGAATTCCAAAACCTTTAACTTCATTTATTTTACATGATTCCATCCAATTGTACACAAATTTTCTTACAAAAAAGAAAAGCCCTCAATAGCTGAGGGCTTGCGTATTGGATATTGGGAAAATGCGCCGCGCCGCAATGCTTGGATGAAAATCATTCTTCATCAAATTGGTACAATGGGGTGCTTAAATAACGCTCGCCATTGCTCGGGATAATCGCCAGCACTTTCTTGCCTTTCCCGAGTTCTTTCGCTGCGTCAAGCGCCACTTTAATTGCTGCGCCAGATGAAATTCCACCTAAAATCCCTTCTTCTCTTGCCGCGCGCCGGGCAAATTCGAAAGCTTCTTCTGTCGTTACCGTTGCAACTTCATCATAAATTTCCGTATTTAATATATCAGGGACAAAACCTGCACCGATTCCTTGAATTTTATGCGGCCCTTTTCTTCCTTCAGAAAGAACCGGAGAATCTTTCGGCTCGACAGCAATGATCTTGACATCCGGAAACTTTTCTTTAAGCACTTCTCCCGCTCCGGTAATTGTTCCGCCTGTGCCGATGCCTGAAACGAACGCATCAACTTGATCCATCTGCTCAATGATTTCTTTCCCTGTCGTTTTGCGATGAATTTCAGGATTCGCTTCATTTTTAAACTGCTGCGGCATAAAATAGCCTTTTGATTCTGCCAGCTCTTCCGCTTTTTTAATCGCGCCGCCCATGCCTTCTGAACCTGGCGTCAAAATGAGTTCCGCTCCATAAGCGCGAAGCAAATTTCGACGCTCCATACTCATCGTGTCAGGCATGACAAGAATCGTGTTATATCCTTTTGCCGCCGCCACCATCGCCAGGCCAATCCCTGTGTTGCCGCTTGTCGGTTCAATAATCGTATCACCTTTTTTCAATGTGCCGTCTTTTTCTGCCGCTTCGATCATGGACAGCGCAATCCGGTCTTTTACGCTGCTTCCCGGATTCATGTATTCAAGTTTTAAATAGACTTCTGCATCATTTTCTCCAGGAAGTTTATTCAACTTTACAATCGGGGTATTGCCAATCAATTCCGTAATCGAGTTTACAACCGCCATGCTTTTCACTCCTTTTAAAAAAACCAAGTATAATTATTGGATTTGTTAGATTAAGAGTAGCAAACAACACATCAAATGTCAACAGCATTTCACCATGCAAAAAATGCTGTCAATGGCTTTGTTCGTATAGTTGTTCAAGTTTTT
>CALKAO010000068.1 GCA_937983115.1 uncultured Caryophanales bacterium
TTAGGAACATCTGTTTTTTAAAATTTAACAAAGAGTTGATGCTTTTGTTTGGAGCCGTGAGGCTTATTATGAATCTTGTCTTTGCATCTGCGATATAATACAAGAAACAGCTAATGTGAGAAGACTGGTGAGAGAAGGTGATGACTTGGTAAAGCGAGCGGATAAGTGGGCAGTGATTCGCAATTTTGCAATGACTGGCGTGCAAGATGCAGGGCGAATCGCTCTATTAGGTTTTTTGGCTGGAAGATTGGATCAAGTTTCTTTTGTTCGCTCATTGGAACATTCAAAAATTGGCGTAAGGATGTCAACGAAACGATTCGGAATTTGGCCAAGAATTTCGTATATGGGATTTATCAATGATGTTCAAATGCCGGACCCTTTTTTGTTTATTGCGGGAATGGCTGATAGTGATGATAGAATTGATGTTCTGTTGGAATTTGATGGCGCTGATGAAGCCGAATGGTTTCAAAAAGTGCTCGTTGACTCGGCGCAAGACAAACGTTTGGACCCTGAAGAACAGGTGAAAAACATACGCGATCAAATCGACCAAATCCTTGATATTTATTCGAATATTCACCAGCAGCTAAAAGAAGGGGCTGGCGAACGGGAAAAAGATTTGAAAAAGTTTTTGAAGATGGCTGAGCAGGACATGGCCCGTTTGAATCGGGAATTGAATCAGATTGAAGAAAAAGAGAGCCCCACATAGACCATGGTTTTAAAATGGAATCTTTAGGGTAAAGAAAATACAGGCTTGAAGCATGAAGCTAAAAACTTGATGTTGATCAATGTTTTTAGCTTTTTCCATTTTATTTTGACAAACAAAGAGGCGCCGTTTTTTGTCGAAAACTTTTTTCAGTCATTCTATCGTAATTTATTAAATCGAACATACAATGAAAAATAGTGATAAAGTTTCCGCATTATGCTTTTTCAACATGCCCTTCAAGCGTTCTGCAGCGATTGCCGTTCATAATGCAAATTGAAAAATGAACCGATCCTTCAAAACGAACAGTGCAAATGAGGGGGAATAGGTCGTGGGGGAAAGTTATCCAAGTCGTTCGGAGTATCGAAAAAAAAAGCAGCAGAAGAACAAAAAAGGGAAGCGTTTTAAAAAATTAGCCATTCGCACAGGGATGGCCCTTTTTATCGCATTTATTTTGCTGTTTTGCGGTTTGGCCGCCACTGCGATCGCTTTGATTAAAGATGCTCCTTCTTTGCATGCAGAAAAGCTGATTGATCCGCAGGCATCTACGATCTATGACATGAATGACAAGAAGTTATTCGATATTGCCGGCGAGGAATATCGGAAAATCGTTCCATTGGAACGAGTGCCGGAACGTGTGCAGAATGCATTTTTAGCTGTGGAGGACGTTCGTTTTTGGGATCATCCCGGCATTGATGTGAAGCGGATTGGCGGGGCGCTTGTCGTCAATGTTAAAGAAGGTTTTGGAGCGGAAGGGGCAAGCACGATAACTCAGCAGCTTGTCAAGCTGTCGTACCTGACTCCGGAAAAAACGATCAAGCGCAAAGTGCAGGAAATGTATCTTGCATTCAAACTGGAAAGAAAATATCCGAAAGAAAAAATACTGGAAATGTATTTAAATAAAGTATACTTCGGGGAAGGAACGTATGGAGTGGCTGCAGCGGCGGAAGTCTTTTTTCAAAAGCCGCTTGAAGAGTTAACCATCAGCGAAGCGGCGCTTCTTGCGGGGCTCCCGCAGCGGCCGAGCGCCTATAATCCGTTCAAAAACCCTGAACTTGCTGAAGAAAGAAGGAATACCGTTCTCGCTTTAATGGAAAGGCATGGATTTATTTCTAAGAAAGAAAAAAACGAAGCGCAATCCATTCCAGTTGAGGATATGCTGAATAAAAAGACAAAAGAAATAAAATATCGAAGCTTTGTAGACCATATTATTGAAGAGCTGGATGAGCATGGCTTGGATGAGAAAGCCATTTATACGCAAGGATTGAAAATTTATACGACGTTGGATCCGGATGCACAGGAATTAACAGAAAACGTGTTAATGACCGATGAGTATGTATCTTACCCAAATGATGATAAATTAAGGGCAGCTGTTGCGCTTATCGATACGCAAACCGGCGAAATACGCGCGCTTGGCGGCAAGCGCGATGCGAAAGACGAAGAGATTGAAAGAGGATTTAATTATGCAACACAGCTAAAAAAACAGCCGGGTTCAACGGCTAAGCCGATTATGGCCTATGGCCCGGTCATTGAAAAATTGAAATGGCCGACAAGCCAAATCATCGAAGATGCGCCGCTTGAATTAAACGGAAAAGCTTTTCGGAATTGGAACAATCAATACCATGGAAATGTAACGATGAGAACGGCGCTGAAATGGTCGTACAACATTCCAGCGATTAAAGCCATGCAGGCGGCAGGCGCCGGAGAAGCCAAGAAATTTGCTGCCAATCTCGGCATTGAACTTGAGCAGGTTTATCCCGCTTATGCGATTGGCGGCTTCAGCGAAGGCGTTTCACCGCTTCAAATGGCTGGCGCTTATGCCGCATTTGGAAACAATGGGGTATACAATAAACCTCATGCCGTTAGAAAAATTGTATTTCCGGACGGCAAAGAACAGGAATTAAAACCTGAATCCAGGCAGGCGATGAGTGATTACACAGCGTATATGATCACGGATATGCTGAAATCCGTTGTCACACAAGGAACAGGCCAGTCAGCGAACATTCCGGGACTTCCATTAGCCGGAAAAACGGGTACAAATCAACTTCCTGATCGTATTGTCGGGCCAGGTGCGGCAGATGCCTGGTTTGTCGGCTATACGACGCGTTTTACTGCTTCGGTTTGGGTTGGGTATGATGAAGTGGCGCAGGATTCTTATTTAAAAAATGAAGATACGCGTCTGGCGCGAATCATTTTTAAAGAAATTATGTCTCGCGTCTCGGACGGAATCGATACGCCTGATTTCAAGATGCCGTCTTCGGTTGTAAGGTCAGGAGGGGAATTGTATGTAAGAGGTTCGCAGCCTGTGCGCCCTCCGAATGATTCTGCAAACGACAAACCTGATCAAAACGAGAGTCGGGAACCGGAAACGGAGGAAAATGAAGAACGAGACGATCCGCCGAACGAAGCTGAACATGAATCGGAGCCGGAAGATGAAGGCAAGCCGCAGGATTCAAATTCGGAACAGGATGAGAAGCCGCGCAATGAGCAGCCGCCAAAGCAAACCCCGCCGGAGCGGCCGAAAGAAGAAGATAAGGACAATGAGCCGCCCGAAGATGAAAACGATGGCGGCAATGACGATGAACAAGAACATGATTCGGCGCGGAGCAATAGCGATGCCAATGCCATTCAAGAATGAAGCCAAGCTTTGTCATCATGCAGGAAAACATGCAATTGATGAGATTTC
>CALKAO010000069.1 GCA_937983115.1 uncultured Caryophanales bacterium
CTATAATGCACTTTATATGAAATCGCTGAAGCGTGCAAAAATAAGTCATAAAAAGGAGAATGTTTTTTGAAAAAATTCTCCTTTTTTATAATGCAGATTCATGATGCCCCAGCCTCTTATCGGCATGCATCTGCGTTGGTTCTCTTTTTTATCGTTTTCCCGTATGAGTGCGGACGTGATTGCATGCAGCGCCCGCTGCCAATCGCATCTATGATTAATCCAAATTCATGCAGCGAATGTAGCCGCGATTTCGGCTTTCAAGGATTTCGCCTAATTGAAACAGCGCATCTTCGTTCCCATTTTTGCTGATCAGCTGCACGCCCATCGGCAAGTTCTGATCATCCAAATGAACCGGGACCGTAAGCGCAGGGAGGCCCCACACATTCGCGTATGCCACGTACGGCATATAGTTTAAAAAAGTTTTTCGAATCGAGAAAATTTCTTTATATACGCGTCCATGCTTCAAGGCGCTCGCATGGTACACAGGAAAGACTAAAATTCGCTCTTCCAAATACTCCTCAAGCTGCTTGTCGCCATTTTCAATATAACTGTGTATTTCGGCAATTCTTTTTTCGGACGGTTTAAACAAATGCGCCCCGATGAGCGCCCATGATAAAAAGCGGTGTACATCTGCTTTCCCCATCGTTATTTCTTTTAAATATTCCGCTGCCGCTTTTCTTTTTTGCGTTCCAAACGCAAGTTCAGCCATGCCTTTTCCGCCATCAACCGACATCATTTCTTGCCAAAGGAGGGCGCTTTTATCAAAAAAAGGCGGAACCGCTTTCATCGTTTTCCACTCCTTTCGCAACTGCTTTTCAATCATCTGCAGCATCGTTTCTGTTGCTGCGGACATCGGATAATTTGTCCGCGGCAAAATCGTGATCGTAAAGCGCGATAGCTCTTTCGACGGTGCAGGCTTTTTGGCAATGATGCTGTAGAGCATTTTTGCATCTGAAACAGATTTCGTCATCGGACCGATGCCAAGCATTCGTTCTTGAAGCGGAAGATCAACGTACGGAAAACTGCCTTCTTGAGAAACTTGCAGGCTGCCGGACTTAAATCCAATCACGCCGTTAAAATGGCTCGGAAACCGAATGGAACCGCCAATGTCTGATCCGATCCCAGCCGCCGCTCCGCCAACAGCGAGCAAAGCCCCTTCTCCGCCGCTGGATCCTCCAGGAGTGCGTGACAAATCCCACGGATTGTTTGTCCGTCCATACAGCTTATTGACTGTTTCCTGGCAAAAACAAAGCGTTGGCGTATTGGTTTTTCCTAAAATAATCGATCCTTCCGTTTTTAAAGCAGCAACAACATCGGCATCTCGCTGGGAAACCGCATTTTTTCGGTGCATAAGCCCGCCCGTCGTTTTCATTTCTGCGACATCAAACGATTCTTTCATGCTGATTGGCACGCCCAACAATTTTTTATTGCCTGCTCCGTTTTTCCTGATTTCCTCATCTGCCCGTTCAGCTTCCTGCATCGCTTGTTCAAAGCGATCTTCAACAAGGCAATTCAGCGCTTCATTGACTTTTTTAATGTGCTTTATAAAGACGCTCGTAACAAATGCAGAAGTGAATTCTTGGCTCGCGATTTTTTTTGCCAGCGTGCGCGCATCCATGGCCAATATCTCTTTTTCATTAATAGCGGCTTGATTTGACTTGGCTTCAGCCATGTTCTTTCCCCTTCCTTCACATTCTTTTGCTGCTTGACCTATTCGACAACTCCTTTAACAATCCCTTTTCAGCCATTCACATATCCTTATTTTTTCACAGCCTCAAACGCAATGATTTCGCTCTCTTTCGTTGGCTGTTTTTCATAATCCTGGCTTCGATCACGATATGGCTGCCAAAAAAGAATGAAAAAAAGCGGCTTTTCCCAGCCGCTTTTTAAATCATTCATCATTTCATGACAAGCCCGCCATCAACGAGCAAATTTTGGCCTGTCACTGCTCGCGCCCACGGCGAAGCGAAAAACAATACGGCGTCGGCAACTTCTTCAGGCGCAGTGACTTTTCTTAGCGGAGTTGAGTTTTTAATCGCCTCGAACACTTCATCGGTAGTGGCTTTGCTCGCATCGGTGATTTTCAACAGCCCTCCTGACACCATATTCACGGTAATGCCGTCAGCGCCTAATTCATTTGCCATGTTCCGCGTAAATCCGAGCAGCGCGGCCTTCGCAGTCGTATAATCATGATAAGGCACAACCGGATGCTGGACAAGATTCGTACCAATGTTAATGATGCGCCCAAACTTGCGCTCTTTCATCAACGGAAGCCCAGCCTGCACCGTATTCATTGCCGCCTGAACACTGCCTTCCAGCTGCGCCAAGTAGTCGCTCCATGCAATCGCAGCAGCATCTTTTCGATGGACAGGATCAAAAGAATATTGAATTAATGCATTGTTTACAATCGTTGTTATCGGCGCTCCAAAATATTCTTTTGCCTTTGAAAACAGCGCGTCAACTTCCGCACGATTGCGCACATCCGCTTGAATGGCGATCGCTTTCTCTCCCCATTCGCTGGCAAGCGCTTCCGCTTTTTCTTTACTCGAATAATAATTGACGGCAACCCGCGCTCCTTCTCTTGCAAATGCTTTCACAATCGCCGCTCCTAATCCCCGGCTTCCTCCCGTTACAAGGACAACTTGCTTGTCAATATCCATTGCGAAATCCCTCCAGTATTGATTTTTATAATTGCAGCGGCCTTCTGCCGTTTTTCGCCAATTTTGCGAAGAAATAGATGCAAAACCCATAACGTGTGCGCAGCCCACAAAAAAACCAGGCTTCGTTTTTCGAAACCTGGCAAAAGGACAGACCATGATTCAACATCATTCATGGAATCATCATGCTCGTTCACTTCCTTCGCTGGTGTTAGCCAGATCAGGTTCGAAGGGTTGAAAGACTCTGCGCCTTTCTCTCAGCCCGGCATTTTCGGGCACCCCTGGGAGCGCGTTTTCAATTGGACTCAATATAAGCTTACGTTATATTTTAAAAAATGCAAACAAAACAGCCGCACGCATTTTACGATTTTCAATGAAAACCGTAAAGAAAGAAAATACAACGTCCGCTTTAGCAGGATATTCCTGCATCGCCAAGAATATAAATCATAATGAAAAATGTGAAAAAGGAAGGTTTCGCAATGACTGGCATCAACATCAAGGCAATCATCGACAGACAGCGCCAATTTTTCCATTCGGAAAAAACGAAAGACGTCAACTTTCGCCTAAAACAGCTCGATGCGCTTGCAGACGGACTTTTGCGCTGGGAACAAAAAATTTTATCCGCGTTAAAGCAAGATTTGAACAAATCCGCATTCGAAGCCTTTCTGGCGGAGTTTGGCATGCTTTTAGAAGAAATTCGCTACGTGAAGCGGAAGCTTCGCTCATGGGTCCGCCCAAAGCGCGTTCCAACGCCAATTGCACTTTTCGGTGCAAAAAGCAGAATCTACTCAGAGCCGTACGGCGTCGTCCTCATTATTTCGCCATGGAACTATCCGATGTATTTAACATTCGGTCCGCTCATTGGCGCCATCGCTGCCGGAAACTGCGCACTCATCAAACCATCCGAACATGTCCCCGCAACATCAGGCGTATTAAATGAAATGATCGCAGACTTATTTCCGAAAGAATACATCACCGTCATTGAAGGCGATGCTGAAACGAGCAAAGCCATCCTTGAAGAAAAATTCGATTATATCTTTTTCACAGGCAGCACGCAGATCGGGAAATATGTGATGGCGCAAGCGGCAAAACATTTGACGCCTGTGACGCTTGAACTTGGCGGAAAAAGTCCCTGCATCGTTGATGAAACAGCAAATCTGAAACTGGCAGCAAAACGAATCGCATGGGGAAAATGCTTAAACGCTGGACAAACGTGCATCGCCCCTGATTATTTGCTCGTGCATGAAAAGGTGAAAGATGAACTGATTGCTGAACTAAAAGAGAAAATGACGGAATTTTACAGCGGCGATCCGCTTGCCAATGAAAATTGGCCATGCATCGTCAACGATCGCCATTTTGAACGGATTCTTCGTTTAATGGAAAACGAAAACGTGATTGCAGGAGGGAGAAGCGACAAAGCATCGCGAAAGATCGAGCCGACGCTGCTCGATGGCGCAGCATGGGACAGTCCGATCATGCAGGAAGAAATCTTCGGTCCTGTTTTGCCGATCTTAACGTATTCCGATCTTGGCCAAACGATCGAAAAAATCAAGGAAAAACCGAAACCGCTTGCGCTTTATTTCTTTTCTGAAAATAAAGCCGCGCAAAATCAAGTGCTTCGTTCCCTTTCATTCGGCGGCGGCTGCATCAACGACACCATTTATCATCTTGCAACGCCCCACTTGCCATTCGGCGGCGTTGGCGACAGCGGAATGGGCGCCTATCATGGCCGAGCCAGCTTCGATCTTTTCTCGCATCAAAAAAGCATGGTAAAACAAACGACGCTTTTTGACATGCCTGTTCGCTACCCAACAATGAAAAACGGTTTATCGCTGCTCAGATTCATTTTTACACGCGGAAAAAAAGTTGAACAAGCGCCTGAAAATTAACGGGAATGGAGTGATCCGTACATGTCTGGACAAACGATTGTCAATGAATTAACAGACATTCTCGGCAAACATCTCGTAAAAACCTCTGAAGAAGTCCGAACAAACGCTGCGCGCGACACTTGGCCGCTTCGCCTCGTTGAACGCAAATTTGGCGTGCCGCTGGACAAACCCCTATGCGTCATTTGTCCAAAAACGACGGAAGACGTTGCCAAAGCCCTCGCTTTTTTAAACGAGAAAAAAATTAATGCCGTTCCTTACGGAGGCGGTTCAGGGGTGACAGGCGGCGCGGAGCCGACGCGCCGCAGCGTCGTCATTCAAATGGAGAACATGAACAAAATTATCCGTCTTGACAAAGAAAACTTAACCGTAACCGCTCAGCCGGGAATCATCATGGGCCAGCTTGAAAAACAGCTGAATGAACACGGCCTGATTGCCGGCCATTACCCGCAATCGATCGAGCTGGCGCAGCTTGGAGGGCTCGTTTCCACCCGCAGTTCAGGGCAGTTTAGCACCAAATACGGCAACATTGAAGATTTGCTCATCGGTTTGGAAGCCGTATTGCCGAACGGTGAAATCATCCGAATAAAAAACAATCCGCGCCGTTCAACCGGACCTGATTTGCGCCAGCTGTGGATCGGAGCGGAAGGAAATTTTGGAATCATTACCGAAGTGACGCTAAAAGTTTTCCCAAAACCTGAAGACCGCTGGATGCAAGCCTATGCCTTTCATGAAGTCCGTCAAGGATTAACGGCCATCCAGCAATTTATGCAAGCCGGCTGGAAGCCGGCAGTCGTCCGCCTTCACGACTCTTTCGAAGCCTCACAAAAATATGCAAAATATTTAAACAAAAATGAAGCGATTTTATTGCTCGTTTCTGAAGGGCCTGAAGGATATGCTCAAACCGAAGGGCAGGCGCTCGATAAAATCATTCAAGGAAACGGCGGGCGTCCGCTGGGCGCTGAACCGGTTGAAATTTGGTTTGAACATCGCAATGAAACGGGTGCGCTGGAAAAACTAACGAGCCGGGGAATGATCGTCGACACCATTGAAATTTCAGCGATGTGGACAGACATCGCCAACATTTATGAACAAGTGACGAAACGGCTGAAAGAAGAAATTCCGGAATTGCTTGCCATATCCGGACACGCATCACACGCCTATATGCAAGGAACCAACATCTATTTCGTCCTTGCAACTCAGCCGCTGCAAAACGCATCCGAAATTGACCGGGTATACTGGTCCATTTGGAGCATTGTAATGGAAATTACGCTTGCCAACAACGGCTCAATCTGCCATCACCACGGAATTGGCAAATTAAGAGCGCAATGGATGCCTCAAGAGCTGGGAAGCTCATATCAACTGCTTGAATCGATCAAACATGCACTTGATCCGAACGAAATCATGAATGAAGGAACGCTTTTGGCAAAAGCGTTAAAATCAACTTAATAAAGGAGAGAAAAAGGCAATGCAAGAGGAGCTAATCCTTGCGATTGATGCCGGCACGACGGGCATTCGCGCCGTACTGTATCGCCGCGACAGCCAGCAAGCCGCCTACGCTTACGAGCCAATCACACAATACACGCCTGAAGTCGGATGGCTGGAGCACGATCCGCTGGAAATCTATGAAACCGTCATTCGCTTAATCAAAAACGTTTGCGAGCAAGCAGGCATTGCAGAAAATCATATTGCTGCCATGGGGATCGCAACACAGCGCGGAACAACTGTCGCTTGGAACAAAGCAACAGGAAAACCTATATATCGAGCCATCGTTTGGCAAGATTTGCGCACTGCCGAACGATGCGCGGAACTAACGAAGCAAACGGGCATCAACATCAGCCCAAACGCTGCTTTGACAAAATACGAATGGCTGCTGAACCATGTGCCGAATTGCCGAGAACAAACAGCCAGAGGCGAAGTATTGATTGGGACGTTAGACAGCTGGCTCGTTTGGAAACTCACCAACGGGCAGGCATTTGTAACCGATGTTTCAAATGCCGTCGTCACGAATATGTGGAATCCGGTTTCTGGAACGTGGAGTCCGGAATTGGCAAATCTCATCGGAATGCCCGCAGACAAACTGGCATCGATCGAACATTCAAGCACCGTCTATGGCTTCACCGCCATTCCTGAAATCGCTCACAGCATTCCAATTGCCGCCATTTCAGGCGACCAGCAAGCCGCAATGTTCGGCCATCTTTCCACGGAGCCCGGCGAAGGGAAGGCGACCTACGGCACATCGGTTATGGTAAACATTCATACAGGCAACCAATGGATTTTTCCAAAAAACGGATGCTATTCGCTGGCATTGTGGCGATTGAATGATGAAGATGCATTTTGTCTGGAAGGAACGGTCATTACCGGCGGCTCCGCCATCAATTGGGCAAGCGAATTGCGCCTTCTCGATTCGCCAGAAGAATGCGCAAAATTGGCCAAACGCGTCCCCCACAGCGGCGGTGTGATTTTCATTCCTGCTCTCCAAGGGCTTGGCACCCCGTACAACGATCCGCATACTTCGGGCGCCCTGCTT
>CALKAO010000070.1 GCA_937983115.1 uncultured Caryophanales bacterium
GGACATCATGATGAACAGACGATTCGACAATTCAATATGTGCTTAAACTATGGAAATGTGGCGGGCGGCGTGTTATGCGCCGACGGCCACTATGGCTACAGCCAGCCAGTCGGCGGCGTGATCGTCTATGAAAATCAAATTTCGCCTTCAGGCGTTGGCTATGATATTGCATGCGGCAACAAAGCCGTAAAAACGAACTTAAAATATTCAGATGTCAAACCGCATATCGCGGCGATCATGGATGAAATTGCAAATCGAATTTCTTTCGGCATTGGCCGAAAAAATAAGGAAAAAGTCGATCATGAACTGTTTGATGCTCCTGAGTGGAATGTTTTTCGCGACATCGGGCAGCAGGAGCACGATGCGTTAAAAAAATTGGCCCGGGATCAGCTCGGAACAGTAGGCGCCGGGAATCATTTTGTCGATCTTCTCATTGATGAAGAAACCGAAGACGTCTGGGCAGCCAATCATTTTGGCAGCCGCGGGTTCGGCCATAAAACAGCAAGCGGCTTTTTAAATTTAGCGAAAGGAAGAAAATTTTCTGATCGGTCGCCCGGGGAAAGCATGGAACAGCCGCCAACGCTCATTGACATCGACAGCGAACTTGGCGAGATGTACTATCAAGCGATGGCATTAGCGGGAAAGTATGCTTATGCCGGCCGGGATTACGTGCTTGAACAAGTGTTGGATATTTTGCAAGCAGAAGCCTTGTTTGAAGTGCACAATCATCATAATTACGCCTGGAAAGAAAAGCATTATGGCAAGGAATACATCGTTGTCCGCAAAGGCGCAACCCCTTCAGCGCCTGGCCAGCTTGGTTTTGTTGGCGGCAGCATGGGCGACGTTTCCGTTATTGTCCGCGGCAAAGACTCAGATGAAAATAAACAGGCCTTTTACAGCACAGTTCATGGCGCGGGGCGAATTATGAGCCGAACGAAAGCGGCCGGACGGATGAATTGGAAAAAAAAGAAGCGGACTGGCGGGGTAATTTCAGAGCAGCAAATGCATGAAGCGGTAAAAGCATTCGGCGTGGAATTGCGCGGCGGCGGCACGGACGAAAGCCCGTTTGTTTATCGAAAATTGCAAGAAGTGCTGGATGCCCATCGGGATACGATTGAAATCGTTCACGTATTGAAGCCGATCGGCGTCTGCATGGCGGGAGCCAATGAATATGATCCGTATAAAGATTAAACGGAATGAAGCTCATCTGCTCGATGGCGGATGAGCTTTTTAATCATTGTTTTTTGACAGAGGGCAGAAAAATCCGGCGCTAATGAAACGTTGCGATTTCTTTATTCGTTTTTTTCAAAATGTTTTTGTAAAACGGATCGTTTCCGATGCATAAAATGCGATCGCATAGTGAAGTGATTTCATCCATGTCGTGTGAAATATAAATGATCATAGCGCCTTGATCTGCTGCCAGCTTTTTCAAATAGGCTCCGATTTCTTTCCGGGATTTCAAATCAATTCCGACTGTCGGCTCGTCCAGTAATAACAGCGTTGGGTCATGAATCAGGCTGATTGCCAAATTCAATTTTCGTTTCATGCCGCCAGACAGTGTTTTGACCGGTTCTTTCCACTTTTCTAAATTCATATCCAGGCAGAGCTGCCGCAATTCGTCCACGCTTTTCTTTTTCCACGATAGTTTTGCGAAGAAAAGCATGTTTTCTTCGACTGTAAGATTTTCCCAGACCACGATATCTTGGGGAACAAATCCAATTTTTTTGCGCACTTTTGCGCGTTGTTTTTGATAGGACAGCTGATCGAGTTCAATTTGCCCTGCGTCAGGTTTTAGCAAGGTGGCTAAAATTTTTAAAAGCGTAGATTTCCCCGCGCCGTTTTCGCCGACGAGCCCTAAAATTTCTCCGTGCTGTACAGAAAAGGTCATGTTGTCAAGGATTTTCTTTTTTCCATATGATTTGCTGATGGATTTAACGCTAAGCAATGGACTTCTCCTTTCGGACGTACCAGATCCACATCAATAGGATGGCTGCGAACAGCCATGCTTCAACGGAATGGATGGGATGAAGCCATTCCAGCCAGCGGTGGCGGCTGGAGAACGGATGGACAGGCAAGATGGCGCCGCTAATGATGGCAAAAATGCTTGCAATGGCAAAGGATGCGCTATAAAAACGATATAAATGTGTGAACATTTGGGCGGCCAAAAATCCGCCACATTGAATCATCAGCCGAAAACTCAGCATGGACATCACAGCAGGCACAACCACATGTTCTTTTAAAAAGAGCGTAAAGAGCCCGATTGCGATGAGATCAAAGATGAAAAAGAGCGCAGTATACAAGAATGCATTCCTCAGCAAATAATTTTTGAATGAATAGCGGGAAAAAGCCAAACGGATGTGCATCCTCGCTTTTTTCTCTTTAATGACCCAGTCGCTCAATAATAGCGTTGACAATACAGTAAAAATCGCCCACCATTCCCACACGTTGACAAGGGGCTGGCTGTTTTTCTCCGCTTGGTTTTCAACAGGGGCGTAAGAGAAATCCGTTTCCAGCAAACTTTCTTCAGATTGAATGCGCTTGCTGGATTCTGTTATTTCTTCCATTGTCCAAATTTCCTTGCCGGCAGACTGCTTGCTCAATTGCTGGACGGTATAAGCGGCTTTCGCCCGTCCGGTTTCTTCTTGCACGAACGACAGGATCATCTCTTTCACAGGCGTGTATGCAAAGGATCGATTGGATTCATAGCTTGTAAGAAGTCCATTTCTGCTTCCGCTGCGGATTTTCTTTTCATAGCCTTCAAGAATGATGAAGACGCTGTCGAGCTCATGTTTTTCCAATAAATGCAGCGCATCGGCTTTCGTTGTTTTGTGCACGCGCAGAAAAGGCGCTTGAGCAATCTTTTCATACAGTTCATGAGCGGACGGTGTATCGTCCTCCACGACTACGCCGACGGGAACGGTTATTTCAGATTGCATTTCGTTTGCAGCAGCGGCAAAAAGAAAGGCTGCAATGACTGGGAACAACAGCCAGAACAGCAGGCTGGGCCATTGCTTCTTCCAGTGAAGCAAGCGTGTCAGCAAAATGTGCTTCATTGTTGAACACGCTCCTTGATTGCCAATCCTGCGATAAGGATTGCAAAAGATGCAAGACCCATTTTAAGCAGAGGCAAAAAATCAGCATAGAAACGCCCGTTTAAAGCGATTTCCTGCAGCCAATGAAAAGCTTCGTATGAAAAACTGGCAGCGAACCATTTTTGAAGGTGGAGGGAGAAATACAAGCTTGGAATAATTGCGCCGCTGCTCAGCAGGAAAATACCGGTGAAAAGAAGCTGGACAAATAGCTGCAATTTTTCGGAACGGATTAGCGTTTCTAAAATTGCGTAAGACAAAAGCAGCGATAATAAGTAAAGGCAAAGGATGGCGCTGATTCTCCATTTATTTTCAAGCGGCAGTTGAATGCCGGACATGGTTTCGAACAAGAAAAAAGCGCCAGCCGCCAGGATCGCTGTAACGGAAAATGCAACAATGATGCGCGCGAACAGCTGGTGAGAACGTTTGACGCCGTAAAGAGAAAGTCGCTCCTGCATCGCCATTGCATTTGCTTGATAGAAGAAAACATTTAACAGAAACGCCCAAATGGTGATTAAAATAAACCAGCCGCTTAAGAGAAAATATGGTTTTGGCGAGGAAGTGGCGATATTTTCAAGTTTCTTTTGCTGGACGATTTTATCTTTTCCAAGGGCATACAAAAAAAACTCAACAAATTGCTCGAACAGCAAATCTTGTCTTTCATTGCTGCTGATTTCCAGTTTGCGGGCATATTCATTAATCGTTAAAATATTTGCTTGCGCACTGCGGATATGTCGAGCTAAACTGTCAAGCAGCTCTTTAACGGCCATGCTTTCGATCGGCTGCGAGGGATTCCCTTTTATTTCCAAATTCACAGCGTTTCCTGCATAAAGGTTTGCTGTAAAGCGTTTTGGAAAAACGATATAGGCGCTCATGCGGTTTTCGGCGATTTGCTGCTGAGCTTCATCCTCAGTCATGTGCTGAAGGTGAAGATACGAGCCGAGTTGAGAGGCATCCGCCAGCCATTCAGTCAACATCGTCGTCTCCTTGGATTGATCCAGGTCGACGAGGCCGACTTGGATAGGCGCGTTCTCATCCGTTGAAAAAAGGGAGATGATGACGAATGCAGCCAGACTGATCAGCATGATTGGAAAAAGCAAAAGAAGAGGAAGTGAAAGCCGCTTCCTCTTAATTTGATTGATGTTGATGGCTGTAAAAATTAAAAGGTGTTTGAACATGATCATCGCCTATATTCTTCATGCTAAAGTTCACTCATAAAACCGCCAAAAGTTGTGAAAAGCCATTCCTGGAATTGAGGAGCGATATCTGTTTCAATGTAATCCATGAGTTCAGCTTCGCTCATTGCCCCGATATCTTTCGTTGGCTGATCTTCCGGCAATGTGACTTCATCAACGGTTTTGGCATCGGTATGAATGATCAGGCTGAGCATATCCGGCTGCAAGCCTTCAACATCTAAGGACAGCTGATGCTCGGCGTTCATTTTGTCTTTTTCATACGCTGCATTTCCTGACCAAATCAGACTGCCTGCAAATTGTTCATAGCCGGCATTGACATCTATGCCGATTTCACGTTCAAATTCTTTTGCATTTCCGTCTTTTGTTTCAGTTCCTTTATACGATAATTCTACATCATCCATAGAAATTGTAAATGAATCCGTCGTTTCATCGTCTTTGACAGCAAAGTCGCCTTTCACTTTCAGCGCATTTTCCATTGAAAAATCTTCGATGTTAATCTCATAGTCAAAAGTCTGTTCGCGATCGTTTAATTGCTGCGTTCCAGCGATTTCCAGCTTCATCAATTCATCTTCTGATGGGCCGAATTCAATGGAAAACTCGCGTTGAACGATGAGATCTTTATGCGTCCAGATGATTGATGTCATTCCGTTCGGAATTTGAAGATGAGAATCCAAACGTTCTTTCGCTAATTGCAAGCCTTCGTCGAATGCTTCCAGCATCTCGGAAACTTCTTTTGCTGGAGAACCGAGTTGGGCTGAAAAATGATGTTCAAGGATTTCTTTTAGTTTTTCGTCTTTTTGCATTTTGTCAAAAAGCGATTGCAGCAGCGCTTTGATTTCTTCTTCAGACAAGTTCATGGTTAGTTTCTCTGCTTTTATGTCTTCATTTCCGATGGCGATGCTGTCGGTTTCAGTTGAAAATGCTTCTTCCGGCAATTCCTCATAAATGAATGCGAGATATTCTGATTTTAAATACTCCCAATCTTCTTCAAAAGCTGAACCGCTCATTTGTTCAAAAAAGGCATCGAATTTAAAAGTTTCATCATCAGGAAAGGCATACGGATCCATTTTATTTAAAAGTTTGTTCAAGCTAGTTTCGTCAATTTGCAGCAGTTCGTCTAGAAACGGAAGCCCCAGCATGATCTGTTCGCTGGTGAGATAAACTTCAAGTCCGCTTAATTTTAAATCACTCAGATTTGCCTGCAAATCAGCTGAAACAACTTTGTTTTTTAAATCCACCGCGCTGTTTATTGCAATCGATGAATGGTTAATCATTTGCTGAATCGTCTCGTCAATGAAAAGTCCGTTAGGATCTTGATATTCCGCCGAAAGTTGAATCGATTGTTCAATGGGGTTGTTTCTCGCATGTTCAGCCCATTCCTTTTCGGACTGAAAACGTTTTTCGAACTGTTCAGCGATAAACTCAGCAGATTTTTTTTCTGCTAGAAAATACTGTTCTTTTGGCGATAAATTGAAAAAGAAAAATGCTGACACTGCACCCCCAATCAGAACAACAGCAGCCGCAATGACAATGGCAATCAGTTTCTTGGAAACTTGCTTTTTCGGCTGTTCGGTTACCGTTTCAATTGTCAATGGCACATCCTCCCTTTTCAAAACCCTCTTTAAAAACACAATCATCATTCTATCTGAATCATTTTTGATTAACAAGGTGTTACAGTTGTTTCAATAAACCGGAAAAAAGACCTAAAATTTAGCGGATGATTTGCATGATTTTGGAAGGGAACGTTCCATGGAATGATGCAACTTTATTGATATTTGCAGTTAAATCAAACTTTTTTAGGACTGGTTTTAAAATTGAAATAAATGTGTTGCGAAGATGCAATTCTGGGAAAAAAATTAATCCAAAAGCTGAATGCATGACAGGAGGAAAATAAGCGGAAAGGCCTGCAAATGCTGCGGCGGAAACAGGAAAAAAGGAACAGCAATGGGGAACGGAAGGAACGCGAATCAAGCGCAGTTTATACCTATTGATCAATCTGGCGTGCAACATAAAAATTTAACGCATTGTTTGAAAAATCATTCGCAACGGCTTTTCGATTTGAATATTGTATTTGTAGAAAGGATTGAGGAGGAGCAGCTATGAGGGATGCCGTAGGATTGCTTATCAGATTGATCGCCTGGCTGTATGATTTGCTGTTAGTCGGTGTTCCGGTTGCTGTTATGGGGATTACGCTATTTGAATTGGAAATGAATGCGCTGCTATTTTTCATTGGTGTTTTTTTGCTGTATGCAACAGCGATCCCCGTAATGACTTCAGGCTTTACCGTTGGGAAATGGCTTGTCGGCATTCGCATTGTGAGCGAGCGTGAAGCCATTTCGTGGCGGATTTCGGTATCGCGCCATATCGCTGCGTTCATTCTTTATGCATTATCAGGAGGGATGCTGTTGCTGATAAGTTTGGTTATGATCATGAGCCGCTCCGATCATCGGGCGCTTCATGATTGCCTGGCAAAAACAAATGTCGTGATAAATAAAGGCAAATGACGGGCTTTCGCAATTGCCATTAAAAACGGACAGTGATGGGCGGCCATCAATGTCCGTTTTTTCCTTTTAAGCTTTTGGCGCAATCATTTC
The DNA here is from genome assembly GCA_937983115.1 of uncultured Caryophanales bacterium. Classification (GTDB taxonomy): domain Bacteria; phylum Bacillota; class Bacilli; order Bacillales; family UBA6769; genus Pueribacillus. The sequence continues at coordinate 6,880 of CALKAO010000070.1, forward strand.
TTCCGGTCTTACATATTTATCAAACTGCTCTTCGGTTAAAATTCCTGACTGAAGCGCAGCTTCTTTTAGCGTGATTTGTTTTTCGTGAGCCAGTTTTGCCACTTTTGCCGCGCTTTCGTAGCCAATATGCGGATTCAAAGCGGTTACAAGCATGAGTGATTCATTTAAATAAGCTTCAATTTTTTCGCGGTTTGGTTCAATGCCAACTGCACAGCGTTCGTTGAACGAACGAATTGCATCCGCAAGCAAGCGCGCCGATTGCAAGAAGTTATAAGCAATGACAGGCTTAAACACGTTGAGTTCAAAATTGCCTTGCGAAGCTGCAATTCCAATGGTTGTATCGTTGCCCATGACCTGGACGGCAACCATGGTAACGGCTTCACTTTGCGTTGGATTTACTTTTCCTGGCATAATTGAGCTTCCTGGTTCATTAGATGGTATCGTAATCTCTCCGATTCCGCATCGAGGGCCGCTTGCCAGCCAGCGAACGTCGTTGGCAATTTTCATCATATCGGCTGCAAGCGCTTTAAGCGCGCCATGAGCATATACAATTTCGTCATAGCTTGTTAAAGAATGGAATTTATTTTCAGCTGATGAGAAATCTTTGTTTGTCATTTTGCTGATTTCTTCAGCTACCTTCTCGCCGAATTTCGGATGGGCATTGATGCCGGTGCCTACCGCAGTGCCTCCGATGGCAAGCTCTTTTAAAAAGCAAACGCTTTCTTTCAGCATTTCTTCGTCGCGTTCCAGCATGCGATGCCATCCGCTTATTTCTTGTCCTAGCGTAAGCGGCGTAGCGTCTTGCAAATGCGTTCTGCCAATTTTGATGATGTCATTAAATTCTTTGCTTTTTTGCATCAATGTTTCTTTTAATGTTCGAACGGCAGGCAAAACGTTGTCTTCAATGGCAATGACGCTTGCGACGTGCAAGGCAGTTGGAAACGTGTCGTTTGAGCTTTGCGACTTGTTGACGTCATCATTCGGATGAATATGCATGTTGATTCCTTTTTCACGCAAGATTTGATTTCCGCGATTGGCTAGCACTTCATTCATATTCATATTGGATTGTGTTCCGCTCCCAGTCTGCCACACGACGAGAGGAAAGTGGTCATCCCACTTGCCTTGGAGAACTTCATCCGCAGCTTGGGCAATGGCTTCCGCTTTTTCTTTTTCAAGCTTGCCCAATTTCATGTTGGCAATGGCGGTGCTGCGTTTGAGCACGGCAAAGGCGCGGATGATTTCTTTTGGTATTTTTTCATTGCTGATTGGAAAGTTTTCTTTGCTTCGCTGTGTTTGCGCTGCCCACAATTTGTCAGCGGGCACTTTCATTTCTCCAAGTGTGTCCCGCTCGATTCTGTATTCCATTTTTTATTCTACCTCCTATGTGCTCCAACCTTATCTTACACCCAAAGAACGGGTTACTCAAGTAGAATGACACAGTCTGTTCAGACAAATTTCATGGTGTTAAAATTTCCGTATTTTTTTGCGTTTTTTAGCAAAACTTAAGAGTGAACAATTGATGAGGAGAATAAAAGATGAAAAAATTCAGCTTATGTCTTTTCATGAGCCTTTCATTGTTTGGCCTATTTTCTTTACAAGTTTTTGCAAAACCGTACAGCAATATACAGTATGATTGGTATTTTAAGCCAAGCAAAAACCACGAACCGGCGACAACTGAACCGGAATTTGAAGAAATGCTTGAAAAATATGGCGGTATATTTATTGCTGATACGTCAAAAAAAGAATTGTATTTAACTTTTGACAATGGATATGAACAAGGCTATACAAGTGCCATTCTCGACGTATTGCGCGAGAAAAAGGTTCCCGCGGCTTTTTTTGTCACAGGCCACTATATTAGAGAAGAGCCGGATTTAGTGAAAAGAATGGTAAAGGAAGGGCATACTGTTGGCAATCATTCCTTTCACCATCCGAATTTTGCAAAAACGAGCGATGCTGGCATTCAAGAAGAGCTTGAACGCGTTGAACAATTATTTGCAAAAGTGACAGGCAAAAAAATGCCGAAATATTTGCGGCCTCCGCGCGGGATTTTCAGCGAGCGAACGCTGGCCGTTACAAATGAATTGGGGTATACGAATGTGTTTTGGTCGCTTGCTTATAAAGACTGGGAAACGAAACAGCAAAAAGGGTGGAACTATGCGTATAATAATGTGATGAAACGTGTACACCCCGGTGCGATCATCCTTCTGCATACGGTTTCCAAAGACAATGCAGATGCGCTTGGCAAACTGATTGATGATTTGCGCAAGCAAGGCTATACGTTTCATCGGCTAGATGAGTTGATGGCAAAAAAAATGCTGCCGCATGACTGGTTTGTGACCCCTTAATATTGTATTCAATTGCTTCCGCATGTGAACATGACGGAAGTTTTTTGTGCGTTCATCAAGTGAATAGATAGATATCTTGTTTGTTGTGACGGATGACATTAGGCATAATGGGTTTAAGCAGGTAAAATCTTTATTGAGAAGGGGTTTGCAATGTGGGAAACAGAAGCAACGATTGAAGGGCCATACCAGTTCAAACGCGCGTTAAAGAGAGCGGCGGCTGATCCAACGAAAAAGGTGATGATGGAACACGTATCAATTACCGTTTCGCTGCTCATTGACGGCGAGGCGTATGCAATTGCAGTCGAGCAAATTGGCGCGAGCGAATCGCCCGTTTTTCGGGTGCGTGGAAACGTGCCAACAAAACATGAAGAAAAAGCATTCAAAGAAATTGAGAGGATGTTTCAATGGAAGGTTCCATTTCAAAAGATCACAGACCATTTTCAAGGCACGGATCTTGCCCCATTGTTTGCAAAGCTAGCTGGGACGCCGCTGATTTTAGATGTCAATCTTTATTTCAGTTTAATGAAAGCGATTATTCATCAGCAGCTGAACTTGACGTTCTCGCGCAGACTGACCGCAAGGTTTGTTCACACGTTTGGATTTCAAAAAGATGGGGTTTGGTTTCCGCCTTCTGCGGAGACCATCAGCCGATTGAATCATGAAGATTTAACGGCTTTGCAATTCAGCGGCAGAAAAGCCGAATACATCATTGATGCGTCAAAGCGAATAGCCGCAGGGAAATTGCCATTGCATACGCTTCATGCGTTATCAAATGAAAGCATTGTTGCAGCGTTGACGAAATTTCGCGGCATTGGCCCTTGGACTGCGGAAAGCGTTCTTCTCTTCGGTATGGGAAGGCCGTCTGTTTTTCCTTATGCTGACATCGGCCTTCAAAATGCGTTGAAAAAATGGTATCAGCTTGAAGAAAAACCAACGCGTGAACAAATGGAAAAATGGCGGACATCATGGTCACCTTATGAAACGTATGCAGCATTGTATATGTGGGAATTTCTTAAAGATCCTTCTTTGGCTGAACTTCAGCGGGACGGTTGAATCGTGTTGGCTGTGGCTTGTGTTTGAATTTGAATCACGCAAAACGTTTTTGGGCGCCGCGCCGGTTTTATAAATGGATTGATGCTGGCGTGGCTGGCAAACTGCCCGCCGCTTTCTGCAGAAGCTATCGTTCGGATAAAAGAGCGAAAAACTGGATTTCGCAATCAGGTGGAAGGTGATGAAAACGATTCTTTCTTCTATAAAAAGCAGTTTTTTTGCTCAAATGGATTCTCATGGACGGATTGAACGTTGAATGGGTTCCCCCCTCGTCAGATCGGCGAGTTTTTTTTCATTTATCAACATATTGGATTGAAGAATCTGATGCGGCCATTGTCTGCCTTTGTTGAATGAAAACTTGCATGAAAGCGAATAAGACAAGCAGTCGCATGCATAGATGTGAATACAACGGATGGGTTGAAAGAAGTGGTGGCATTGTTTGTCAATTTTCTCGCTGTTTTTTTCTACGCAAATGCATTATTAACAGCCGGCTTATATCTTTATGCTAGAAGCCGTCGGCAAATGATGGGGTTTCAGGATGGCATTCATATTGCACAAATGGCCAGTGGGTTTATCGCGCTTATTTGTGGAGTGGTATTGATTTACCAGTTTCCGTTTCATTATGTCAATGTAACGATCGCTTCAACATTGATTGGCATGGCTGCCGGAGTGATTTTTGGCGCGCTGTTTCATCATGAAGCGCTTTTAAGCGGATATGCACATGGAATGATGATGGGGCTCATGTCGCCCATGATCGGAGCAGCGGCAAAAAACAGTTTTCCTTTTCTTCTATTTGTGGAACTATTTTTTATGTTTTCCCTTGTTTTTGTCTTTCATTTTATTAAAAAAAGGAACGATTCATGGTGATTCCATTCATATTGATGTTAAACAGCGGATGCGCGTTTGCTGCTTTTTTGATTCTAAAGAAAAAAAGAAGCGTTATCCACAAACGTTTAGAACGGGTGCTGATTGGTTTGGGCAGCAGTGTGATGAGTTTGGCCATTTCGATGAACGTGCAGCTGTGGCTGCATGTACTTGCTTTCGCCATCTATCTTTCTGTGCTTTTTGGAGTGGCGATTGGCGTTGTTTTCGGTTTGCTTGATATGCGCCAGTTGATGATGATCGGCTATCAACAAGGGCTGATTGGCGGCTTGATGGGTGCGATGCTGGGCGCGGTCGTTCTGAATCCGAGTTTATGCGGTTTGCCGGCTGAATACGGAAATTCTATCGAAACCCATACAGCGGCTTTTAGTTTTTTCAGTCTGTTTTTATCGGCTGCAACGGTTGGCTTGATTTACTTTATCAATGAAAGCAGTGAAGTGAACAGCGAGGTGTGAACAATGTTGCAAAAACGTAAAGCCGGCCTTTTCCTTATTATTAGCATAGTCGGTTTTTGCCTGGTCGCTGTGATTTGGCCTAAAAATGATAAACTTCCTGTTTTTGGGACGGTTCATGATTATCAATTTGAAGATGCTTTTTATGGCCCGCATCATTTAAAAAATGATAAAGTGAAGGTTGCCGCATTTTTTTATACGCGCTGTCCAGATATTTGTCCATTGACAATGAGTGATTTTAGCAAGCTGCAAGCTGAGTTGAAATTGTCTGGCATATTTGGGGATGAAGTCGAGCTCGTATCGATCTCGTTTGATCCAGAACATGATACAAAAGAGGTTTTGCGCAATTATGCGGGCAGCTTTCAAGCCGATCCGCACGGGTGGAGATGGCTGCGCGGAACGCCGGAAACGATTAAACAGATTGCTGATGAGCTGCAAGTCCAATATAAGCAAATTGATGAACATTTTTATTCTCATTCCACGACGATGTTTTTAATCGATCAAAACAATCAAGTCCGCGGGCTGTACGATATGGCCTATCGAAGCAAGCCGGTAGATATTCAAAAAATATTGGAAGATATTCATTATTTGGTTAACAAGCGTCGTTAAGATGTGATTTTTTTCTTTTAAGCAAGTCCCGATAGATTTGTAGAGTTTTAGCGAAAATGAAAGATTTTGAGAAAAGAGATTGTGAGATTCGTAGGTTCCATAGTAAGATAGAAGGGGAGTGAGTGTTGGAATAAAGGGTGCTTGAAAACGATGAAAAAAAATCGCAAACTATTTAATCCCATTGAGAAAATCGTTATTTTTTGCTTATCCGTTGGCGTGCTGCTGCTGTCTGCACAAGTTGCTCATTTGTATGCCGGGAGTAAAGAGGAGGCGCGCGCCACGGCTGGGCAAAAAGTTTCAGATACACAAGTCCTAAATGAGAGCCTGCAACGAGAGGAAGCAGACGTCCCGGAGGCGGCCAAGGCAAAATCGGACGAAAAAATGCAGCATCAAGAGTTACATAAAGAAGACGCGAAACCCTCTCATTCACCTAAAAAAAAGGCAAACCGCGAACAAGCCGTGGACAAGCAGATTGAAAGCCAAGAGGAGCGGGATAAGGAAGCTGCAAAGAATAAGGAGGAGAGTGAGCGAAAAGTCGCTTATTTAACGATTGACGACGGCCCGACGGAGGTCGATGGCGAAATTTTGGATTTGCTTGCCGAATATGGCGCGAAAGCGACATTTTTTATGTTGGAGCCTCCGATGCGCCAATTTCCTGATGTCGTGAAAAGAATTGTTGAGGAAGGGCACGTCCCGGCTCTTCATGGGGTTACGCACGATGTCAAGAAGTTTTACCGTTCCAAGCAGTCTGTTTTGGATGAAATGCATGCTGCGCAAAAGACGCTCGAAGAATTAACCGGGGTTCGGGCGACGCTGATCCGCACCCCGTACGGCAGTTCCCCGAACATGACGCCTGCCTATAAGCAAGCGGTTGCAGAACACGGATATCAGCTGTGGGATTGGAATGTCGACAGCCGCGATTGGAAATATACGAATGGGAAATATGTAGAACATGCCATTCAACAAATTGAATATGTTTCAAAAAAAGGCGAAGACCCGATAATTTTGATTCACAGCAGACGAACGACGCTAAATCATTTGCCGAAGCTGCTCGATTATTTGGTGGAGCAAGGATATTCACTTGAAGGATTGGATGAGTCGATGGTTCCGTATATTTTGCCGTAGCCTTTCGTTTGCGCGAAGGCTTTTTTTGACTATTTTGGCAAATCAAACAAACGGAGTAAATAGAACGATAGGAAAGTTGGTGTTTTTTATCAGTACTGCGAAAATCGGCCTGATCATTTTTTTTGGATGGATTGCAGTTATTCTTGGAGGTTTGGCCTATCTTATTATTAAACAGAAAGACCTGACGTTGATTTCAGGGTTTTCGAAACGGCCGAAAGAAGAACAGGAATATTTGAAAAAGAGCGGATTTGTTGATGGCGTTGGCAAACTGCTGCTGACCATATTTTTGATCTATCTGGCTGCGTACATTCTTTGGATATTCTCGGTTCCATACAGCTTGGAAGCCGGCTTTTCCCTGCTGCTGCTAGCTGTTCTAGCCGGCACCATTTGGCTTCAGCGCTTTGAAGTGCCGCATAAACGCAAAAAAATGTATTGGCTGACGGGAGTTTTTTCTTTTGCTGTCATCGTTTTTATCGCTGTTCTCATGTATTTTGGATTGTCTGAAAATGATGCGGCGATTCGAGATGACACGTTCGTTGTTTCAGGAATGTATGGGGTGGAATGGAATGTGAACGAAATTGAGTCCGTCAAGCTTTTAGATGAATTGCCTCATGTTTTAGTAAAATCGAACGGCTTTGCAATAGAGGGCCATTTAAAAGGGCGTTTTCGTTTGGAGGATCCGTATGGGGGAGGATTATTGTTCGTAAAAACAAAGGCGGGGCCGCCATACCTGTATGTTGCAGCGGAATCGGATTTTGTGATTTTGAACCGGAAAGAAGCTGCGGAAACGAAAATGTTGTATGACGCTTTAAAAACATCCATCAATAGCAAGCAATGATTCGATAATTCTGACATCTTTTGCTACACTGATTACAGGAGGGATCAAAATGGCGACGAAAATGGAATCGTTTGCAATTCATTTGGATGATGAGCTCGTTTTGCGCGGGAATGTTCATGGACCGGATCAGCAAGCGGAAGAATTGCCTGTAGTCATCATATGCCACGGGTTTAAAGGGTTTAAAGACTGGAACTTTTTCCCTTACTTGGCCGAACAGCTTGCCAGCAGCGGCTTTTATGCCATTCGGTTTAATTTTTCGCATAACGGCGTTGGTGAAGCGGGCGATCGCTTTGATGAACTGGATAAGTTTGCCGTCAATACATATTCGCGTGAACAAGCGGATCTTGCTGCTTTATTCGATGAGATGATTCGTCGAAAACTTCCTTTTTCAAATGAATTTGATTTAAAAAAGATTGGGCTTCTCGGGCATAGCCGCGGTGGTGCGAACAGCATTATTTTTGCCGCGGAGCATCCTGAAGTTCGTGCAGTCGTTACGTGGAATGGAGTGTCAGATGTTGACTTTTTTTCTGATGAACTGAAAAAAGAAATTGAAGAAAAAGGCGTCGGCTGCATCATTAATGCACGAACAAAAGAAAAAATGCCGCTCAAAAACAATGTTTTTGTAGATATGAAACGAAACAAAGAACGATTTCATGTAATGAATCATTTAAAACGAATGGCTACGCCTGTCCATATTATTCAAGGCGATGCAGACAGCGAATGGCTCGTGCAAGGCGCGAAAAAAATGAGCGAAGCGGCGCCTATCCATTCATTAGCCATCATCGCTGGCGGAGATCATACTTTCAATGCCGTCCACCCGCTTTCGGAGCCGCCGGAGCCGCTGCAAGAAGCGTTGAAAGAAACGATCGCATTTTTTAAGAAACGGCTGGCATAATGTTTTAATAAAACAGCTCCATTTCCTGCAATGGGGATTGGAGCTTGTTTGTTTAATCAGATGAAGCGGAAACGGCGTTCTCATCTTCAATAAATTGGAGGTATGGCACGAATTGCTGCATATGTTTTTTCGTTTCGGCATAATGCTCCCGGGCATTGGACAATTCGTGGTCTGCCACTTGGTAAAGCGGCAGAATCCGGTAATTTTTCCAATTTTGAAAATGGATGTAAGTCGCTAAAAACGAAGGCGAGTGGACACGAATCGCTGCATCGCCTTCAAACTCCACTTTTTCCACTTCCACCTGTATCATGCCGCCGATGCGGCGATAGTAATCATGCTGCGCTTCTTGAGCAGCCAAAAAGTTTCCGAGCGAATAGGCAACGAAAGTTTCATGGCCTTCTTTGCTCGAAAGAAAATCGACGGGCTGCAGCACGTGAGGATGATGCCCAAAAAGAATGTGCGCCCCTGCATCAGCAATCAATTGCGCCAGCTGAATTTGCTGGTCGTTTGGCATCCGCTCGTATTCATTTCCGAAATGCAGGCTGACAACAACAACATCGGACAGTTTTTTTGCTTCGCGAATTTCATTTTTGATTTTAATTTCATCAATTAAGTTTACGAGATAAGGTTTTCCTTCGGGGACAGGAATGCCATTTGTTCCATACGTGTAGGCTAAAAATGAAAAAATAATGCCGTTTTTTTCAATGGTTCGGATCGTCTTTTGGTCGTCTTCGCTTCGGTATGCGCCAACATACGGCATTTCGATTTTATCCCAATGATCAAGCGCATTCATAATGGCTTTTTCGCCGCGATCCAGCGTGTGGTTGTTTGCGATTGAGACGATGTCGATGCCCGAGCGCTTCAGCGCATCTCCAACTTCATGCGGACTGTTAAACTGCGGGTATGTAGAAAGGCCGAGCTCTACGCCGCCAATCATTGATTCCTGATTTGCAAGTGTAATGTCCGGCGCTTTTAAATAGGGTTTGACATGAGTAAACATTTTGTCAAAGTCATAGCTGTCGCCGGTTTGGGCATCGCGGTAGATCGATTGATGGATGAGCACATCGCCGACTGCTGCAATCGAAGCTTTTGATGTGACAGGTTCTGGAATGAGTTCTTGTTCTTCAATTTTTTCATCTTCGGAAACGGATGGGCTGCCATTGATATTTTTTTGCAGTTTGACATAGCCGATGATGGCCAGAATCCCAATGAAAATCGCAAAAAAGATATAAAATTTGATGTTTTTCACGATAAACCTTCCTTTTTTTAAAAAACATGCAATTTTACTTATCGTAACATAACCGTTCGACACCGTCATCCAAGATTTAACTCTTTCGCTGCTGAAAAATGAAGAGGAAAAAACAAACGATGCCAGAATCGACATAAACGAATGAAAATATTAATGGAGGGTTATTCAGCTGCTCTGCAAGCTGAAAAGCCCCTTTGAAAATCAGCGGTTTTTCTTCATTGCAGCAATTAAAGAATGTGAGTCAGCCTGCTGCAAAACGGCGGCAAGCTTGATTAAGTTTTCAACATGCGAAAAAAAGCCTATCTCGAAAAAATAGAGATAGGCTTTGATTTTTTATGTTTTTTCAATTCATTCCAAATGACTTCAGTCGCATGAATCTGCCTGCTTGTGAGGCCGATTTTGTTTGTTTTGGCATATTGGGGTCCGCCTGGCCACGCATGTCCGCCGCCTTGGATTTTGTATAAAATCACTTCAGCACGGTTTGTTGGATCCGAAAAAGCGATTTTGATGACCTCTGTTGTGTCTTTTTTATCTTTTTTCGGCAGTTTTTTAATGGAAGGATTGCTGTTTAGGCCGTTTGCTTTTTTCCAGTAGTCGATCGTTTCTTCTGCCGAAAAAGCATAGCCGTTGACGCCTTCATATGGAACAATCGGATCGTCAGTGCCCATAATAAGCACGATGGAAACCGGTTCACGCGGCTTTTGATTGGCTATGGGAACGGCCAATGTTCCGGCAACTGCTCCAACGCCAGCAATTCGATCGGACAATTCTATTGCAAGCCGATTCGCAAAAAAAGCGCCGTTTGACATGCCTGCTGCGTAAACCCGCGATTCATCGATGTTGTAATGTTCAGTGAAATAATCAATGACTTGAGAGATAAATTGAACATCATCAATTCCAGCCCGAAAAGCAGGCGTGTCCATCCGCCCATCATTCCATTGCCGCTCATGCCCTTTTTTTAAGTTTGGTTCATGAACAGCCACACTGTTGGGAAAGACGGCGATAAATCTTTCTTTTTCCGCTAATTCATCAAATTTTGTCAGTTTGATTTGATTTTCTGCAGTGCTGCCTCTGCCGTGAAAAGCAAGCACAAGCGGCACCGATTGGTCATGAGAATAGGATGTTGGAACATAATAGTCAAACGTTCGCTTCTGTTTTTGAACGATGATGGAATCGTGCAGCAATCCCGTCTTTTCTTCCGCTTGCAGGGCAAACGAAGTCAGTAAAAAGAGAAACAATACAGGGATAAAGAGCGCAAAAATCTGCCGCAGTCCTGCCAAAATGCCACCTCCTTTTGCTTATTATTTTTTGTATTGCTTACTTATTATTCAAAAAAAGTTATATGTTTAAAAAAACAAAATTTGACTTTATATAATATTTAAATAAAAATATGATTAACTTCTTTATATTAAATTTTTAACTTTTATCAACACTAAGCCATTAAATGCTTCTAATATGGTTTTATTTTTAAGCAATAAATGAACGATAAAAGTTATTTATATATATGTATATTACTTTATTAAAAAAATACGAAACAGGAATTAGATATAAGCTGTGCTTATATCCATATAATTATTTTGAATTTTACAACAAATCGATAAGCGGCTTATTATTGTGGTGAGAGAGAAATAGATTTTTTAATCATATCAGGTTGAAAGGGTTTACAAGAGTGGCAGGGAGAGTGAAACTATGAAAGCAAAAACAAAACGAGTGACATATACGAATCCAATCTTTAACAATATGTCAGACGAAGAGATTAAAGAGTATCAAGAAAACATGTTAAGACGGCAATTAAAGTATGTTTACCGCAATTCGGAATTTTACCGTAGGAAGTTTGAAGAAGCAGGCGCCCATCCAGAAGAGATTCAAACCTTTGAGGACTATCAAAAGCTTCCAATCTTTATGAATAAAGAAATTGAAAGGAAGAGTCAACAGGAGTCATTAGATAAGTATGGCCATCCTTTTGGGATGCATTTATGCGCTTCACCTGATGACATTGTATTTACAGGCACTACGAGCGGAACATCAGGACAACCGACATTTACTTATACGTTTACTCAAGATGATATTCAATTTTTAAACCGGTATATTGCACATATGTTAGAGTACGGCGGGATTCAATCGGGTGAGAGATTGCTGTTTAGCCATTCTTTGGGTATTTATGCAACTTCCTCTATATTATGGGGTGTTCGTTCACAAGGTGTGCTTCCAATTGATGTCGATGTCCGGGCAGGAAGTAAAATGATTTTAAAATATGCTCAATTGACTAAACCATCCGCTGCAATGATGACACCGTCACTAGCTGAACATTTAATAGATAAAGCAAAAGAATATGGAATGGATGTCGGTGAACTTAAATTGCGAGCTATATTTGCTGTTGGTGAAATTGGGGTAAGTGTGCCTGAAATAAAAAAAAGAATTGAAAACGCTTATGGTTGTCGCATTTATGATTACTTAGGCGAATTGGGTTTTTCTTGTGATTCAGATGAATATTATGGAATTCATTGTGTTGCACCCGACCTTAATTTGTTTCCTAACGATTTGATTGATCCCGAAACAAAAGAGCCGTTGGAAATCTACGATGGTGTAATAGGAGAGCGGGTTGTAACAGAAATTGGAGTAAAGGGACTTCCACGCATTCGTTATGCATCAGGAGATGTTATTCAAGTATTTACGAAAGAGTGCCCAGGATGTGGTTTTAAAGGTAGACGAGTCAAGATGATTGGCCGTTCCGATGACATGCTTATTGTGAAAGGCGCCAATGTTTATCCTTCAGCAATCAAAAGTGTTGTTGCTAATTTTATTCCCGAAGTAACTGGTGAAATGAGAATTGTTCTTGAAAATCCGCCTCCAAGAGTTACACCGCCGCTTAAACTGAAATTAGAATATGGCGAAACGATTGATGCAAATCAATTGCCTGAGTTGGAAAAACGAATAAAACGGGCACTCCACACCGAAGCAAGGCTTACTCCTGAAATTATTTGGTGTGAACCTGGAACGCTTGAAAAGGCGTTAACGAAGACGCCGCTTTTTGAAAAGAATTATTAAATTTTATTGGAAAAGAGGTAAATAAAATGATTATAGACACTTCGAATACATTGCCGGAATTTATTTTTTCAGGTTCAGAAGATGCCGATCCAAAAAATATAGAATATCGTTTGTTATTTGGTCCAAGATGGGCCAAATTAGCAGGATGGACTAAGGAAGAATTTTTTCAAAGAGTCGAATCCGAAACACTAGAAGACGTTATGAAAGAAATTTTTGCCATATTAGAAAAAGAGTTTAGTATGGAACGATTTCTAAACATGTTAAATGATGCAAATGTTGTGTATCATGCGATTCATAATATGGATTATGGCAGAGATGGCTCGGAACCACCTGCAGATCATAATTATGTAGCTGAAATTTTGAAAAAATATCCAAATAAATTTATTGGCTACGCTGGTTATAATCCACATAAAGGAACAAGAAGTTTAAAAGTTGTTCGCAAGGCATTGACAGAACAAGGTTTTAAAGCAGTTGTTATTCCACCATATGAGCATGGTTTGAAAGCGGATGATCGCAAATATTACCCTCTATATGCACTTTGTGAGGAACTTGACGTGCCGATATGGATTCATACATCGATTAATTATTATAGACAAACGTCTGTGTTTCTTGATCATCCTTCTAATTTGGAAGCACCTTTAACGGACTTTCCACAGTTAAAAATTATTGCAGGACATGGCGGCTGGCCGTGGATACCGGATACTATTGCAATGTTGTTGAAATATGAAAATTTATACGTCGATACATCCGCATTTAGACCAAAATATATTGCAGAACCTAATACAGGATGGGACATGTTTATGTATTATGCAAATAGTTTAATTCAGGACAAAATCATGTTTGGTTCGGATTGGCTTACTTTAGGCATGCCAATTCAAGAAGTGATTAATGAAGTAGAGCAATGGCCATTAAAGGATTCAGTGAAAGAAAAATTCTTTTGGAAGAATGCAAACAAAGTTTTTAAATTAGGTTTGTAGATTTAAAAATGAAAGGGGATTTTATATGAAAAAGGTTGATAGTTTAATTCATTTTGATGATTTGGTAAAAAGCGAGAAGCCTATTGTGTTATATTTTTCAGCTAGTTGGTGTCCCGATTGTCAATTTATATCCACTTTTATCGATGATATTATGAGCACTTATCAAGAATTTGATTTTTACACTGTAGATATTGATGCACAGAAAGCTGTTTGTGAAAAGGCTGATGTAATGGGCATCCCAAGTTTTGTTGTTTACCAAAATGGCAAGGTCGTTGCTGATTTTGTTAGTAATGAAAGAAAAACAAAAGAACAGATTGAAGATTTTTTGAAGAAAGTTAATGCAGCCAACTGAGTGAATTAATAGAGCCTCGGAAATTAAATGATTAAAATTGGCTCTTTCGGGGGATGAAGGCTAGATTTAAGAGGATAAACAAGGGTTTTCAAAATCATTTTCAAAAATACGCATGCCAAAGAAACCACATATTGTAGATTTTTAAAAAAGTGTATTTTAAGATGGGTTTATAAGGACAAAAAAGATTTTATAGTTGGGTTTATGTTGGAAAAGTTTTTCTTTTTTGCTTCCTTTACCCACGCATCGGCATGCTGGCACATGCCGATGCAATATGTACGAATATTCCAATGCCTTGAACTGCGTCCTCTTGAATCCTCTAAAAGATAATCAACTTTTTGACGTTTGATACAACGCTCGACCCCAGTACGCAAAGCATAACGCTTGTACCATTCCT
>CALKAO010000071.1 GCA_937983115.1 uncultured Caryophanales bacterium
TTTTGATGGGCTGCACGAGCCGGAATGCCCCAATGATAAGAAAAAACAGCCCGCTTAGCAGCATGGTCGCTTCAAGCTGGCGAAGGGCATTTTCCGTTGACAATGCTCCGGATGCTGCCAAGCCCGCATAAATGGTGAACGTTCCCCACCAAAGGCCGGCAGGGCCTTCCGCGATGGGCAGGCGGTGGCCGAACAACACTTGCAATAGTGCAGCGCAGCCCATGATAAAAATCGTACGCTGCAAAAAAGCTGCGATCTCAACGGGCGGCAGTCCAAACGCATGGCCAATTACGATCGGAACGACCATGGCGCTTACGAAGATGAAGGCGGCCCATTGCAAGGAAGATAAGAAGAGCCTCACCGGATCCCTCCTTAAAAACTTGTTATAACCACTTTATCATATTAAAAGGGTTTTAATAATCAAAGCGTGATGTTATCTGAATTATGTTATAATTTTGAATCAAATGAAAGGAGGATGAAGATGAGTGAAAATCATAACGTTTTAAAAGGTGCGGAGCCTTTTTATTTTGAAGGGGGTCCGACTGGCGTCCTTGTCATTCATGGCTTTACGGGTACGCCTCAAAGCATGCGCGATTTGGGCGGACTATATGCAAGCGCTGGTTTTACAGTTTGCGGACCGAGATTGAAAGGGCACGGCACCCATTATGAAGAAATGGAAGCGACAGCGTATGAAGACTGGATTGCTTCAGTTGAAGAAGGCTATCAATGGCTGAGGGATCGCTGTGGGCAAATCGTTGTCACGGGTTTGTCAATGGGCGGCACATTAACATTGTACATGGCTCAAAAACATCCTGAAATTCAAGCGATCATTCCGATTAATGCGACGATTAATATTGATCAATATGATCAGATTCTCAGCTTGAAAGAGCCGAGGTTTATCGATGGCATCGGTTCGGATATTAAAGCGGAAGGGGCCGTTGAACTGGCGTATGAGAAAACCCCGGTCCGTTCTTTGCATGAATTGTTCAAATTGAAAAAAGCAACGATTGAAAGGCTGGCGGAGATACGCTGCCCGGCGCTCATTTGTGTTTCCCGTGTGGATCATGTCGTTCCGCCGAAGGATTCGGATTATATCTATGCGCATCTTTCGTCAGAAGTCAAAAAAAAGCTGATTTTAGAGAACAGCTACCATGTCGCTACATTGGACAACGACAAAGACTTGATTTTTAATGAAAGTTTGGCTTTTATTCGCAAGCAGCTAAAGCTAGAATAGTAGATAGATGCAATGCAGCTCAGATAAAGAAGGTGCTTCCATGGAGATTATCGCAGCGCTATTGCCAATTGCCGGCATTTTTCTTTTGCTTTTTGTTCTGAAGCAATCATCTGCTGCAGCAGGACTTGTTTCGTTTGTCGCAGCAGCGTTCATTGCGGCAGCAGCTCCGTATTTTGCGTTAAATGCAGCATCTTTTTTTAATGCGGCGTTCGAAGGATTTTTGCTTACGGTGATGGTTGCCTATGTACTTTTGTTCGGAATTTGGCTCTTTCATTTAATGAATGAAGCGGGGATTATTCAAACGATTGCTTCTCATATTTCTGAATCGACGAGCGATCCAGCGAGACAAGCACTCCTCTTAGTTATTGCGTTTTCTCCGCTTGTGGAGTCGGTCAGCGGATTTGGAATTGCGGTGATTGTCATAGCGCCGATTTTGATTGCGCTTGGTTTTCCGCGATTTAAGGCGGCCGTTTTGGCGCTTGTGAGTTTGACGGCAGTGCCTTGGGGAGCTTTGTCGACCGGTTCGGTTATCGGAGCGAATCTTACGGGAATTTCCATTCATTCGCTAGGTGCAGGCACAGCTCTTCTAAGCATTCCAGTCTTTTTTTATTTTACGCTGATTACTGTTTTTATCGCCGGCGGCTGGAAAGATTTGCGGAAAAAATGGTTTGAAATGATCGCTGTTGCGATTGCGCTCAGTTGGGCGATATGGTTTTTCAGCAAGTATATCAGCGTTGAATTGGCAGGCGTTTTCGCTTCGCTTGCAGCGCTTGCGGTGGAAATGCTTTTCGTTCGCTTCGCTGAAACAAGGCAGAAACATGCCGCTCGCCCGGCAGCGGCGCAAGCGGAAGCAAAAAACAGTTTGTTAAAAGCTTTAAGCCCTTATTTGCTGTTGACCGCGCTGCTGTTTTTTTCGCGTTTGGTGCCATTTGCGAGCGATTGGCTTCAATCCAATGCGGTCGTTCGCATCGAAAAGTATGCTTTCGAATGGCCGCTATTATATTCCCCAGGCTTTTTCTTGCTGCTGACGTGCTTGTTTGCAATCGCATTGTTCAAATTGAACCGCTCCTTAATTCAAAAATCCATTGTTGAAACGATGAAGCAGTGGATTCCTGTCAACGTATCGATGTTTGGGTTTGTTGCAATGGCGCAAGTGATGTCTTATTCCGGAATGACCCATTTGCTTGCTGAAACTGGAGCCGAAAAACTTGGCGGCGCTTTTGTGCTTTTATCTCCGATCATTGGTGCGATTGGCGGATTTTTAACCGGAAGCAATACGGGTTCAAATGCGATGTTTATCAAGCTCCAAGTGCAGACGGCCAATTTATTGAACTTGCCGCCTGAACTTGTTGCAAACAGCCAAAACGCGAGTGCGGGGCATGTGACGATGGCGTCACCTTCGCGGGTGCTTCTCAGTGCAGCCGTGAGCGGGATCCGCCATGAGGAGTCCAACTTGCTTAAATTGTTGGCGAAAATCGCCGGCGTTGCCCTGCTATTCGTTATCATAGCAACGCTTGTGGCCAGTTTGTTTTAATTTTGTTCACAAATTAGTCAAGATTTTGTTGCGTTTTTTGTAAAAAATTTGTTAGAATTAGAGTCAAGTTTTATAAAAAAATGAATGAAGACGATGACGGATTATAGTATTTGTTCCCTCTTCACCGAGAGAAATCAACCGGTTGGCAGGTTTTCTCGCTAGCGATTTGGGGATAGTGGAAGCCCAAAGAAAGGAACAAAGAAACGGCAGTCCCGAGTGTATGACTGAAACAAAGCGGGTGCATCGGCAGATGCGCCAAGTAGGGTGGAACCGCGGGTTAACCTCTCGTCCCTAGGCAGCGGGCCTAGTGGCGGGAGGTTTATTTCGTTTGCCGTAAGGGCATGATTGGATGAATAAAAGGCGTTTATCTGCTATGCTGATGCGTGGTGCGCTTGATGTGGAAGAAACGATTTTAGCTTGTTCTTCACATGCAAATGTAAATGTGTTTTGTACGGCAATTCATCTTTTTATTTGATAAATCTAATGATCATGATGATGGAGGTTTTTAATCAATGGCGAAATCAATGGAACAAATTGTTGCACATGCGAAGCATCGGGGGTTTATTTTTCCAGGCTCTGAAATTTATGGCGGGCTTGCGAATACATGGGATTACGGCCCGCTCGGCGTTGAACTGAAAAATAATATTAAAAAAGCCTGGTGGCAAAAGTTTGTTCAAGAATCTCCATATAATGTTGGGTTGGATGCTGCGATTTTAATGAATCCGAAAACCTGGGAAGCATCTGGCCATTTAAGCAACTTCAATGATCCAATGATTGACTGCAGAGCGTGCAAAGCGCGGCATCGCGCCGACAAATTAATAGAAGAAACGCTTGAAGAAAAAGGAATTGAATTGGTTGTTGACGGAATGCCGTTTGATAAAATGAAAGCGCTGATTGAGGAGCATGAAATCGCCTGCCCGACGTGCGGAGCGAAAGATTTTACCGACATCCGCCAATTTAATTTAATGTTTAAAACATATCAAGGCGTAACGGAAACAAGCTCAAATGAAGTTTATTTGCGGCCTGAAACGGCTCAAGGCATATTTGTCAATTTTAAAAATGTGCAGCGTTCGATGCGCAAAAAACTTCCGTTTGGAATCGCCCAGATTGGAAAAAGTTTTCGCAATGAAATTACACCGGGAAATTTCACTTTTCGCACGCGTGAATTTGAACAGATGGAACTTGAATTTTTCTGCAAACCGGGCGAAGAGAAAAAGTGGTTCCAATATTGGAAAGAGTTTTGCCATCAGTGGCTTCTTGACCTTGGTTTAACAAAAGAAAATATCCGGATGCGCGATCATACGGAAGATGAGCTCTCGCATTACAGCGAAGAAACAACAGATTTGGAATATAAATTTCCGTTTGGCTGGGGTGAATTATGGGGCATCGCTTCCAGAACCGATTATGATTTGAAGCAGCATATGGAACATTCGGGCGAAGATTTTCATTACATCGATCAGGAAACGAATGAAC
The DNA here is from genome assembly GCA_937983115.1 of uncultured Caryophanales bacterium. Classification (GTDB taxonomy): domain Bacteria; phylum Bacillota; class Bacilli; order Bacillales; family UBA6769; genus Pueribacillus. The sequence goes on from CALKAO010000071.1 coordinate 4,242, forward strand.
GCTGCATTCCGTATTGCATTGAACCGTCGCTGGGAGCCGACCGTGTCGTTCTTGCTTTCATGACCGATGCTTACGACGAAGAAAAGCTTGAGGATGGAACGACGAGAACGGTGATGCATTTTCATCCAGCAATCGCACCGTATAAGGCGGCTGTTTTTCCATTGTCGAAAAAACTTTCTGAAGGAGCGCAAAAAGTGCATCGCGAATTGATGAAGCATTTTCACGTGGACTATGACGAAAGCGGCTCAATTGGAAAACGCTATCGCCGCCACGACGAGATCGGAACTCCCTATTGCATTACGTACGATTTCGATTCCGAAGAAGATGGCCAAGTGACGGTCCGCGATCGCGATACAATGGAACAAACCCGTGTTCCAATTGCGCAATTGCGCCAGTTTTTAGAAGAAAAAATTCAGCTTTAACGAAGAAAAGAAGCTTGATTGTGGAAAAGAAGCGCGTTCTTTCAAGGGAATGCGCTTCTTTTTCACTTGCTGAGGCAAAGCGGTTGACAATAAAATCATCATCTATTATAATTATCTTGAATTCAAGATAATAGAAATTAAACGATTATACTTAAGACGTTATTTTTTTGGCTAAATATCTTGAATTCAAGACATTGGTCGGTTCAAATGATTAAAAAGGATGTGAGCAAAATGAACAAAAAAACGGCAGGAATTCATCATATTACGGCAATTGTCGGCCATCCGCAGGAGAATCTTGACTTTTATGCTGGAGTATTAGGTTTGCGCTTCGTAAAAAAAACTGTGAACTTTGACGACCCTGGCACGTACCATTTTTATTTCGGCAATGAAACAGGCGATCCGGGAACGATTATTACTTTTTTTCCATGGCCCGGCGCGCATCGAGGAGCCATTGGCAGCGGCCAAGTCAGTGTAGCGACGTATGCCATCCCTCCTGGAGCGATGGAGTTTTGGAAACAGAGATTGCAAGCTTATCACATTTCGTATGCGCGTCATGAACGTTTTGGCGAAAAATATTTGGCTTTTAATGATCCCCACGGTTTGAAAATAGAGTTTGTTGAACGGGAAGCGGGAGAGCCCAATGCTTGGGAATTTGGCGGTGTAACGCCAGATGTTGCAATCAAAGGGTTCGGCGGCGCTGTCTTATGGTCGGCGCAGCCAAAAAAAACGGCTGAATGGCTGGAGAAAAACATGGGGCTTCAATTTGTTGGCAAAGATGGTGATTTTGCCCGCTACAAATCCGCCGCTCAAATTGGAAATGTGATTGATTTAAAAATGACGCCAGGTTCAAGAGGAAGAATGGGCGTTGGCACCATCCATCACATTGCCTGGCGGGCTGCCGATGATCGCGATCTATTGGAATGGAAAAAGCATATTGCATGGAACGGCTATGCTGTAACTCCTGTTCAAGACAGAAACTATTTTCAATCCATTTATTTTCGCGAGCCAGGGAAAATTTTGTTTGAAATGGCTACAGACCCGCCGGGATTTGCTCATGATGAATCGTTAGAAACAATGGGTGAAAAATTAATGCTGCCGAAACAGTACGAACCGTATCGCGAACGATTGGAGCGCCATTTAATTCCGGTTGAAGTAAGAGAAGTTGATGCTAAGCATTGATTTCGCTGCATCAATGTAAAACCATGTGTCAGCCAATGGAGTTTTTTAGTTGAAATAAAAAATCTTTGCTTTTTGTTGAAGACGAAAAGGCGAGAAGGAGAGCTGCCATGAAACATATTTTTCATAAAGGAAACGAACCGAATAAACCGACGTTATTGCTGCTTCATGGAACAGGCGGAAACGAATGGGACATGCTGCCGCTTGCCGACAGAATCGACGCTGAGGCAAATGTGCTAAGTGTTCGCGGAAATGTGCTTGAAAATGGCATGCCCCGCTTTTTCAGACGATTGGCTGAAGGCGTTTTTGACGAAGAAGATCTTGTGTTTCGCACGAAACAATTATTCGAATTTCTCGACAAAGCTGCGAAACAGCATCAATTTGATCGTGAAAATATCATTGCCATCGGCTATTCAAATGGGGCGAATATTGCAGCAAGTTTATTCTTTCATTATGAACGGGCGTTGAAAGGCGCCATTCTCCATCATCCCATGGTGCCGCGAAGAAGGATTGAGCTTCCCGATTTATCAGAAACATCGATATTTATTTCGGCTGGAACAAAGGATCCAATTTGTCCTCCTCAGGAATCCGAAGAGCTAAAAACATTATTTGAAAATGCTCGGGCGCAAGTGGAATTGCATTGGGAACGAGGAGGCCATCAATTAACGCTTCATGAAGTGGAAGCAGCGGCGCAATGGTATCGAAAACAAATCGGAACCTGAGATTTTGTGGTGAATAAGCCATAAACAAGCAAGAAATAATAGAGGTGTATGCTCTTATGTCAAATGATTAAAAAAGGATTCAGATCGCGCGGCAAGTGTAAATGCAGCCATCATTTTCTACAGCATGGGCGGAACGAATTATCAATTGGCAAAATGAGCGGAAGAAGCGGCAAAAGAAGCGGGCGCATACAAAAATTTTAAAAGTGGAAGAATTGGCGCCGCAGTCTGTCATCGAAAACAATGAAGCCTGGAAAACAACGGTTGAAGAAACGAAAGTTGTTCCCGTTGCATTGAATGGTCCGACGCGTTGATTTTTAGCGTGCCAACGCGATTTGGAAACATCGCTTCCCAAATGAAACAGTTTCTTGATATTCTAGGCGGCATTTGGGCAGAAGGCAAAATGGCGAATAAAGTCGCCAGCGCGATGACTTCCGCGCAAAATCCGCATGACGGCCAAGAAGCGACAATTTTGGCTTTATATGCGTCGATGATGCACTGGGGCGCAATCATTGTCCCTCCGGGCTATACCGATCAAACGATTTTTGCTGCAGGCGGAAATCTTTACGGAGCAAGTGTCAGCGTCGATCAAGAGGGGAACTTGGCTGAAGATGTTCAGGCGGCTGTGAAACATCAAGCGAAGCGTACAGTGACAGTAGCAGAATAGGTGAAAAAAGGCAGTCAAAAATTATCAATCAATCGGCTAGCTCTTTTGAAGAGCTAGTTTTTATTTACAAGGGTGCAAAGTTTTGTTTCGTTGATTAATTCTTTCTGTTTGGCATTCGCAGGTTGATTCGATGAATATGCCGCGACGGGTGATCGTGAACTGGAATGGGCTGTGATGAACGTTTAGTCATATGAGGATGGATGGCGATCAACCTTTTTGACAGCGCAGGATGTTTCCTTATTCCTCCACATTCTATGGTTCGATGCCAATCATTCATCCGATTGCGCAGCGGTTCCAGCGTCGGATTTTGCAATTTGCGCTCGCAGCCTTTTTTCTTGCGGGATTTTTGAATGATGTTTTTTCAAATGGTTTATTTCACGATTAAAACCGGGCAGTTTGCGCGTTTCGCGACTTTGTGGCTGACGCTTCCGAGCACCATTTCCTTCCATGCATTTAATCCGCGGCTTCCAATGACGAGCAGATCGAAATGATTTTTGTTGGCATACGATGCGATCGCAGGTCCTGGTGTGCCGTGCAATATTTTGATCGCATAGTTTACGTTGAACTTTTTAAAAATGTTTTCCGCTGGCTTGAGCATATTTTTGCGCTCTAAATCCAATTTTTCCAAGCTTTTATTGTAAAGGACTTCACTTTGCGTTTTTGAATAATCGGCGACGGTTATGATTTCGGCTGAACAATTTCGAGAAAGGGACGCGATCATCGCTGCCTGTTTGGCTGCACGCAGCGAGTTTTCGGAGCCGTCAACAGCGACTAAAATTTTTTTATACATTGAAGCAATCACCGCCTATTGATTAATTTGCGCAGCTCGCGGAGAGTTTTTTAAATTTTAACATAAGTTTAACGGCAATTGCATCGGCATCTGCCTTCAATCTTCAATGGGTTTGCTTGGAAGTTTTGCACGACAACCATTAATGAATATCAGCTGCGGCTGTTTTGCTGTCTGAAAAGAAATCGATGAACGCGCATTCGATGCATATTCCTGATGGGCAGCGGACGAATTGGCGAAAACGGCCTGAGAATTCGATGAAGCATTCATGCGCTCAAGCCGCCAATGACAATGAATTCGTGTTGAATAAGGGTTTTAAACATGCACAAAGTTGCTTGCAGGCAACATTGTTTCTCTAGACCCACATCGATTCGTTCGTTAAGATAAAAAGAGCATCGATTCAATTTTGTCATTCTTTGTTTTTTAATGAATGTTTTTGAGGTGATCCGTTTGTCTTCACCACGCCCGGCAAAAGTTGCTGCGCTTTCGATTATCAGCAATAGTTTTGTTTTTTTGATGAAGTTGATTGTTGGATTCATCACAGGTTCTGTTGCTGTCATATCGGAAGCGATTCATACATTACTCGATTTAATGGCTTCCATCATTGCTTTTTTCTCAGTAAAAATATCTTCAAAGCCGCCTGATCGCGAACATCCGTACGGTCATGGAAAGTTTGAAAATGTAGCGGGAACGATTGAAACCTTGCTTATTTTTGTCGCCGGGATTTGGATCGTGTATGAATCGGTGCAAAAACTTATGGAACCGGCTCCGATTAACATGCCGATGCTCGCTGTGATTGCCATGCTTTTAGGCGCGGCGATAAATCTCGCTGTCGGCAGAAAAGTTAAAAAAATTGGAGAAGAGCATCGTTCCGTAGCGATGAGTTCCAATGCCTTGCATTTGCTGACAGATGTCTATTCTTCGGTTGGCGTTGCGGCCAGCCTCGTTATCGTCAGTTTGACGAATTTTTACATTCTTGACCCTTTGATTGGAATCGGAATCGCGATTTACATTATGAAAGAAGCCTATGTGCTTGGCAAAAAATCGTTTTTGCCGCTATTGGACACCCGGCTGTCGAAAGAAGAAGAAGAACGGATTCATCACATTCTAGCTTCATACAAGGATGAGTATATTGAATACCATGATTTCCGCACGCGGCGCTCAGGTTCAGAGGAATACGTCGATTTTCATTTAGTGGTTCCTTCGCATATGAAAGTGGAAACCGCTCATGATTTATGCGACCGAATTGAAAGAGACATTAAAAAGGAATTGCACTCGCCAACTGTATTTATTCATATTGAACCAGAACATGAACGGCTTTTTCATCGATCGAAGAAAAGAAATGGGAGGGGAATAAAGCAATGAATGAAGTGGAAGTGTCTTTTCAAAGCGATGTAGAGCTGCGCGGAACGCTGGCTTTTCCAAAGAAAATCGGAGCGGCAGAAACCTATCCTGCACTGTTGTTTCTGCACGGCTCAGGACCGGTTGATCGAAATGAAAATGCGTCAATGGGAAAAATTAATGCTTTTCGGCTTTTGTCAGAAGCGCTTGTTCCACTCGGATTTGCTGCATTGCGTTATGATAAACGGGGAATCGGTGAAAGCAAAGGAAATTTTGATGAAGCAGGCCTTTCTGATTTCGTCAAAGATGCCGAGGCGGCGTATCAATTTTTGCAAGCGCATCCGAACATTGATAAAGAGCGGATTTTTGTTCTTGGGCATAGCGAAGGCTGCGCCATCGCTGTTTTATTGCAGCAGCGCCAAAAGGCAAAAGGATTGATTTTGCTCGCCGGTGCGGCGGAATCCTTAAAGGAGACGATTGTAAGGCAAGGAGAACAAGCCGCTCGCGAAATGAAGGAAATGCCAGGTTGGAAAGGCTGGCTTTTTCGCTTGCTGAAAGTTCCTGAAAAAGTCAAAAAACAGCAAATGGGCTTGCTGGAGCGCATTGAGAAATCAACAGAGCCGGTCATTCGCGTGAAAGGCCAAAAAGTGCAGGCAAAATGGATGAGAGAACATTTTCAATACAATGTTGTTCATGATTTAAATCAAATTACGTGCCCCGTTTTGGCAATCACCGGCTCAAAAGACATTCAAGTGCTGCCGGAACATGCAAAAGTTTTTGCTGACAGCACAAGCGGGGAATCGGAATATCTCATCATTGAAAATATGAATCATGTGCTTCGCCATCAGGAGGAGCCTGCAACGATGCTGTCGGCCAGGCAAGTCTATAAACGTTCGTTCGAAAAGCCGCTTGAGTCAAAATTGATTGATGCGATTAGCGAATGGCTGAAAAGATTCCGCTAGTTTGCACAATCCGTTTGATCGTTCAATGGGGCGAATCAGTGAAAATTTGAAATAATCATTCCTGCATCGGCATCAATTGTGTGAACGTTTTCTGGATGATCAACTTTTGCCCAGAAAAGCATATGATATGACTAGTGATAAAAATGGGTGTTCATGGTACAATAAACTTTGTTTTATGCAACTTTTACAGGAGGTTTATAATGAGCAAAACGACTTTGCGCATTTTATACGGAGGGAAGTCGGCCGAACACGATGTATCGCTGCAAACGGCGCGTTCAGTGATTCATGCATTGGATTTTGAAAAATTTGATGTTTATCCGGTGTACATTTCCAAAGAAGGCAAATGGATTCCCGGCCCAAAATTGACGGAGCCGATTTCGGACGTTCAAGATCTTGTCTATCCCCCTGCGGATGATGAAAACAGCTTAATTCCTTCGCAGTTTTTAGCATCGCTTTCGAATGATGAGATCGTTTTTCCCCTTTTGCACGGACCGAATGGCGAAGATGGCACGGTGCAAGGGCTCTTAGAGCTGTTAAATATTGCCTATGTTGGAAACGGCGTGGCCGCGTCGGCTGTCGGCATGGATAAAGTGTTTATGAAGCAAGTGTTTGCTCAGCACGGCCTTAAGCAGCCAAATTATCTTTTTTTTAAACAGCAAGATTGGGCTCGCTTAGAAGAAGCGATTTGCAGCGAAATTGAAGAATCGTTAGGGTTTCCCTGTTTTGTCAAGCCTGCGAATTTAGGTTCAAGTGTTGGAATTAGTAAATGCGCTTCGCGAGAAGAACTGAAAAGAGCGATTCATCTTGCATTGGACTACGATCGCAAAGTGATCGTTGAAGAAGGCATTGCCGGACGTGAAATCGAAGTGGCTGTGCTTGGAAATGATGATCCGCAATGTTCGGTTGCGGGGGAAATTGTTCCGAAAGCCGATTTTTATGATTATGAAGCAAAATACGAAGATGATTCGACGGATTTATTAATTCCAGCAGACATATCTGAAGAAGTGTATGGCCGTCTGAAGGAAATGTCAATCGCTGCATTTCGAGCAATTGATGGCGCAGGGCTTGTGAGGGCTGATTTTTTTGTTACTGAAAACGATGAGATTTACATTAACGAGATTAATACAATGCCTGGATTTACACCGGTCAGTATGTATCCTTTGTTATGGAAAGCCTCGGGCTTAGATTATCCCGAACTCATTCAAAAACTCATTCAGCTTGCGATTGAACGCCATAAAGAAAAGCAGCATGTTAAACATACGGTCAGTTAATTTAAAACACTGCTCAATATTGAGCAGTGTTTTAATGAGCTGATTAGTAGACATAAGCAACTCCTACAATAATGAGTAGGATGAACAACACAACGATTAAAGCAAATCCAGCGCCGTAGCCGCCGTATCCACCGCCGTAACTCATATTTCTCACCTCCATAATCAGCGTTACTACATCATATGAAGAATCAAATTTGATGGAAAGGCTCTCGTATAAATTTAGAAATAAATATAAATAAAAAATTTGTAATAATCTGTCTAAAGTTTTAATTTTCAAAAAAAAGCTCTCAGAAAAGATTTATGATATGATATATTAAAGCGCTTACATTTGAATTTAGGGGGGATTCTATTGAAGCTGGAAGAAGTCATGAAGCGGTATGTGGAACGGAAAAATGAGCCAACGAATGCGAACGGCCTGCTTGATTATATTCAGCAATTGTATGTTCACGAACGGATCCAAATTCAAGAATATCGGGCGCTTTACAAACAAGTGCATGATCTCGGCGCAACAAAGCCTGAATATTATTTTGATGAACGGGTGACGGGATAAGCTGCGGCATAACGCGTACAAAGCCTGCAATTTTGCAGGCTTTGCGTATTTTTTACAATCTATTGAACAAGCATTTTAAGCAATGGATTTTTTTATTTCAGACCGTGGAATCCATCGTTTTGTTTCTATATAATAAGAAAAAAGAAAGGATGGTGGTGCGATGAAGCGCCGTGAAACCGAATTTGACAGTTCGTTTGTTTACCGGACGGTTGTAAATGCAGCAGCGGGCAGCGCTGATTTTCAAATTGAAGTTTTCCGCTCCGTCGAAGAGATGGAAAACAATGCTTCACCTTATAAAGTGTTGTCCAGTTTAGATGAATTTCTCGATTTTATTGATTGAATTTATTTGAAATGCTGGTTTTGCATGCTTCGCTGATCAATAAGCGAAAACCTGAGCTAAGCTATTAAGACTCAGGTTTTTTTAATGAGTGAACCGCATCTTTAATATTATGCAACGCTTTTTCCAATGTTTTTCTCGGACAAGCGATGTTTATTCTTGCAAAGCCTTTTCCGGTTTCTCCAAAAATGTATCCTTGATTTAAAGCGACTTTTGCTTGATTCAGCAGCAATGATTCCAGCTCCTTTGCGTTTAAGCCGAGCTGGCGAAAATCGAGCCAGATCAAATAGGTTCCTTCAGGTGGAATGACGCGCACTTCAGGAATTTCTTCTTCGATAAATGATGTCAAAAATTTGAGATTTTCCTCAAGGTATTCCATTAATTCGTCGAGCCACTCTTCCCCTTCATTATAAGCGGCTTCAAAGGCAGCGATGGCAAATGAATTCAGCATATCGCTGTTTTCGATTTTTAATGAGCGTTTATATTGTTGGCGCAAGTTTTCATTCGGAATAATGAGCGCTGATGATTGCAGCCCTGCCAGATTGAATGTTTTGCTTGGCGCTACGCATGTTATGGAAATGTCTTGAAAATCTTTCGAAAGTGAAGCAAAAGGTATGTGTCGATGTCCTTTGTAAATTAAATCGCAATGAATTTCATCTGAAATGATCAGGACATTATATTTTTTACACAGTTCGCCCACTTTTACAAGCTCTTCTTTTGTCCATACTCGGCCTGCAGGGTTGTGCGGGCTGCAGAACAGCATCAGTTTGCATGGATGCTCGCGCAGTTTTTGTTCCAAATCATCAAAGTTGATTTCATATTTATCACGGTTCAGCACGAGCGGGTTGTCGACTAACTTTCGGTTGTTTTGTTCGACAACATGAAAGAATGGGTGATAGACAGGCGATTGAATGATGACATGATCTCCCGGCTCTGTGAAGGCTTGAACGAGCAGGCTTAACGCCGGTACAATTCCAGGCGATACAAGAATTGATTCTTTTTCTATTTTCCATTGGTGTCTGCGCTTAAACCATGAGATCAAGGAATCATAAAATGAATCGGGGCGCACGGTATAGCCAAAAATGCCGTGTTCTGCCACATTTTTTAATGCTTTTATAACGGCTTCGGGCGCTCGAAAATCCATGTCGGCAACCCATAAAGGCAAAAGATCGGATCGTCCAAAGCGCTCCTCAAGCGCATCCCATTTTAAAGAATTGGTGTTGCAGCGATTGATCACTTCATCAAATTGTTGCGGCGACATCGGCTGTTCCTCCTAATGCATGTTAATTTCGTTATAATTAAGGCTGGTGCTCATGATTTAAATCATAACACAATTATAAAAGCGAGTGTTCAAAAAAGAATTTGAATAAAAAAATTATCGGTTTTGCTGCGGATGGCGATTTTGCTGTGCATTGCTGCTGCTATTCAACGAATGCGCATCGGGCTGCGGCTGGATAAATCGTTTTTTTGATTCAGAATGCTGTGAGCATGTGTCAATTTGAATTTTCAAGTATAATAGTGGCAACGTGTTCTTTTTTGATTGATAAATAGAGATCAGGGGAGGAGTTCGAATGAAAATTTATTTGATTCGCCATGGCGAGTCCGAGCATAATGTCGACCGCAACTTGATGGCGCATATCCATGATTCAAAATTTGCCTTAACGGAAAAAGGAAAAAAACAAGCTGAATTAACCGCGGAGTTTATGAAAGATAAATTGACTGAAAAATCGATCTTTTACGTGTCTCCTTACTTGCGCACGATGCAGACCGCCCAAGCTATTTATGCGAAGGCGCCAAAGTCGGTGCCGTTTTACGAAAGCCCGCTAATCAGAGAATGGGAGCTTGGAAATTTATATGATTTTAACGATCGTCCGCCTGAATTAAAACGTGAATTTAAAGCTGCGGGTGCGTTTTATTTTCGCTATCACCACGGAGAATCCATGGCAGATGTCTATTTGCGCGCGTCATTGTTTTACAGTACAGTTGTTCAGAGGCTGGAAGCGCAGCAAAAGTATGACAAACTCATCGTCGTTTCACACGCGGCATTTATTGAAATGGTGAAAGGCTTTTTAATGAATTGGACCGTTGAGAGAATGACAGATTTTAAGCCGGTTGAGAACGGTTCTGTCACGCTGCTTGGCGAAATTGACGGCGAGTATCATGCTGAGAAAATTTTTGTGCCGGAAGTGGATAAAGTGGAAAGCAGACCATGATTTCATGTCGAAGCGATTTGACGCCGCAAAGCGAATGGCTGCACTTTGGCCACACGTTCACCGGAAAAGGGGAAATGTGCGGCTGCGCTGTTCTGCAAGGTTTTTCCTTTTGAATAAATTGGCCGCTGCTATTCGATGGAAGCAGCAAGCGGCGCGAAGCGCTTCAACAGCGGATATGGGGTTGGCTGGCAGAACGCTCATTTGCGCAAATTGGCATACGGCTGTTTGAATGGCATAAGCAGGAATAGAAACGTGCACAAATGTTTCCACATTGAAAAACATTGATTTTCGCCAGCAATTGCGAGTTGAACGAGTTTCGTTTTCCGATGGGCATTCGTCTGATGTTTTAAAACATTTAAAAGGGGGAAGACCATGTTAGCAGCGTTATTGAAAGAAGCTAAGTATACCGTTGTGTTTACAGGGGCCGGCATGTCAACAGAGAGCGGACTGCCCGATTTCCGCTCTGCACGCACAGGGCTGTGGAATCAAGTTGATCCGACAAGATTGGCCAGCATTGAAGCATTGGAAAACAATCGCGAGGAGTTCATTCAGTTTTATCATAAACGGCTTCAGGCGATCCATGACTATAAACCGCATGCTGGACATGAAATTTTAAGCAAATGGGAAAAAGCGGGCCTCGTGCAGGCGATCATTACACAAAATGTTGATGGTTTTCATCAGCAGGCGGGAAGCTCCAATGTAACAGAGCTGCATGGAACTTTGCGTACGGTGCATTGCCATTCGTGCGGGAAGAAGTATCCGAACCGTGATTTTATCAATGGGAAATTTCATTGTGAATGCGGAGGCTTCTTGCGCCCTTCGGTCGTTTTATTTGGAGAAATGCTACCTTTTGATGCAGTCGAAGCAGCTGAACGCGAGACAGCGAAAGCCGATCTATTTATCGTCTTAGGTTCATCGCTTTCCGTATCGCCGGCTAACCATTTTCCTGTTGAAGCAAAACAAAATGGCGCCAAGCTAGTCATCGTCAATCTTGAGTCGACCGATTTTGACGATTTGGCTGATCTTGTTATACATGATCGAAAAATTGGCGAAGTGTTGAAAGAAATCGACGAGAAGCTGTGATCGAATTGTTGGCCCCTGTTGCCGTGCGCCAGAATGGAAGGCTGCCCGCATGCATATCGCAGCGGGCAGATTTTGGGAAGAATGCTGCTATTCGTTCGTTTCATGCTGTTTTTCGAATGAAAATTGGGTGAACACGATTCCCGTTAGAATGAGCAGAGAACCGATGATTGTATTTATCGTCATGGCTTCATTTAAAAAGAACGCGCCAAACAGCAATCCAAAAATCGGCACGAGCAGCACAGACATCGCAGCCGTAGCCGTATCCACGACATCCAACAAAAAGAACCAGATGGTAAAGCTGATCGCGGAAGCTAAAATGCCGGTGTACAAAACGGTAAATACGCTCGCTGCGCTGATGATAATGGGAAGATGATTTTCCATGATCAGTGCAGCGATCGTCAATCCAAGAGCGCCAAACAATGATTGGTACGCGTTGACTTGCAAACGATCCGCTTGGCTGAATTTTCGTTGATAAAAAATGTTTGCCACGGCCCAGCCCATTGCAGCAAGAGTAATCAGCAGCTGGCCAATGAGTGCCGAGCCATTCAGGTTTTGCAAATCAAAGCCAAAAATAAAAACAAGGCCGAATGCACCTAAAATCATTGAAATGAGTTTTGTCCGCGTTAACGGTTCATCGAGAAATTTGGCAGCGAGCAATCCGCTCCAAATGGGCATCGTATACAAAAGAATGGCTGATTTGCCTGCGTCGACAAACTTCATTCCGTATGTTACGAGCAGAAAAACCGTGGTCGTCTGCAGCAAGCCAAGGATCATGACGTCGCGAATCGCGATGTTTTTCAGTGCAAGCCGCTTTAAGAACAATAATACAATGAATAAAAACAGCGATGCCGATAAAAAACGAAGTGAAGAAAACGTAAACGGCCCCATATAATCAAGGGAAACTTTCATAAACACCCATGCGATTCCCCAGATTAACGTCAACAGCAGAGTTAATAAACGCACAATGGCTTTGTGCGGGCTTTTGCCTTGTTTTGTTTCGGTTTCGTTCCATTTATTTTTCATAGAAGCTTCCCCTTGATTTGTTCAATCACGTTTCAAACTATGATTCTATCATATTCCTTCCGCTGGGAGTGCAAATGTTTTTTTAAAAGGTGTGGAGACGAAATGCCGACGCGACAGGATTACGTTCAACTTGGAATCATTGCAGCTTTTTTTATGATTGGGATGATGGGCACGCGCCCCCTTGTGCCTTTGTATACAGATGAGCTGGGAGCAAGCGCCGTCCAGATCGGGATCGTCGTATCCATGTTTCCGTTTTTATCTCTGCTGTTTGCGGTTCGCATTGGAAAGATCGTCGACCGGGTGGGATGCAAGACGCCAATTATAGCGAGTGCTGTCATCGGCTCGCTGGCGCTCATGATCCCATTTTTTGTTCAACATTTGCTGGCGATTATTTTGTCGCAGCTGATTGCGGGGATTGCCAATACGGTGTTTGTCGTTTCTGCGCAAAGCTATGCCGGCCATTCTTCCGTCCTCTCCGAACGAGAGCAAAACATTTTAAAATTCAGCATTGGCGCAGCGATTGGCAGTTTTGTCGGCCCTTTAATCGGCGGTATGCTTGCAGACATGCTTTCCCTTTCCTATGCATTTTTCATATTGAGTGTGATTGCGCTCGTTTCCATTTTGTTCGCATGGTCGTTAACCGCAAATGAGATTGAAAATAAGCAGAAAAAACAGCCGCTGGGATCGGTTTTTTCAACGTTTTATCTGTTAAAAATTAAAAATGTAAGAAGAGCCTTTTTAATCAGTTCGTTAGTTTTGCTGGGGAAAGACATGTTTGCAGCCTATTTTCCGCTCCTTGGGCTGCAGTTTGGATTAAGCAGCACGAGCATTGGCGTTATCGTATCGGTTAATGCCATTGCAGGGATTTTTGTCCGTTTATTTATGCCGAAATTGATTGATCTGTTCGGCCGCGCGAATGTGATTTTATTGTCGATCGTCAGTTCGGGCGTGTTTTTTGTGTTCATGCCGCTATCTCATCATGCCGTTTGGCTTGGGGCAATTTCGTTTTTGCTCGGTGTTGGCCTTGGAATCGGGCAGCCGTTGACGATTGCTACGACGCTGCAATCTTTGCCAAAAGATCGCGTTGCGGAAGGGTTGGGCTTTCGTCTGACATCCAATCGATTGACGCAAACGGCTGCGCCATTTGTTTTCGGAGTGATCGCCCAGTCGTTTGGCATCGTCAGTGTTTTTTTCATTTCTGGCGCACTCATTTTGCTCGGATCAACGAAAGCAAAAATTGATGAGCATGCACTGTTAAAAGATGAATAAAAATGTTTGAAAACGATGCATTCAGACATGAATCAGAGATGGGCGTCAGCTGTTTTTTGAAAACCATTGCACAGCACGGCCATTCATTTTTTACAATCATTAATTATCCGTTTGCACGGCTTAAATGCTTTTGATTTTTTGCGGCTTGAAAGCTGATTTCCGTTGCGAAGCTGCAAGGCGGTTGTGATGATGCGCAGCGGACAGCCGCGCATGTCGCGCATATTGAAAAATTCATTTATACTAAAAAAGAACGCACATTTTTAAGATTTTATGAAATTTTTTGAAAGGGAGATGCGATGATGGCGCTGCAAGTGCAGGAGGGTGTGCTTTTGTGGGAACCGTCTGAGAAAATGAAAGCGCAATCAAACATGAAAAAGTACATGGAATGGCTGAAAAAAAACAAGCAAAAATCGTTTGATGCCTATCATTCCTTATGGGAGTGGTCGGTGACTGAAGTTGAAGCATTTTGGGAATCGCTTTGGGAGTTTTTTGAGATTCAGGCTTCCCGGCCATATTCGCGTGTTTTATCGAGCCATCAAATGCCGGGCGCGAAATGGTTTGAAGGCGCTGAGCTGAATTATACAGAGCATGTGTTTCGCAACATGCGGCCGAACGAGCCGGCGATACTTTCAAAATCAGAGCTGCGCCCGCTGCAGCAAATGACGTGGCAAGAATTGTACGATGACGTGGCATGGTTTGCGGAGCGGCTGAAAGCAGCCGGGATAAAAAAAGGCGATCGCGTCGTTGCCTATATCCCTAATATTCCAGAGGCCATCGTTTCATTCCTTGCATGCGCAAGCATCGGTGCAACGTGGTCGAGCTGTTCGCCAGACTTTGGCAGTCCAACGGTCATTGATCGATTTAAACAGATTGAACCTAAAATTTTAATTGCGGTTGACGGCTATCGGTATGGCGGGCGCAATTTCAACCGCATTGAAACGGTCAAGCAAATTCAGGCGGCGATTCCTTCGCTTGAAAAAACGATTGTTCTGCCCTATTTGAATTCGGAGCCTGATCTTTCGTCCCTTCAATCGGCGCAGCGATGGGATGATTTTATCGGCGAACAAAAACAAGTGAAGCTTCACTATGAACAAGTGCCATTTGATCATCCGTTATGGGTTCTGTATTCTTCGGGAACGACAGGCCTTCCGAAAGCAATTGTTCAAGGGCAGGGAGGAATTATTCTCGAACATTTGAAAAAATCAATATTGCATACCGATTTGAAAGAAGACGATCGCTTTTTCTGGTTTACGACGACAGGATGGATGATGTGGAATGTCGTTGTCGGATCCTTGCTGGCAGGCTCAACGATTATTCTATATGACGGCAATCCGGGCTATCCGACGCTGAATACGTTATGGGAATTCGCTGAAGAGACAGGCATGACGGTCTTTGGCACGAGTGCGAGCTATTTGTTAATGTGCATGAATCAACAATTGAAACCGAAAGAAACGTTTGACTTATCAAAGTTAAAAAGTGTGATGTCAACCGGTTCGCCGCTGCCGCCCGAAGGATTCCAATGGGTGTATGAAAACGTCGGCGATGACATCTGGCTCGCTTCTGCAAGCGGAGGCACCGATTTATGCACGGCATTCGTAACCGGATCGCCGCTTTTGCCGGTCCGTGCAGGCCTCATCCAGTGCCGGGCGTTGGGAGCGAAAGTGGAAGCGTTTGATGAAAATGGAAATGCACAAATCAATGAAGTCGGCGAACTGGTCGTCTCTGAGCCGATGCCGTCGATGCCGATTTATTTTTGGAATGATCAAGACGGGCGCCGCTACTACGAAAGTTATTTTGATGTGTATCCCGGTTTATGGAGGCATGGCGATTGGATAAAAATCAGGCCGGATGGCAGCTGCCAAATTTATGGCCGATCTGATTCAACCATCAATCGCGGCGGCATTCGCATCGGGACAAGTGAAATTTATCGCGCCGTAGAAAGTGTGGATGGAATTGCTGACAGTTTGGTTGTGGATGTGAGCGATGAAAAAGGAAATGCGTATATGCCATTGTTTGTCGTATTAGATGAAGGAATCGTTTTGACCGATGAATTAAAAACTGAAATCAATAAACGCATCCGGGAAGCTTGTTCACCCCGCCATGTTCCGAATGACATCTTTGCGATTGACGAAGTGCCGAGAACGCTCAATGGAAAAAAACTTGAAGTTCCCATTAAAAAACTGCTGATGGGCTTTCCGGTTGACAAAGCGGTCAATAAAGACTCGATGAGCAATCCGGAATCGCTTGATTTCTTTCTTGCTTTTGCAAAGGAATGGACGTTGGATTAGGAAAAAATTACGGCAGTTCACAGGCTGCCGTGATTTTTATTTTTTTCCTGAATACATTAATAATGACGCAGAAGCTGAGGGGGGAAATCACGATGAAACAATGGCTGAAAATCATCTTCCTTATGATGATCTTATGTATCAGCGGGCCATCGCCGCTATTTATAAAAACCGATGACAATATAGCGGCTGCCGATTCGAAGCATGATGAAGATCAAAAATCTTTTTATCATCAGCTGCTGCCACTGGCTGCTGAAGGGAAACTAAAACATGCTGAATTTCCAATTGGCGCGAAAATAAATGCGATTATGCAGGAAAAGGGCACTCCTGATGAACAGGGAATTTTGGGAGGCGCAGCATATTTTGTTTATGGCAGCGTCATTTATTTTGTTCCATTGGGAGAAGAAATGGTGTCGAGCATTGAAGCCCGCCTCGCACCAGACGAGTCCATCAAGTTAAGCGAAATTGAATCGCTCATTGGAAAATCAGCAGCGGGAATTGAAATCAGCGAACTGGATCAGCATGCATTTTTGTTGTACGAATTTGATTCGTTTCTTCTTTATGTTGAAGCCGAGCATGAGCATGCGCCTGCAGAAACAGTTTTTTTAAAAATGAAATAATCGCCGCAACAAAGATTTTATGAACGCATGTGCACCTTAACGAGAACACGCCAGTTAGGATAAGGGCATCTTGAGATTTGTTTCAATATACGATGGCCGTAAGAGCATGGTGATTGCGAAATCGATTTATAAGGAACAAGGGTTGAAAGGCGTGCGTTTAACCGAAGGATCCATCTGCGTTTTCAGTTGGCTTACCAGTAAAACGAAGCACGGATGAAACCGCAGCTGCCATTCATGATGAAATGGGGATGCCAAGCCGTTCGATTATGAGAGTGCAGGCGGACTCGAAAGGAAATGCGCATAAAAAACCGTATGAAATCAATTTAGCTGAAGATCAATCGATTGCCATTACGCATTGTGATGCGATTCTTACATAAATGGTTTAGCAAAAGGAGGCGTTTTTATTGATTCCGCCTCCTTTTTATCTGCTTTTTACCAGCAATTCAATTGCTTCCTGGACAAACTTGTTTGTGTCCTTTTCATTTCCTTTTGCTTGTTCTTCGATAATGCATTGCTGCAAATTTGTCGCTACAATTTGAGCAATCGCTTTATCCAGTGCGTTGCGCACAGCTGAAAGCTGGCTGACGACATCTTTGCAATGCTTGTTTTCTTCCATCATCCGCAAAATCCCGCGAACTTGCCCTTCCGCTCGCCGCAACCGATTTTTTATATGGTTCGGATATTCCATTTTTCTTTTATCGCTCCTACATTCAATAGTTATTTAAAACGATCAAACCATATTTTTAACGATGTTGCAAAGATAATGATGCATTAAAATTTTTAACAGCGGTGCGGTTGACAAATGAGATTTCAGCAGTTAATATACATATACGGGTATATGTAAAAAGAAAAGGAGGGATGGATGTGGCGATTGAAGTTGATCAAATCGTCGACGCAAAAGGACTTTCATGTCCGATGCCGATCGTAAGGACAAAAAAAGCGGTCAGTGCATTGCAGCCCGGACAGGTCGTTGAAGTTCAAGCGACAGATAAAGGTTCACTAGCCGACATTCAAGCTTGGGCAAAAAGCAGCGGCCATCATTATCTTGGCACGAAGCAGGACGGCGAAGTGCTCAAGCATTATTTGCGCAAAGCAAGCGAAGCTGAAGAAAAAAAAGAATTGACATACCCGCACGTCATTCAGAATGATGAACTGCTTAAAAAGCTTGAAACCAATGAAAAAATAACGATTCTCGACGTTCGTGAACCGGTGGAGTACCATTTTGGCCATATTCCAGGTTCGCTGTCAATTCCATTGGGGGAATTGGAAAACCGGTTGGATGAACTGAATCGAGACCATGAAATTTTTGTCGTATGCCGTTCGGGCAGCCGCAGCGATTTAGCTTGCAAACTGTTGGAAGAAAATGGCTTTAAACATGTAAAAAACGTTGTTCAAGGCATGATTGAATGGAATGGCCCGCTGGAAACAGCGGAGTAACATGGGAGGGATGAAACATGTC
This sequence comes from uncultured Caryophanales bacterium, assembly GCA_937983115.1. Taxonomy (GTDB): domain Bacteria; phylum Bacillota; class Bacilli; order Bacillales; family UBA6769; genus Pueribacillus. The sequence continues at coordinate 22,426 of CALKAO010000071.1, forward strand.
AGGCAAAGTGGCTATCATTGCAAGCAATGGCGGACTATTCGATGCGTACAAAGTATTTAACATTGCTGCAGCAGCTGCAGCGAGCGAGAAAGAAGTCGGCATTTTCTTTACATTTGAAGGGTTGAATCTGATTCATAAGGAAGCGCATAAAGCGCTCCCGATTCCGGAAGGGCGGGAACATATTAAAGAAGGATTTGAAAAGCAGAATGTGCCGGGAATTCCAGAAATGCTGGAAACGGCGAAAGATTTGGGTGTGAAACTCTTTGCTTGCCAAATGACGATGGATGTCATGGGTCTTGAAAAAGATGATTTTGTTGACGGCATTGAAGTGGCAGGCGCAGCTGCATTTGTTGAATATGCTTCCGATGCCAATCTCACATTAACTTTTTAAAGTTTTAAAAACTGCACCAAGCGCCGGCTGCAATGTTCGCGCAGCCGATAAAGAAGCGATGGTGATTTTCCGTTTGAAAAAAATCAAGCGGGAAAAAACTGGCAATAGCGAATAAAAAGCATCGAAGGGAACGCACGAAGTTCCCTTCTTTTCTTAAAGGCAGTGATTGAATATGGATCTAGCGTTTATGACCATTATTTTTCTCATCGGTTTCATCGGTTCATTTATATCGGGCATGGTTGGAATCGGCGGTTCGATTATTAAATATCCCATGCTGTTATATCTGCCGCCATTATTTGGTTTCGCCGCTTTTACAGCGCATGAAGTTTCCGGAATCAGCGCCGTCCAGGTGTTCTTTGCCGCGCTTGCCGGCGTATGGGCCTATCGCAAAGAAGGCTATTTAAATAAAGCATTAATCGGATATATGGGAGCAAGCGTCTTCATTGGCAGTTTGCTTGGCGGCTATGTTTCAAACGTGATGACAGAAGGCGTCATTCATTTGGTTTATGGGGTGTTGGCCTTTATTGCAGCGGCGATGATGTTCGTTCCTAAAACCGGACTTGATGATCGTCCTGTGGAAAGTGTCACATTCAACAAATGGCTGGCTGCCTTTCTTGCTTTCGCCGTTGGCATTGGTTCGGGAATCGTAGGAGCTGCAGGCGCATTTCTGCTAGTCCCCATCATGTTAGTCGTATTACAAATTCCAACACGGATGACCATTGCATCATCTTTAGCGATTACATTCCTGTCTTCAATCGGCGCCGCTGTTGGAAAAACAGTGACTGGCCAAGTTGCGCTATTTCCGGCAATCATTATGATTATTGCGAGTTTAATCGCTTCGCCTTTAGGTGCGATGGCGGGTAAAAAACTCAATACAACGATCCTGCAAATTCTTTTAGCGATGCTCATATCAGCGACAGCCATAAAGATTTGGATGGATATGTTTTCATGAATGACCATAACTGCCATTTATAAAAGATCTGTTCCTTTCGATAACGAATGAGATGAGGTGGTCTTGTGGGAACCATTATTTTTGGTCTGCTTTTGATCGCCATTGTCTGGCTTTTTGTGAATCAGATGCTGCCGGCTAAAGGAGTGCGCCAAATTTCAACGGCGGAATTAAAAACGCTGCTGAAACAAAATGATTGCCAATTTATCGATGTCCGAACGCCGCAAGAATTTAAAGCAAAGCATATTCGCGGTTTCAAAAACATTCCGCTTTCGCATTTGATGAACCGTCAGCATGAACTTTCAAAAGAAAAAGAAATCGTTGTGATTTGCCAAACGGGCGCAAGAAGCAACCGAGCAGCAAAAATGCTGAAGAAGGCGGGTTTTGCCAAATTGGCCAATGTCAAAGGCGGAATATCTGCTTGGTGATGCCTGAAATGATATGAAAGCCCAGCCATTTGAAGAAATTGAGAAAATTCTTGGAATAAAAAAATTAGCAATGATTGATGTTTACGAAGCGGATAAGGTTGTTTGGGAAAATATTTGGGGCCCTCTCGTGAACCTGCGGACCAGTTATATTCCATGAAGCCAGCAGCAATTGGATTTCATAAAGTAAAAAAAGAGGGTATGGCATGTCGTTCTTGGCCGGTCATCGGAGCGAAATGGCTGCCAGGTTTTGAATAGGGCTGATAAATGGAGTGGAAAAGTTGTTTTGAATGTTTCTCGCAGGTTTTGGCCATGTGATTGCCGGCGCGATGAATTTATTGACGGAAGGCGCAAAGCCAATTTGATTTAGCTTGCTGCATAAGGAACCGCAAGGTTTTCGGGAATTTGGACAAGCATTAGAAGAAGCGCATGAAATTTGTTAGAATATAGGGTAACAAATTTCATTGGAGGCGATTTTGTGACCGTTGAAGCTGGCAAACAAGCGCCGGATTTTGAATTAAAGGCGAATACAGGAGAAACCGTAAAGCTTTCAGATTTTAGAGGAAAATACGTGGTGCTTTATTTTTATCCGAAAGATATGACGCCGGGATGTACAACGCAAGCATGTGATTTTCGCGACAACTATGAACGGTTTAAGGAATTGGATGCCGTGATTCTAGGCATCAGCCCTGATCCGATTGAACGGCATCAAAAATTTATTGATAAACATGATTTGCCCTTTTTATTGCTTTCAGATGAAGATCATCAAGTTGCCGAAGCCTATGGCGTTTGGAAATTAAAGAAAATGTTTGGAAAAGAGTATATGGGAATCGAGCGGTCGACATTTCTCATTGATAAAGATGGAACGGTCATCAAAGAATGGCGCAAAGTAAAAGTGAAAGGCCATGTTGAAGAAGCGCTCGAATATTTAAAAGAAAAAGTGTAAGGAGAATCTTTGCAGATTCTCCCGAGGCTGTCGAGAACGTTTTCTTGACAGCTGATTTTATTTTTTGTTGTCCGGTTCGTTTTGATCTTGGTGATAAGCTTTATTTTGAACGTTTTGATTGTATGTTGTTTTGTCTTGCACATCAGTTTCTTGAGCAAATTCTGTTGTAAACGATTCATTTAGCGTTTGGCGGTCTTTGTTTTGGTCTTCAAACACTTGCGAGTTGACGTAAGAATGATAAAACCATTCGCCAACCGAAAGGGCGAGCGCTGAAATCAAAGCAGCGGATGCCACTGAAATGGGTTCATTGATGATTGCTGCGCCAATCAGCCAAATCACAATGAATGATAAACCGAAGTCAGCGATCGTTGCAATCGTGTTGTTAAAATTGCGGAGAATGAGCAAATCGCCAATTACATAAGCAAGCGGCGTCAAAATGACTGAGATGGTGATCACTTCACCAAAATCAACGCCAAAAAATGTTCCCATAATGATCCAAAGAACGGCGGTACACATGATGAACTTTATGATCAGTGCTTTAACGTGCTCCATCCGTCGTTCACCTCCTTATATCCAATCTCTATTTAGGTTTTTCTTTTTTGCATTTATTATCCGCTGTTGTGAAACTTTTTTTTGGAAAATGAGGTCCGTATAAATAAAGAATAAAAAGGTGGTCAAATGAAAAGTGTAATAAAAACAGCAATTTTCTTTTTCTGTTTGTTCTTGACTGCGGCGTGCAGCCCATCGGACCGTTCTGAAATTCAAGTGGAATCCAGCGATTCACTGGATTTGATGAAACGCACGGAAATGGCGCAAGAAGAAAATGCTGCAGCCATTGAACCGCTTGAACGTCCAGAAAAAAAATCTCAATCCCATATGAGGGCTTTTGATGAACGGAAAGTGATGTACACGGCTCATGTCGAAATCATCGTTGCTCAATTTGCGGAAGCGGAGGAAAAAATTGCGGAACTCGTCCGCAATGAAAACGGTTATATCGTTCATTCGAATGTGCACAGGAAAGACAAAAAAAACATTCGCGGACAGATGACAATCAAAATCCCGCAAAAAAAATTTGAAACGTTTTTGGCTCAGATTGGCGATTTAAGCGTCGAAGTTGTAAACCAATCCATTCAAGGCGAAGATGCCACAGAAGAATATGTTGATTTAGAAGCGCGTTTAAAAGCGAAATACGATGTGAAGAAAAAATTGGAATCGTTTTTAAAAGAAGCGGATGAAACGAAAGATCTGCTTGAAATTTCCAAGGAGATCGGCAGCGTTCAAGAAGAGATTGAACAGCTTGAAGGCCGGTTAAATTATCTAAAAAATGCAACAGATTTTTCCACGGTGACGATTTTAATTACCGAACGAAAACAGGAGCTCGGCGAACTCGGCTTGCAGGATTCTAACACATGGGTCCGGGCAAAACAACTGTTTGTTTCGACCATTGATGCGATGTTCGCGTTTGCATCAGGTGCGATGGTGATTGCTGTTGGGCTTTCGCCTTTAGTTTTGCCGGTGATTTTAATTGCTGCAGCGCTGTGGCTCTATTGGAAACGAAAAAAGAAAAAAGAAGTAAGCAGGGAATGACAGCGGCCCTCTGCTTACTTCTTTTTTATGATGCCAGAAAGTTCAGTGAGCGAGGTGATTTCGTAATCAGGAACGATGTGTTCATCGCGCGGTTTATTGTCGCGATTAATCCAGACTGATGCAATCCCCGTGTGATTGGCGCCAAGGATGTCCGTCGTTAATTTATCGCCGACCATGATCGCTTCGTCTTTGCTTACGCCGAGCAATTCCAGCGCATGCTGAAAGAGTGAAACATCCGGTTTTCCACGCCCAAATCCTCCGGATATGACGATATGGTCAAAATACGATTGCAGTTTCGGAACGCCGGACAGTTTTTCCGTCTGCAAATCTGGCGATCCGTTCGTCAATAGGAGCAATTGATAGTTTGGTTTGAGTTCATCAAGCGTTGGATACGCATCTTCATAGACATAATGTTTCGTTCGGCGGATGTTTGGAAACAATTCGGCTAATTTTGCGCCAAGTTCCTCATCATTGATGCCAAGCGCTTTTAAGCCTGCTGTCCAGGCGTCTTTTCGGTATGTTGGAACAATGTTTGCCAGTTTGCGAAACTCTTCTGCATCATCCCGGAATTTTCCCCAAAACCCTTCAAATGGATTAATGCCGATCATTTTTGTAAACTCATAGGTTTCATAGGAAGCATACAATTCGCGCGCCGCTTTTCTCACTTCCCGCTCCAGTTCTTTCGGGTTCAGCGGATAGCTTTCTGCTGCGGCTTTGCAAGTTTCATGAAAAGCTTCATCTACGCTTCGGGCATCCCACAAAAGCGTATCATCCAGATCAAACATAATCGCTTTTATCATCCGTTCCCCTGCTTTCTATTCATCGAATTCTCTCAACACTTACAGTGTAGCATGAAACGCACTTGTTACCAAATTGTAATCTTGAAAAAATAATTTTGAAATACAAATTTTGTAAGATTAGTCAGTAGAATGATAGAAAGACAGCATGATTGGAACATCTAGGGGGAATATTAACATGTCATCTTCTTTAAGAAAAAACTATTTTAAAAAAGTTACTGTATCGATTGCGTTAGCGAGTTCGTTTACGTTTGCGTCGTATGTTGTAGATTTTGATGCAAACATTGCTTCGGCTTCGCAAGAATATAAAGTGAATCAAATCTTAAAAGTCGGTTCGCGCGGGGCAGAGGTGTCAAAGCTGCAAAAAGAGCTGAAAACGCGCCGCCACTATACGTCAAATGTGGATGGCATATATGGGCCGTTGACGAGAAATGCGGTCATTGACTTTCAGCGCAAACATCGTTTGAAAGTAGACGGCATTGCAGGTCCGCAAACTTTATCTGCGCTGTACGGCTCGCCGGCAGCTGCACAGCAGCAGGCCCTGCTCCGTTATGGAAGCCGCGGACAAGCGGTGAGGGATTTGCAATCGCAATTAAAAAAGCTTCATTATTATCAGTCGTCGGTTGACGGGATTTTTGGTTCTCAAACAGAACGCGCTGTGCGCGCATTTCAGCGAGACAACGGATTAAGAGTGGATGGGATTGCAGGTCCGCAAACGTTTGCAGCATTAAAAAACCCTGTAAAAGCTTCAACAGCAAAATCGTCGCCTAATAAAGCACAAGCCGCGGCCAACGGCTCCGCCATTGTAAACACGGCAAAAAAATACATCGGTGTTCCATATGTGTGGGGAGGAACTTCGCCAAAAGGATTTGACTGCAGCGGATTGATCTACTATGTCTTCAAAGAGCACGGAATTTCACTTCCGAGAACGGTTGCTTCCATGTGGAGCAAAGGAACAAAAGTAAGCAGCCCTCAAGTTGGAGACATCGTATTCTTTAACACGTCCGGCTCTGGCCCGTCTCACGCTGGAATTTATATCGGAAATAATCAGTTTATCCATTCCGGTTCATCAACAGGCGTCACGATTGCAAATTTAAACAACAGCTATTGGAAACCGCGTTATTTAGGTGCAAAAAGACTGTCTTAATAGAGGGATATGCCTTCATCTGAAGCCTTCAGATGAAGGTTTTTTTGTTTGAGAATCAGACTAAAGACGTAGAAAAAAACCAATCTGCAGCTTGTTATGAATCGTATTTCTGATCGTTAACATAAAAGATAAGCGAGAGGCAAGGGAGGTGAACCTGGGATGGGCAAGTTTTTCGGAATGATGCTCCTATTGATTGGCGTGTTGCTTTTTTTAAATGTTCTCGGTTTAGGCTGGCTGTTTAGATTTTTGCTGGCTTTGCTCATCATCATATTTGCAATGAACAAAATAAAGAAGGCGGAAACGTCAAAGCAGAAAACCATCGGGATCGCTGCCCTGCTGTTTGGACTGTTGCTGCTGGCAGGCGGGTTTCATGTTTTGTTTGGATTGCTGCTGGGATTAGCCTTCATCTATATTGGCTATCAAATGCTGAAGCGCGATCATGGGCGCGATGCGCTGCATGACAAGCTGACGTTTCAAGGAAATTCCTCATCTGTATACGAAGATCCATTTGACATGGAATGGAATAAAAAAATGAAAGAATAGGAGAGGATGGATATGGTGTTGAAAAGAATTCGGGATTTTACGACGGCGATGATTCATGAATGGATGGATGGAATGGAAGATCCAGTCATGATGCTGAAACAGTATTTGCGCGATATGGAAGCTGAAATTGAGAAGGCGGAACGAGCGGCTGCGAAGCAAAAAGCGCTTGCAGACAAGTTTCAGAAGCAGGCGAAGGAAGCCAAAGAGATGATCGTTAAACGGACCGGCCAAGCACAGCTTGCAGTCGAAGCGGGTGAAGAAGAGCTTGCAAGACAAGCGCTTCACAGCAAGCTGCAATATGAAAAGCAAGCTGAAGAATATGAAAAACTCTATGAAGAAGCTGTAAAAGAGCAGCAGCAGTTAATGAAACAGTTAAATGAAATGAAAGAACGCTATCAGCTGTTAAAAGACCGCAAACATGCCGCAGCAGCAAAAGCGGAAGCGGCCAAAGCGAGAGAAAAAATGAGCGATGCGTTTGCAACGCTGGAATGCGAGCGAATTTTTGCAGGCTTTGCGCGCATTGAAGAAAAAATACTGGAAATGGAACATCGCGCCACTTTAAAAAATATGCAAAATTCGTATGATCTGCATATGGCAAAACTGGAGCAGAAAGAAGCGGTAGAAAAAGAATTGCAAAAATTAAAGCAGTAATGTGTTATAGTTTTGTTGAACGTTTTTTTTGATATGCGTTCCAATTGCTGATGAATGGAAAATCGTTCGGCGTTTTCCTGATAGGCGATGGATGCGCCAACATTTCAATCGATTTTATATCACAGACGGGCATCTTCATCGATGGCCGTCTGAAAACATGCTGCAGCGATAGAAGTGAAGGGAGGACACGATGCAAATTCAGACGAATCGTTACATCGGGCTGGCCATTCTTGTGATTGGCGTCATCATTTTGATAAATAGTTTGCAGATCCATGCGTTCATCAGCCGGGTTTTATTGCCAGTGATTTTGGTTGCCATCGGCCTTCACTTCTATCGGCGCAATCATTTTCTAGCATGGATTTCGTTTGGATTCGCCGTAATTTTATTTTTTAAGATTAATATATTTGGGCTGATCATCGCCGGCTTGTGCCTTTATTTTGGCTATCAAATGATAAAAAAAGATGGTTCTGCCGGCCGACGCGAAACAGGCCCGTCCTTTCATACACATACAGACGCAAAAAAAATAAGGAGAACGTTAATCGGGGAAATTCATTATACCGATGCGCGTTTTGAACTTGAAGATTTAACCATTCAGCAAGTGGTCGGCAGCGTGAAAATCGATCTGACAAAGGCGATTCTTCAAAACGGCGAGACCGTCATCATCATCAATGAATGGATCGGAGATATTGACATTTATGTTCCTTATGATTTGCACGCCAGTGTTGACGCGTCCGTGCTGTTGGGGGATCTTGAAATCTTTGGGCAAGGCGAAAGCGGCGTGAACTGCAGCATCTCGATTCAATCAGACGGGTATCATGAGGCATCGAAAAAAGTGAAACTGGTTCTTTCGCTTTTAATCGGTGACGTAAATGTGAGGTATTTATGATGAAGCGAAAACGGCTCTTAAGCATTCAATGGCAATTTGTCCGCATTGCAATCGTTCTTTGCCTGATGATGACCGCCGCATTGCTGCTGCTGCTTTTTAGCGATCGGCCGAAAGAGCTCTTGTACATTTTGAAGCAATTCAAATGGGGGCTTCCTGTTGTTTTGCTGCTAATTCTTATCCCGATTGCAGTCGGCGCGATTGGCGGCTATATTTACGGCAACCATGTGAAAAAACGGCTGGAAGTCATCACGGAAGGAACGCTTGCTTTTGAGCGCGGCAATTTCACGCACCGCTTGCCGGATGTTGGCGACGATGAAATTGGGCGAATGGGCATGCATTTAAACGAAATGGCGAAGCGAGTCGAAGATCAAGTGGCGTCTTTGCAGCGCTTATCGTCAGAAAAAGCGGAATGGAATGAAACGCTTAAACAGGCAGCGATTACGGAAGAAAGACAGCGGCTTGCGCGCGAACTTCACGATGCAGTAAGCCAGCAATTATTTGCGATTTCCATGATGACGTCTGCCGTTGGAAAGACGGTTGTACAACAGCCTGAAAAAGCAAGCAAGCAAATTAAAGCGATTGAACGAATGGCGAGCGAAGCCCAATCGGAAATGCGGGCGCTGCTTCTCCATTTGCGGCCCACGCATCTGGAAGGGAAAAAATTAAAGGAAGGCATCGATCACTTGCTGGAAGAATTAAAATCCAAGCATCATTTTTCAATTTCCTGGCAAGCCGAAGAAATTTCCGATCTGTCAAAAGGGGTCGAAGATCATTTATTTCGAATCATTCAGGAAGCGATTTCCAATATTCTTCGCCATGCAAAAGCAACCGAAATTGAGCTTCTTCTCTATAAGGCAAACGATCAAGTGAGATTAAAAATCACGGACAACGGAGTCGGCTTTAACGTTGATGACCAGAAAATGTCATCTTACGGCCTGCGCACAATGGTTGAAAGAGTGAATGAAATTGGCGGATTCATCGAGATTTTTTCACGGCCGCAAAAAGGGACTGAAATTGAAGTGAAAGTGCCGATTGTAAACAGAAAAGATGCAAAGAAGAGGGATCGCGATGATTAGCGTATTGTTAGTGGACGATCATGAGATGGTCAGAATGGGGCTTGCCGCTTATTTGGCGACGGCGGACGACATTGAAGTCGTTGGGGAAGCGAGCAATGGAAAGCAAGGAATCGAATTGGCGAAATCGCTCAAACCGGATGTTGTTCTCATGGATTTAGTCATGGATGAGATGGATGGCATCGAAGCGACGAAAGAAATCACGAAGCATCTGCCGGAAACAAAAGTCATTGTGTTGACAAGTTTTGTCGATGATGAAAAAGTGTATCCGGTTATTGAAGCGGGAGCATTAAGCTATTTGCTGAAAACATCCAAAGCGTCTGAAATTGCCGATGCGATACGGGCTGCATCAAAAGGCGAGCCAGTCCTCGAAAGCAAAGTGGCCGGAAAAATGATGGCGCGCTATCGCAAAATGAACCAGCCGCTGCTGCATGATGCGTTGACGGAGCGGGAACGGGAAGTGCTCGCGCTCATCGCGCAGGGAAAATCGAATCAAGACATTGCCGATGAATTGTTTATTGGAATTAAAACCGTCAAAACCCATGTGAGCAACATTTTTCAAAAACTACAAGTTGATGATCGCACTCAAGCAGCGATCTATGCCATTCGCAATAAGCTGGATACGTATAAAAAGTGATCGAGCGGGCTTTTAAGCGAGCGGTATGGCGAACTCGGATGGATAAAAGCGGAGAAATCAGGAGCGCTTGTTGATGCGCTCCGATTATTTTATTGTTTGCGATGCGCCGCCTTGTTTTGGATGCGGCTGTTCTTCCCGTTGTCCACCGTTCCCTCAGCAAACGCGTCGCCCACCTGTTCATGAGTTGCAGCCAGTCCTGATGACGATTGGGATTGGGCTTGATAATCGGCTGCATCAAAATTTTTTTGCGGCGCCCGTTCGGCCTGTTTTCGGTTCTTGCTGTTTGCCATTGGTGCCAACCTCCTAAGTTTTTTCTTATTATGGGAGTCTTCAGCGTTTTTATGCTTTTTCGACCCATCCTGATGGGAGCCGCGCTCCGCTTTGCTTCGATGGAGGGAGCGCCGCCATCGGCTGGCGCCAATGGCTTTTGCCTATTTTCTAAAAGACATTCTTTTTATGAGGCCGTAAGGCTTACAAAAATATTTTATTTTTAGGTCTTGATTTATTGGAAAAAACAAGATAAGATAAATGCAACCGTTAAAACCTAGTAAGTAGATATGAAAAGTGCTTTTAGTAAGTCTTCGTTCAAAGGGGGCTGCTGATGAAAAAACAGGAACTGATGAAGCAGCTGGATGAGATGCTGCAATCGCTTGCGTATGGTTCGATTACGATTATCGTTCAGGATGGAAAAGTTGTTCAGCTTGAAAAAAATGAAAAAGTGAGAATTAAATAGCGCTGACTAGACAACTAGAGGCGGCTTTATCGTTCCGGCAAAGGCTGGAATGAAAGCCGTCTTTTTTGTTTCAAAGGAGGGAATCGGATGCTGACGCATGCAGAATGGGACGATGGCTTAGCAGCTAAGCTTGAAAGTCAATTTAAAGACAGTTTCGACGTATTGAAATGGGCGTATGCCGAATACGGAAATGACATTGTGTATGCATGCAGTTTTGGAGCGGAAGGCATTGTGCTGATTGATCTGATCAGCAAAGTAAAAAAAGATGCGGTGATCGTCTTCTTAGATACCGATCTTCATTTTCGCGAAACGTATTCATTGATTGAACAAGTGAAAGCGAAATATCCGCTTTTGAAGATTGAAAAGGTGAAGCCGGATTTGACGCTGGAAGGACAAGCGGATAAGTACGGCGCCCGGCTTTGGGAGCGAGATCCCAATCTCTGCTGCCATCTACGGAAAATTGAACCGCTTCATGCCCGCTTGAAAGGCGTGAAAGCTTGGATTTCCGGCTTGCGCCGTGAACAGTCGCTTTCGAGGCGGAGCACGAATTATTTAAACAAAGACGATAAATTTAAAGCGGTTAAAATTTGCCCGCTTGTTCATTGGACATGGAAAGAAGTTTGGATGTATATCGAGCTTCATCGTTTGCCGTATAACATTCTTCACGATCAGGGCTATCCGAGCATCGGCTGTGAAAAATGCACCGTGCCTGCAGCTGATCCAAACGATTTTCGCTCCGGCCGCTGGGCAAACACGGCAAAAACAGAATGCGGATTGCATGGCCCGCCATCATCAAGGAATTGGAGGGAGACGAAATGAGCGGAATTCAGCCGCATGGAGGACAATTAATCCACAGAATAAATTTGAGTTTGCCAGTTTCAACGATTGATAAACAAATCGAAATCGATCCGATCGCCCTTAGCGATTTGGAATTAATCGCAAATGGAGCGTACAGCCCTTTGGACGGTTTTCTTGGGCAGAGAGACTATGAATCGGTCATTCATGATATGCGATTGGCCGATGGCGAAATTTGGAGCCTTCCGATTGCACTTCCAATTACAGAACAGGCCGCGGAAACGATTGCAATTGGGGATCGGGTCAAATTGGCTCATGATGGAATCGTGTATGGGGTCATAGATGTGCATGAAATGTATCGGCCAGACAGAATTCGCGAAGCCAGGCTTGTCTATGGAACCGATGATCGGAAGCATCCCGGCGTCGCCAGGCTTTTTAAACGTGGAAACGTTTATGTGGGCGGTCCCGTTCAACTCATAAAGCGTCCGGAAAAGCCGTTCGCCCAGTTTCATCTTGATCCGCTGGAGACGAGAGAGCAATTTGCGAAACGGGGCTGGAAGACGATTGTCGGTTTTCAAACGCGCAATCCGGTCCATCGCGCGCATGAATACATTCAAAAATCAGCGCTTGAAATTGTTGACGGCTTATTTTTCAACCCGCTTGTCGGCGATACGAAATCCGATGATATTCCCGCATCGATACGAATGAAAAGCTATCACGTTTTACTGGAAAACTACTATCCGAAAGAGCGTGTTTTGCTAGCCGTTTTTCCGGCGGCGATGAGATACGCAGGGCCTCGCGAAGCGGTTTTTCATGCGATTGTGCGCAAAAATTTTGGCTGCACCCATTTTATTGTCGGACGCGATCATGCCGGCGTGGGAAATTATTACGGCACGTATGGCGCTCAGCAGCTGATTGGCAGCGTGGAAGATGAACTGGGAATGACAATTTTAAAATTCGAACATAGTTTTTATTGCGCAAAATGCGAAAATGTCGCTTCCTCGAAAACATGCCCGCATGGCAACAGCGACCGTCTCATGTTATCCGGGACGAAAGTCAGAGAAATGCTGCGGAAAGGTGAGCGGCCGCCGGAAGCGTTTAGCCGCAAAGAAGTGATCGACGTCTTAATTGAAGGCATGAAAGAAATGGAAAAGGAGCGAATGATGCACAAATGACAAAAAACATTGCCTGGCATCAATCAGCGATTACAAAACGCGATCGGCAGCAGTTGAATCAGCACAAAAGCGCAGTCATCTGGCTGACGGGCTTGTCAGGTTCAGGGAAATCGACGCTGGCCAAAGCCGTTGACGCAAAATTGCATGAATTGCAAGTGCGAAGCTATGTGCTTGACGGGGATAACATTCGCCACGGTTTAAACAAAGGGTTGGGTTTTAGCGAAGCCGATCGAAAAGAAAACATCCGCCGCATTGGCGAAGTGGCGAAACTGTTTGTCGACAGCGGCCAAATTGTCATCACAGCGTTTATTTCTCCGTTTCAAGACGATCGTTTGACCGTAAGGCATTTCTTTCATGAAGGGGAATTTATCGAAGTGTATGTCAAATGTCCGCTTGAAGAATGCGAGAAGCGCGATCCGAAAGGATTGTATCGAAAAGCTAGAAATGGCGAAATCCCTGATTTTACAGGAATCAGCTCGCCGTATGAAGCGCCTGTAAACCCCGAGCTTGTGATTGAGACGAATAAATTGTCTGTCGATGAAGCCGCTGAAAAAATCATTTCGTATTTGGCCGAAAAATCGATCATTTGGAGGAAGCAGCATGAATAATGGAAAAGTGTATATCGCCGGCGCCGGTCCAGGTGATCCGGAGTTGATCACAGTGAAAGGATTAAAAGCGATTCAAGCAGCGGATGTCATTGTATACGATCGGCTCGTCAATAATGAGCTGCTTGGTTATGCGAAACGTTCCGCAGAAATGATCTACTGCGGAAAATTGCCCAGCTTTCATACGTTGAAACAGGAAACGATTCATCGACTTTTAGTGAAACATGCTAAAAACGGGAAAATTGTTACACGGCTGAAAGGCGGCGATCCGTTCGTGTTTGGAAGAGGCGCGGAAGAAGCCGAAGCTTTGCGGGCGCATAGCATTCCGTATGAAATCATTCCTGGCATTACAGCCGGCATATCGGTTCCAGCGTATGCGGGCATTCCAGTTACCCACCGCGAATACAGCAGCTCGTTTACCGTAATGACAGGACATCACGGTATGTCTGAAAGCGGCGGCATTCAATGGAAAAACGCGGCAAAAGCGTCGGATACGCTCGTCATTTATATGGGGATGAAACATTTGGCGCCAATTTGCCAGCAGCTGAAAAAGCATGGACGCGACAAAAACACGCCTGCAGCGGTAATCCAGTGGGGGACGACAAGCGCGCAAAAAACCGTCGTCGGCACGCTTGATACGATTGCGGAACAGGCGGAAGCCTGCATGATGGCGAATCCCGCCATCATTATCATCGGCGAAGTGGCGAAACTTCACAATGAGCTTGCTTGGTTTGAAAAGGAAAGCGAGCCATTGTTTAAGGAAGCGTGAGGCTTGATGCAAGCCGTTTTGTATATCAGCCACGGCAGCCGGATGAAAGAAGCGCAGGCGCAAGTCTGTGAATTTATGAAAAAATGCATGGCTTCCATTGAGATTCCGATTCAGGAATATTGTTTTCTTGAACTGGCGCCCCCCTCGCTTGAAGAAGGCGTGAAGCGCTGCGTTGAACGAGGCGCTACTCGGATTGCCGCCGTTCCATTTTTGCTGTTGTTGGCGGGACACGCCAAATGCGACATTCCGCAGCAATTAAGCCGTTTGCAGCGGAAATTTCCAAAGATTTCGTTCACGTATGGACGTCCGCTTGGCGTGAATGATGAGATGATTGAAATCCTCCTGGAACGGATGCTGCAAAAGCAAAATGCGATTGCTCAGGATGCGCGCGTTCTGCTCGTTGGAAGAGGGAGCAGCGATCCACAAATCAAATATGATTTTCATGAAATTGAACAGCGCTTGAAGCAAAAAACAGGGTTGGCAAATGTAAAGACCTGTTATCTCGCCGCTTGCAAACCGGATTTTGAAACCGGATTGGCTTCTGTTCTTGAACCTTCAGCAAAACAGGTTTTTGTTATTCCCTATTTGCTGTTTACCGGTGTTTTAATGCACCGATTGCAGGAACGAATGAAGCAGTTGGACGGTTTTAACCGAACCATTTTTCTCTGCAGCCATTTGCATTTTCATGAAAACATCATTTGCGTATTAGCAAACAGAGTTGCTGAAGCTGTTGCAAAAGAAGAGAGGGGTTTTTTGTGAAAGGCTATCCAGTCGTGCTTCAACTTTCAGGCAAAAAAGCTGTTGTCATCGGAGGCGGGCGGATTGCAGCGCGAAAAGTGAAATCGCTGCTTGAGACGGAAGCAGACATTACCGTCGTCAGTCCGAAGCTTACTGGCCAATTGGCAAAATGGGTGAATGAAGGGCGGATTGCGTGGCGGCAGAAATGTTTTCATATTCGTGATTTGGCAGATGCATTCATCGTCATTGCAGCAACAAACGATGACGGTTTAAATCATTTGATCGCCATGCATTGCCATCAACACCAGCTGGTCAACGTTGCAAGCGATGGAAAAGCCGGAAATTTCATCGTTCCAGCTTCATTTGCGCGGGGAGACATCAACATATCGGTTTCAACGGGCGGAACAAATCCATCGCTGGCGAAGCAAATTCGCGATGCAATCGCTTCTGCTTTCGATGAAGCATCCAGCAATTGGAACAAAGACTGAAAGGCTGCGCGCTGATGAACATATGAGAAAACATTTGTGAGGGAGATTATGGTGCATCTTGAAGTGAAAAACAGTCCGTTTACTGAAGAGCAAACAAAAATATTGAATGATTTGCTGACAAAACTGTCTGCCTCTCAACAAGTCTGGTTAAGCGGATATTTGGCAGCGTTGGCAAATGCAGCGCTGAAAAATCCGGAACAGCAAGCGTTGAAAGGCCAAAACGATGCCAAAGAGAAGCTGGCAGTGACGATCCTTTACGGTTCTCAGACAGGAAATGGGGAACGGCTGGCGAAAGAGTTTGCTCAAAAATTAGAAAAAACAGTCGATGTGACGCTTGTTTCCATGGAAGAATTTAAGCATGGCGCATTAAAAAAAATACGTTATTTGCTGATCATTGTCAGTACGCATGGAGAAGGGGATCCGCCTGACAACGCGATTCTGTTTTATGAATTTTTAAACAGCAGACGAGCGCCGAAATTGCATGATTTGCACTATTCGGTTTTATCATTGGGCGATCGATCGTATGAATTTTTTTGCCAGACCGGCAAAGAGTTTGATGAGCGGCTGCGGGAGTTGGGAGCGACCCCGCTTTGTCCGCGAGTTGATTGCGACATCGATTATGATGAACCGGCAGCCGAATGGTTTCGAATGGTCACTGATGCGATCGGAAAAAAGCAGACGGTCCAAAGCCCGTCCGTTTCTGTTATCGCTGAAACAGCTGTCCAGACAGCAGCATATTCAAGAAAAAACCCTTTTTATGCAGAAGTGCTGGAAAACATTAATTTAAACGGCCGGGGGTCAAACAAAGAAACGCGCCATATCGAATTGTCTTTGGAAGGCTCGCATTTGCATTTTGAAGTAAGAAAGAAAACGATTCAAAACTCGTTGATGCAATGATTGCGGAAATGAAATGGAATCCGGAAGAGCCTGTCGCGATTAACAGCCAAGGCGAAGAAAGGCCGCTTGAAGAAGCATTGCGCCGTCATTTTGAAATTACAGTGTTGACGAAACCGCTATTGGAAAAAGCGCTGCCGCTTGCTCCTGGCGCATCTGGATTAAGCGAGCTCGTCGAAAATGAACAGGCGGTACGAGACTATATGCACGGGCGGGATTTGCTCGATTTGATTCGGGATTATTCACTATTTGATATTCCGGCAAAAGAGTTTGTGAGCATTTTGCGCAAAATGCCGCCGCGCCTTTACTCGGCTGCCAGCAGTTTAAAAGCGTATCCGGAAGAAGTGCATTTAACGGTTGGCAAAGTCGCCTTTCATGCACACGGCCGCGAGCGTTTTGGAGTTTGCTCCGGACAATGTGCGCTGCGTCTGCAGGAAGGCGACACAGTTCCCGTCTATGTGCATGAAAATTCAAATTTTCGTCTTCCTGCGGATGCGGATGCCCCAATCATTATGATTGGGCCTGGTACAGGGATCGCGCCATTTCGCGCTTTTTTGCAGGAACGGGAAGAAATCGGAGCGCAAGGAAAATCATGGCTGTTTTTTGGAGATCAGCATTTTGTCACCGATTTTCTCTATCAAGTTGAATGGCAGCGCTGGCTGAAACAAGGGGTTTTATCGCGGATTGATCTCGCATTTTCACGCGACGCCTCCCGGAAGATTTACGTGCAGCACCGCATGCTTGAGAAAAGCAGGGAATTGTATGCGTGGCTGCAGGATGGAGCGGTTGTTTATGTATGCGGTGACGAGAAGCATATGGCAAAAGACGTTCATCAAACGCTGCTGTCCATTGTGATGAATGAAGGAGGGATGGGCGAAGACGCTGCAAAAGAATACATCATGCAAATGCAAAAAGAAAAACGCTACCAGCGGGACGTCTACTAACATGAGAAAGGAGAAGGGCATTTTGGAAAAAAACAAACGGCTGATGGAACATGAAGGGCCGCCAAGCGATGTTGAGCGGATAAAACGAGAAAGCAATTATTTGCGCGGAACGTTGAAAGAGACTATGGCAGATCCAGTAAGCGCGGGCATACCAGATGATGACAATCGCCTGTTAAAATTTCATGGCAGCTACCTGCAGGATGATCGCGATTTGCGCATTGAGCGGCAGCGGCAAAAACTTGAGCCCGCCTATCAATTTATGGTTCGCGTCCGCGCCCCCGGAGGTGTGGCGACGCCCGAGCAATGGCTTGTTTTAGATGAACTTGCACGAAAATATGCAAACGGATCGCTAAGGCTGACGACAAGGCAGTCGTTTCAGCTTCATGGCGTTTTAAAATGGAACATGAAAACAGCGATTCAGCAAATCAATGAAGCATTATTAAGCACGCTCGGCGCATGCGGCGATGTCAACCGCAATGTGATGTGCAATCCGAATCCGCATCAATCGCACATTCACGCTGAAGTATATGAATGGTCGAAAAAACTGAGCGAACATCTGTCTCCGCAGACGAACGCCTACCATGAAATTTGGCTGGACGGCGAAAAAGTCGTGTCGACAAAAGAAAGTGAAGAACCGCTTTACAAAGACGTTTACTTGCCGCGAAAATTTAAAATCGGCATCGCTGTGCCCCCTTCAAATGATATTGATGTCTACTCGCAAGATTTAGGATTTATCGCAATTGTAGAAAATGGCCGGCTCGCAGGCTTTAATGTGGCTGTTGGCGGCGGCATGGGCATGACCGACGGCGATCCGTACACTTATCCGCAATTGGCAAGCGCAATAGGATTTTGTCCAGCTGAAAAAATGGTCGAAGTCGCCGAAAAAGTCGTGGCCATTCAACGAGATTTTGGCAATCGCTCCGTCAGAAAATACGCGCGTTTTAAATATACGATTGATGATCGCGGACTCGACTGGTTTGTCAACGAACTTCACAAACGATTAGGCTGGACGTTAGAAGAAAAGCGTCCGTATCAGTTTTTGCACAATGGCGACCGCTATGGCTGGACTGAGGGCAGCGGCGGCAGCTGGCATTACACATTGTTTGTGGAAAATGGCCGCATTCGCGATTTTGATGATTATCCTTTAATGACAGGATTGCGCGAAATTGCCGCCGTGCATCAAGGCGATTTCCGGCTCACTCCAAATCAAAATGTCATCATCGCAAATGTTTCGCCAGACAAAAAAGATGCGATTGAGGCATTGATTGAAAGCTGCGGCCTTGCGAATCGCAAACGGCATTCCCCTTTAAGGAAACATTCGATGGCCTGTGTCGCTCTGCCGACATGCGGATTGGCTAAAGCGGAATCGGAACGCTATTTGCCAACGCTGCTCGATAAAATTGAAAAGCTTTTTGCTGATGCTGGGCTGCCGGATGAAGAAGTTGTGATCCGAATGTCAGGCTGTCCAAATGGCTGCTCTCGCCCCGCTCTTGCAGAAATTGCGTTTATTGGAAAATCGCCGGGGAAATACAACATGTATTTAGGCGGAAGTTTTAACGGTGAAAGGCTGAATAAGCTGTATCGCGAAAATGCAGGAGAATCAGAAATTATCGAAGCATTGCAGCCGATTATCAATCATTATGCAAAAGAGAAACAGCCTGATGAACATTTTGGCGATTTTGTCATACGCTGCGGCTATGTAAAAAAAGTGTTATCCGGCCAAGATTTCCATGCTTGAACCGCTCGATTTTGAGCGGTTCATTTATTGTTTTAGGTATAAACACCTATATTTCGCTGATTCAGATTATCATAGAATAAAAGGGTAGTGAAAAAGGAACGAGCGGAACATGAGATTTTGACGCATGCAAACCCCGTTTTGATGTCGCAGGAAAATGGGTTCTTTTTACGTATGTTGAAAGCATAAAGGCCAATCATCGGCTCGTAGAATATAGGGATGGAATTCGATGCCGCGCAATCCATTCCAATCGAACTTTCCGAATCTTCTTTTTGACATAGCCCATGCGCCGTGATGACATCATTTGACAGAACACGCGCGGCCGGCCTGAAACAAGAGATTGTTGTTTTCTAAGGTTTCACGTTCTGCATTCAATGAAAGCGCAAGAAAGCGAAGGTTGAAATGAATGTGAACAGCAGGCCTTCTTTTTCGTAGCATTTTTAAAACGCTGTCTGGGTTGAAGAGGCTTGAAGGGTTGCTGGTGCGTTTGCGCATCGGTCTTGCATGTTTAATTTAGAATCAAACCGCTTGATTGAAAATGTATTTTTGAATGTTTGCTTGCTGAAGAGGCAATGCTGCCGTTTGAGGCTATGAAGCGCTTTGATTCGAAGAATGGGGGCAATGCCTTAAACGCATTTCGTCTGATCGAATCTTTAAAGGGGCGAGTCCTTATTTTTAGCCAATAAAAGAACTTCAAAAGCGCGAAATCGGCTGGTTCATTTTAAATTGAGGTGAGGGAACGTGATGTATACAGGCATTGCGGGTTTTTTTACGGCTGTTTTTATCGCGGCGGTCTATTATTTAATTGTTTTGTTTCAATTTCCGCAAGTTCCGCTGTCGTCAGGCTATGCACTTGGCATCGTTGTGATTGTTCTTGGCATGATGAAGCGTTTTTTTGCGAAAACGAAAGGCCAAAAATCAGATTCCAAAGTGTTGATTGTCGCAGGCGTCGTACTTGTTGTCGCAACATTTATTTTCATCTACAGCGAGATCCAAATTTAATCAGGAAGTGATGGCGTGTTCCCGGTGATGGTTTTGTCAATCTTTCAAGCGCACTTTCAGATGCATTGGAGCATGTACAGCCTTGAAACGCGCATCCAGCATGGAAAGAAGCGATGATTGTTTGCTGGATTTACAAAATCTTTACGAAATGTGAAAAAATTTTTAAAAAACATATCGTACAATTGAACGAAATACGTTAGAATAGATTTGATTTTTAATATATTAAAGGAGATGAATCCGTTGTCTGAAGAAAGACAAAATGGCGCAAAGCCATCGCTTTTTGGAATCATTCTTAGTCCAACCGAACAATTTGAGCGCATCAAACAAAGGCCTGCCATTTGGGGCGCAATGATAATTGTTACGATTATAACTGTGATTGGTTCATGGCTTCTGTCACTTGGCATTGAATTGCCGGAAGAAGTGAGAGAACTGCCTGGCGTGGAAGCCGTTACGAAAGGCGGCATCATTTTTACGGGTTTGTTTACTCCGATACTTGGGGTTCTGATTTCCAGTTTTATTTACTGGATTATTATTAAAATCGCTCGCACCGAAGCGACCTTTCAGCAGCTGTTTTCAATGAATACCCACATCATGCTCATTTCTGCCATCAGCACTTTAATCAATGGAGCGCTGACCGCTGTCCTCGGGGGGGATGGAGAAACGTTTTTTACAAGTTTAGGTTCGCTTATCAATGTTGAAGGAGCTGCTGCCGGAATTTTTAACAGTTTAGAAGTGTTTTCGATTTGGGTTGTAATTTTGTCAGCAATCGGCTTGCATAAAGTTGGCGAGCTTTCGAAAGGGCTGGCCTGGACTATTTCAATTGCATTTTTTGTCATCGGCGTGATTTTCTCAATGATTGGCGCTGCTTTTAGTGCGAATTTAGGGGTTTAATTAGATGAGCAAAAAAGTTTGGATTGCAATCGGAGTTTCTGCAATACTTGTGCTATTCATCGGGCTAAACGTATGGAAAACAAAAGCTGAAAGCAATATCAGCGTCGAAGTGGCCGCTTTGCAGGACGAATCCCTGGCTGAAACGGTCTTAACGCCCGGGCAGTTGAAATTGAAAAATGAGCAGACGGTTTATTTCTCGGCTGAAAAAGGCGAAGTGACAGAAATTCTCGTCGAAGAAGGGGAAGCGGTTGAAAAAGGGACGCCTCTTCTTCGTTACGAGAACAAACAGTTGATGCTTGAAAAAAAACAAAATGAACTGCAGATGCAAGCCGTGAATTTGCAGCTGTCCGATTTGGCTTCAAAACGGAAAGATCTTGAAAAGCAATTAAAGGACGATGAAGAAAATGAAGCGCTGCAAGCGGAATTGGACCAGATTAAACTTCAGCAGCAGCAGACAGAAATTGAACGAGAACAGTTGCAGCTTCAAAAAGAAGTGATTGAACAGCAAATCGCCGAGCTTGTAGTGAAAAGCGAAGTCAACGGCAAAGTCGTTGAAGTCAATGAACAAGCTGCGCTCGCTTCGAATCAGCTCGAACAGCAGCCGATCATACGGATAGGCTCGCTCGATCATTTAATTGTAGAAGGAACGATTTCAGAGTATGATACGTTGAAGATTGAAAAAGGACAAGCTGCAACGCTGACATCGGACGCCGTTCCTGACAAGTCGTGGAAAGGCGTTGTCAGTTTCGTTGCGGATTTGCCGCAGCAGCAAGAAGGCCTTGAAATGGATAGCGGCGGCGTTCAATATCCGATTCGAGTCAAAGTGGAGGACAAAATCGAATTGAAGCCTGGCTTTCAAATGCTGATTGAGATAAAAACGAAAGAACAAAAAGCCAAAGTTCTTCCTTTAACAGCGGTAAAACAAGACGGGGATGCCCATTATGTATTTGTCGTCAATGGAAATAAAGCCGAACGCCGCGAGGTGAAAGTCGGCTCTGTTTCAGATGAGAAGATTGAAATTCTTGAAGGCGTGGAGGCGGATGAGCTAGTCATCGTCGATCCAGGCGAACAGGTTGCAGACGGTTCGGAAGTGACCATCAAATGATCAAATTGGCTTCAATTGTGAAAAGCTATAGGATTGGCAAAGAGCAGGTGGATGTTTTAAGAGGCATTGATCTTCAGATTAAAAAAGGAGAATTTACCGCTATTATGGGGCCTTCCGGTTCCGGGAAATCGACGCTGATGAACATTATCGGCTGCCTTGATCGGCCGACGAGCGGCGAATACTTTCTCAATGGCGAACGGGTTTCTGAGTATGATGAAGTTGCGTTAGCGCGTGTAAGAAACCGTTCGCTCGGTTTTGTTTTTCAGCAATTTCAATTGCTTCCGCGCCTCAATGCTTGGAAAAATGTAGAGCTGCCGCTCATATATGCCGGGGTTCCAAGAAAAGAACGGGAAGAACGAGCGATGGAAGCTCTTCACCGCGTTGGCTTGTCTGATCGGGCAAACCATTTGCCGAATGAGCTTTCAGGCGGGCAAAAGCAGCGAGTAGCAATTGCTCGAGCGATTGTGAATCAGCCGAAGATTATTTTGGCAGATGAACCGACGGGCGCGCTCGATTCAAAAACGAGCGCCCAAATTATGGAGTTGTTTGCGATGCTCAATCAGGACGGGACAACGGTTGTACTCGTTACTCACGAGCAAGAAATTGCGGATTATGCCGAGCGGACGGTTTTTGTTCGAGACGGAAAGCTTATTGGAGAAGAAGAAGAAGCGAATCGCGAGGTGAGCGAATCGTGAACGTCATCGAAAACATCAAAATGGCGCTTTCTTCTTTGCGCGCTCACAAAATGCGTTCGATTTTGACGATGCTCGGCATTATTATCGGAGTCGGTTCGGTGATTGCGGTTGTCGCCATCGGACAAGGCGGCGAAGCGATGCTCAAATCGCAAATCGTCGGGGAAGGCAATACGATTGAGCTTTTTTATATGCCGTCAGAAGAAGAGCTTCAGGCGAATCCGAATGCCTGGCTGGTGAATCCGTTTACTTCAGAAGATATCCAAGCGCTGGAAAAAATTCCTGAAGTGAGCAGTGTTGTCGCTCTCAGTTCGGAATTTGCGAATGCCCGCTATCGCGAAGACGTCATTGATGCTTCGATTACCGGCATCAATCAGGCCTATTTGGATGTCAATGGCCTCGATGTAGAGCAAGGAAGAAGTTTTCTTCCCGCTGATCTTTTGGCGGGCCAGCGGGTCGCTGTTGTCAGCCACTCATTTCAAGAAGAACTATTTGATGGCAAAAGTCCGCTTGGCCAAATCATTTACATTTTTTCACAGCCGGTTGAAGTTGTTGGGGTGTTGGAAGAGCCGACAGGAATTTTTTCATTTGGCGCAAACGAAGTGTATTTGCCGTGGAAAACGTGGCGAACGATTTTTGGAAAAAGTGAATACAGCCAAGTGATGCTTCAAGCTGAAAATGCTGATGATTTGCAGGTTGCTGGCGAAAAAGCTGCTGATTTGCTGAATCGCATGCACGATACAGACGAAGCTTATCAAGTGATGAATATGGAAGAAATTGCCGCCGGCATTGGACAAATTACAACGATTATGACGATTATTATCGGAAGCATTGCGGGCGTTTCGCTGCTTGTCGGCGGAATTGGCGTGATGAACATTATGCTTGTTTCTGTTACTGAACGAACGCGTGAAATTGGAATTCGAATGTCCGTCGGAGCGACACGCGGTCAAATTTTATTTCAGTTTCTCGTCGAATCCGTTACATTGACATTGATTGGCGGCCTTATCGGAATGCTGCTTGGCGGCGGGGCGGCATCGCTCGTCTCTTACTTTGCAGGCTGGCCGCCGCTCATCTCGCTTCCCGTGATCATCGGCGGCGTCCTGTTTTCAATGATAATCGGAGTTGTTTTCGGCATTTTGCCAGCCAATAAAGCTTCACGGCTCGATCCGATCGAATCGTTGCGCTATGAATAAACAGCAGCAAAAACACACGCAGCCGCGTGTGTTTTTTGCTGAAAAGCTGACGATTGATAGGAAATGCATTCTTGAAGACTTGGGAATTTTAATCTTTTGGGAATGCAGGAATTTTAGTATTTTTGCTGCCGCTTTTTCGAAAAATGTCCGTCGGCTGCGCGGTAAAATGGATTCGTGAAATTCGATTTCCAGCAAAATGAATCCATGAAATTTTGCTAAACGGATTGTTAAGGATGACAGAATGAACAGCAGAATAAAAAAGCAATTTGCCCGCCAACGATTTGAATCGAGGTGAATATTTTTGTTTGGAGAAATGCCTAAATGCAAAAGATGCAACAGAGAAATAAAAGAAAGCGATCTTGTGTATAGATGCGTTATCCGAAACGTAAAGACATTGCAGAAATGAAAGCTTATTTGAAAAATGAGGGTGAATTTATTTGTGAAAATTTCTTTATTCTGAAATCAGAGTGAGCTATAAATATTTCTATTTGGTTTAATGAAAACAAAAACTGCTGGATTGAAATCCAGCAGCTTGCCACTTTAGCGTCCGACCGGCCAATCAAAAGGCTCGGATCCGGGCGGTGAATGTTGTATAATATCAATTACTGGAATTGTGTAGGCGAATAAAATGAGAGCAGCGGTAAGGCCGATCCACAATTTCCAGTTTTCAAGAATTTTAGGTGTTGGCGGTGCATGGTCTTCTTCTTCTGCAATGGGATATTCCTGTTCGCCTTTCGGTGCAAAGAATGCCAGTCGAATAAAGATAAACACCATCAATAAGATGCCGATGAACAGAATTGCACCGCCAACCGCTTGCATGATTTGATAGCCAATCCAAGTTGTCACTTGTTCTCCGCCATCATACATTGAGAACGCTGAACGTCTTGGCGCGCCAAGCAAACCGGCGATATGCATGGCGCCGCTCATAATCAGCATACCGACGCCCCATGTGATCGTTTGGATAATTCCCAACCGGTTGATGCCTGGTGTAAGCGTCCGTCCTGTCAAATGCGGAACGAGCCAATACGCAATGGCAAAGAACGTTAACATGACGGCAGTTGCAACGGTTAAGTGGAAGTGTCCGGTTACCCATACCGTGTTATGCACCATTTGGTTCAGTTGATGGGAAGCGTTAATAATTCCTCCGATTCCGCCTGGAATAAAGAAGAGCATGCCGACAAACATAGCAAAAAAGCGCGCATCTTTCCAAGGCAATTTTTTAAACCAGCCGAATAGGCTTGTATACCCTTTTTTCCGTCCGGTTGTTTCAAACGTCGCAAATAAAGAGAATGCGGTCATTAATGTTGGAACGACAACAGCCATCGTTAATGTCACTTGGATGTATTTCCACAGCGGATCGATTCCAGGTTCGGTTAGTTGGTGGTGAAATCCAACGGGAATCGAAAACATTAAGAATAAGATGAATGACAATCTTGCAAGTCCATCACTGAAAATTTTCCCGCCGATAATTTTTGGCAGAATTGCATACCAGGCCATGTACGCAGGCAACAGCCAGAAATAGACAAGCGGGTGGCCGAAATACCAGAACAGCGTACGCGTCAATAGCACATTAATCGTTGCTTTATAGCCGAGCGACCAAGGCAAAATATGGAACAGAACCGATGCCGCCAGCCCGAGTGTGGCAATGCACCACATAATCATGTTGATCGTCACCATAAATGCAAGAAGCGGCGATTTTTCATCTTTATGCTCTTTTTTCCACAAGTACAGTTGTCGGAAATTGATTCCGGCTGCAATCCACGTTCCAACGATGACAAGCGTCAATCCAATGTAGAAAATGGGGTGTGCGCGCAGCGGCGTATAAAACGTATACAATACAGATCCTTGACCGAGCAGGATCATGGCTGCTGCCAGTATTGTTCCGGCGAGCATGACCCAAAAGCTGAGCCAAGCGAGCCGACGCTGTTTATCTGTCATTCCGACGGTTTTTGCCATGATCGAGTATTGAAATCCGATGATGAAAAAGGTTGTCATAACGAGTGCAAGAATGACGCCGTGAACCGTTAAAACTTGATAATAGTCAATTCCGAACGGCAGTGTAAATTTGCCAGTGCGGACAAGGACTTGCAACAGGCCCATCAATCCGCCAATCAAAAGTGAAATGAAGGCGACGTACATAAAAGACATCGATAATTTCTTTTGCGGTTTAGTCAATGGGAATTCCTGCATGCTTTAATACACCTCCACGGTTGCAAACATGAGATGGTGGCCGACGCCGCAATACTCGTTGCAAACGACTGTATATTCTCCGGGTTTATCCAGCTTCGTTTCATACCGGCTGACAAACCCCGGCTCAAGCATCATGTTCACATTTGTGCCTGCTACTTGGAAACCGTGTATGACGTCCTTGGTTGTCGCTTGGAACAAGACTTGAGATCCTTTTGGAATGCGAATTTTCCTAACTGGTTTTCCGTCTTCATCGGTTCCAAAGTCATAGTTGAATGCCGAAGCAACCATGTTCACGATATATTTGCCTTCATCGACTTTCGTAACTCCAAGGTTTTCGGGTTTAAAATCTTCTGTTCTCTCCAGCTCGTTTGGGTCGCAAACTTCAATTGCACTTTGCGGCTGCATGCCTTTATAAAAGGCGGAAAAGCCTAAAACAAGTAAAAACAGTACGAGCGAGCCGATGCCGAAAACAAGCCAAATTTTTTCATAACGGTGCAAGTGCATCGCTTAACCCTCCGTAATCCATTTCATTTTATCGACTTAAAAACAGCCCGTAGGCGCCAAACCACGAAACGACCATTGCGATCCCGAGAAGCAGAACCGCTATCAGCGTTCCCGGAAGCTTTTCCTCGCCATGCTTGAACTCGGTTTGCTGCTTCGTTTCGAATTCGGTTTTCAATCGGTTCACCTCCTCGTCGTTGGGGAGTTTTCCTGTTTTTCAATTTAAAATTTTTTATGTTAACCATTAGCGAGTATAGAAACTACTAATGGAAAACTATCCTCGCTGGTTGAATCCAAAGAGATTCACTCGCACAAAAGAAAAGGGGTGCGGAAGCAAACTTGTTATCCTTTTGTTCGGCATTCGTGTGCGATGAAGCGATCGCGTGCGCTGTAAGCGATAAGGCGTTTTTCATGCAGCAATGCAAATCTGGCTTGCTGCAAACTCTTCTAATTCTTTTATACCCCTATTGGAATTAAAAAGGTGCATTTTAAATGCATGTTTAAAAATTCGTAACAATTGCTGTCACAATTCCGTAATTTAAACGTCACAAAATAGTAATATTTCCTATGAGATGCTAAAATGAACGCAAATGCTAGTTTTGAAAAGAGGGAGTTTATGAGATTAACGAGCTACACTGATTATTCGCTGCGCGTGCTCTTGTTTCTTTCGCTTCGAAGCGGCGACAGACTTTCGAATATAAATGAAATTTCAGAAGCGTACAAAATAAACAGAAATCATTTGACAAAAATCATCCATGAGTTGGGCAAACTCGGGTACGTTGAAACGATACGCGGCCGCAATGGCGGCGTGCGTTTAAAAAAAGCTCCAGAAGAAATCAACATTGGCGAAGTCGTCCGCCGGACGGAAGAAGATTTTTACCTTCTTGACTGTTTTGATGCAAACCAGGCGAATGTATGCGTATTGACGCCTGTCTGTCGGTTTAAAAGCGTATTGAATGAAGCGCTTCGGGCATTTTTTGAAGTGCTCGATCAATATACGCTGGCTGATATTGCATCAAATAAAAGCCAGCTGCTTAAAATGCTGCAAATGCAAGACTAGCCATTTTTTAAACAAAAAGTTTTGATAGATTTGTGCAAGTTCTTCTTGTCAATGCCAGTGATTTCCGCTACGATGAAAGTATAGGATTGAAAATTGAATACGGATGGGACAAAGTGCAAGGGAATCTGGTGAAAATCCAGAACTGCCCCCGCAACTGTAAGCGCGGATGAAATGAGGATGCCACTGTGCAAAAGTGCTGCAAGGCGTTTGCATGGGAAGGCTCAAAGTAAGATGAAGCGCAAGTCAGGAGACCTGCTTTGTCCGCGATGTTTCAAATCTTCGGGGATGGAGGTGTTGAAACGGCACGAATTGGAAACGCGGCGGCATGCTCGCCCGTTCATTGGTGTTGTTTGATCCAGTCCATCGTTCAAGATGGACTTTTTTTGATGTTTTTGGTGATTTTTAAAAAAATGGCGTGATTTATTTCATTTAAAAAAGGTAGAAAAAGGGAGAGGAATACCTGTGAAAAAATGGCTGCAATATTTAATCGCTGGATTGCTGGCATTGATTGCGCTTGCAGCTTGCGGTGGAACAGATGAGCCGGAACAAGCTGCGAATGATGATATGGAACAGGCGAATCCGGTAGAATCGGCGTTCCCGGTTTCGATTGCAGATGCGGTGGATGCGGAAGTGACGATCGATTCAAAGCCTGAGCGAATTGTATCGCTCATTCCGAGCAATACCGAAACGCTGTTTGCATTAGGCTTAAATGACGAAATTGTCGGCGTATCCGAGTTTGACAATTATCCTGAAGAAGCGCTGGAAAAAGAAAAAGTAGGCGGCATGGAATTTAATCTGGAACAAATCATTTCGCTTGAACCGGATGTTGTGTTCGCGCACGAATCGAATGCGCATAATTCATCTGAAGGGCTGGAACAGCTGCGTGAAGCGGGGATTCCCGTTATTGTGGTAAATGATGCGTCATCGTTTGAAGAGGCATACAAAGCGATTGAGATGATGGCAGCAGCGACAGGAACGAAAGATCAAGGCGATAAAATCATTGAAGAGATCAAAGCCAAAGTGGCTGAAATTGCAGAAAAAGCAAAAGCTGTGGAAAACGAACAAAAAGTTTGGGTGGAAGTGGATGCCAATCTTTTTACCGCAGGAAAGCATACGTTTATTGATGAGATGCTGACGATCATTCGAGCGGAAAACATTGCCGGCGATCAGGAAGGATGGGTTCAGTTTACGGAAGAGGATGTTGTCAGCATGCAGCCGGATGTGATAGTCACGACGTACGGCGACTACGCTGAAAACGTAAAAGAAAACATCCTCGCGCGAAATGCGTGGCAAGATGTGCCCGCCGTGAAAAACGAGCGTGTTTACGATGTCAATTCCGATCTCGTGTCACGGCCGGGACCGCGCTTGGCCGAAGGGATCGAGGAACTTGCGAAAGCCATTTATCCAGAAATATTTGTACAGTAATCGCTTCATGGCATACGCAATTGCCGTATTTGCTGCGATAGCAGCGGTCATCATTGGGGTTTCATTCGGGAGCGTACCGATTCCCATGTCGGAAGTGGCCAAAATTTTTCTGCAGTCCTTTATTAATGCCGAATTTGGCGCTCCCATTGATGGCGCGACTGCGAACATTGTGATGAAAATCCGCTTTCCGCGGGTGGCGCTTGCGTTTTTTGTCGGAGCGTCGCTCGCGATTTGCGGTGCAGCATTTCAAGGGCTGTTAAAAAACCCGCTTGCGGATCCATATACGTTGGGAGTATCGTCTGGCGCTTCTTTTGGCGCTGTTCTCGTCATTTTTTTCGGCATTGCTTTTTTTGGCCCATTTACGCTCCCGATCTTTGCGATTATCGGCGGTTTTTTGACAATTTTAGCTGTCATCCTGTTTTCCAGGCTGGTCAAACGCACGCTGTCGATGGAAACCATCATTTTAACCGGCATTATTTTGAGCTCGTTTTTAGGGTCGCTGCTGTCGCTGATGGTTGCATTAAGCGGAGAAGAGCTGCGGGAAATCATTCACTGGCTGCTTGGAAGCGTCAGCATGCGAGGCTGGGGATATACGTTGATGATTTTGCCTTTTTTTATCGTCGGCAGCCTCGTTTTGCTGCTGAACAGCAGTGAACTGAACGCTTTGTCATTTGGCGAAGAGCAGGCGCATCATCTTGGCGTCAATGTGCAGAGGCGAAAAGTGCTTATTTTGATTTTTGCGTCGGTCGTCACTGGAGCGGCGGTCGCGGTGTCCGGGACGATCGGTTTTGTCGGGCTTGTCATTCCGCACATGGTCCGAATCGCGTTTGGCGCCGATCATCGGCATTTGCTTCCACTTTCCATGCTTTATGGCGGCAGCTTTTTAATTTTAGCCGATCTGGCCGCGCGCACCATCGTTGCTCCTGTTGAACTTCCGATCGGCGTCATTACAGCAATGATTGGCGCCCCCGTGTTTGCGGCCATTTTATTTCGGCAAAGAAAAGAAAGAAGTGTGTAGCATGCTGAACGTGGAACATGTATCAGGTGGATATGGTGAGCAAAACGTGATAAAAAATGTCAGTTTTTCGGTCAGACGAGGGGAGTTTTTCGGTGTCATCGGACCGAACGGCAGCGGAAAAACGACATTGCTGAAAATGATGTCAGGCGTTCATCCGGTTCAAAGCGGCTCGATTGCGCTGGATGGCCGGCCGCTTCATTCATACACTTCAAAAGAGCGGGCGAAAGTAATCGCCGTTCTTCCACAAGCCGTCGAGCAAACGTATGCGTATACGGTTGAAGAAATTGTCGCTTTAGGCCGCTACGCCTATCAAAAAGGGCTGTTCAAAACTTTATCAGAGGCGGATAAAATTTTGATCCATGAAGCGATGAAGCAAGCTAATGTGCTTCCGTTTGCAGCCAAATCGATTGAATCGTTAAGCGGCGGCGAAAAGCAGCGCGTTTATTTGGCGCAAGCATTAGCCCAGGAGCCAAAGCTGCTTCTTCTTGATGAACCGACGAATCATCTTGATCTTGCCCATCAAAAAAGCCTGCTGGATGCGCTTCGAAAGTGGACGGAAGAAAAAGATCTGACGATTGTAGCCGTTTTCCATGATTTAAATTTAGCCAGCCTTTATTGCGATCGCCTGCTCGTTCTTCACAATGGCATGATTCATTCGCTTGATGCGCCTGGATCCGTTTTGCGCGAAGATAATCTCGAGCATGTGTATGCAACAAAAACGAAGCGGCTCATCCACCCGCAGCGGTCCCGCCCGTTAATGACGATTTTGCCGCATCAAACGCGGCAGGAGCGGGAGATGATCTCTTTTGCAGAAATTCCCGTTGAACAAACGGAAGAATGGATTGCCCTTTCATTTCCTTTTCCATTAAAAACGCTGTCGTCAGCGGTGCTTGGATCCGGCTTTTCTTGGAAAAAGCATTTCATTAATCGCCATGTCGATAAAGATTATGATCATCAGCATCCGGAAGCGGATATGCAGCAATTTTTAAACGCGCATGATTTAGCGATTGATGACACGGTGGCAATGATGACTGCAGCGATGCTGGAAAATTACAGCCTCCGACTCCTTGATAAAGAAAATTTTGAGCTTCTTGTGATTGTGACAGCAGGCGTTGGAAATGCCGTAGATGCTTCGAAAGCGGCTGCGCATCGGTGGGATGAGCATCGGATTGGAACGATCAATACATGGATATTCATCAATGGCGAGCTGTCGGAAGAAGGGTTCATTCAAGCGATGATGACGGGGACCGAAGCCAAAGCGAAAGCGCTGTTCGATGAGCGAATCAAAGATCCAGTGACGAACACGCTTGCAACCGGCACGTCAACGGACAGCATTCTAGTCAGTGCGACGCAGCGAGGGGAAGCGATTCAATATGCGGGGACGATTACAGAACTCGGAAAAGCCATCGGCGAAACGGTTTACGAATGCACCATTGAAGCTGTGAAGAAAGGCCGGCAATCGTGATTTTAAATCATCTTCTTGCCATGACGCTGGCATATGTTCTCGATCGCATGATTGGCGATCCGGAAAACTTTCCCCATCCTGTCCGCTGGATTGGATCGGGCATTGCTTTTTTGGCGAAGCGGTTGAATCATGGGAACTTTCGCAAGTTAAAAGGCGGTCTGGCTGTGCTGTTTATTGTTGCCATTGTCACTGGAATAACGCTGTTCTTGACGCATGTTGCTTACGGCATGCACCGATTTGCCGGAATTGGAGCCGAAGCGCTGTTCATTGCGGCGGCAATTGCCGCAAAAGGGCTTGCCGACGCAGCGCATGACGTTTATCAGCCGCTCAAACATGGCGATTTAAACCGAGCGCGCCGCAATTTAAGCAGGATTGTCGGGCGCGATACCGAAAAACTTTCAGAAGCAGAAGTGGCGAGAGCGGCCGTTGAGACGGTTGCGGAAAATACGAGTGACGGAATAACTGCGCCATTGTTTTGGGCTTTTATCGGCGGCGCTCCTTTCGCCTTGGCTTACCGCGCAATAAATACGTGCGATTCGATGCTCGGGTATCAAAATGAAAAGTTTGCCCGGTTTGGCTGGGCGTCCGCCCGTCTCGACGACCTTGTGAATGCCATCCCGAGCCGTTTGACCGGCATGCTGATGATCATCGTGAATCGAGCGGTTCATCCGCATTCGAAACGCGACTGTTTTCGCATCCTGTTTCGGGATGCAAAAAAGCATGCCAGCCCGAACAGCGGCTGGCTTGAAGCGGCGATGGCTGCGCTTCTCGGCGTTCAGCTCGGCGGCGCCAATGCGTATGCCGGTGTCATTACGGAGCGTGCGCATCTAGGCGACTCACGGCATCCGCTGCATAGGAAGCATATCGTTCAAGCGGTTTCAGTCATGCATCGCACCGTATTTTCAATGCTCGCCATCTGCTGGCTAGGAGGTGGTATACTTGCGTTTGCCTGAACATGGTGCGAATCCTCAGCGCCTTTTTAAAGCGTTGGATGTTGCACCGCCTGATCACATTGTCGATTTCAGCGTGAACGTGAATCCGTACGGAATGCCGGATTCCATCGTGCAGCAATGGCCCCAGCTGATTGCGGATGTGAAAGATTATCCGGATCCGGAGAACGTGGAGTTAAAATCAGCTCTTGCAATGAAAGAAAACATTCATGAAGACCATCTTTTGATTGGAAACGGAGCGGCGGAAATCATTTTTTTGCTTGCAAATCGCTTTCGAGGGCAGGATGTTCTGATCGTTGATCCCACGTTTTCAGAATACCGCACCGCTTGCACGGCTCACCAATGCCGCATTCATTCGCTTGTTCTGGCAGAATGGACGAATTGGCAGCTGGATTTGGCAACGGTGCTTCCGCATTTGGATGGAAAAGCTGCATTATTCATTTGCAATCCGAATAACCCGACTGGAATTCGTTATGAGAAGCAAACGCTGCTGTCGATAATTGAAGCAGCGCATGAGCGGAAAGTGGCTGTCGTTGTTGATGAAGCGTTTTACGATTTTTGTCTGGAGCCGTATACCCTCGTTCCATACGTAAAAACGCATCCGAATTTAGCCGTTTTGCGCTCGTTCACGAAAATGTTTGCGATTGCAGGCATACGCCTTGGATGGGTCGCTGCGGATCCCGCATTCATTTCTGAACTGGCGGCGCGAAAGCCGCATTGGAGTGTTAATGCCGTCGCAGAGAAAATCGGCCAATTATGCGTCAATGAAGATGCATTCGTTGAACGGACAGCCAGGCGAATCGCAGCGGAGCGGAAACGGGTGCTGCATGCGCTTAAGCAGCTTGATTTCGTCGTTTCAAACAGTGAAGCAAATTACTACATTTTGCGCGAGAAAAACAAACAGAATTTGAAGCCGCTTTTGCATTTTTTAATGAATGAAGGGTTAACGGCGCGCCATACGGAAAATTTTTCCGGACTGAACGGCAATTATTTGCGCTTTGCGATTCGAACGGCATCAGAGAATGATCGGCTGCTTGCCGCATTAAAAAGGTGGCGTGAGCGATGCTGATTTTTGTAACAGGCGGGGTGCGCAGCGGAAAAAGCGCATTTGCCGAAAAACTTGCTGTTGAGCGGTCTAATGCCCGCCGCATTCATTATGCTGCCACAAGCCGGCAGACCGATCCGGAAATGCGGGAACGCATTCGACGCCATCAAGAGAAGCGCGGCGCAAGCCCAGTTGAGTGGGTGACGTGGGAAGTTGAGCGAAAGATTTGTTTGCTGCATGAAAAGATTGAGCAGGAACAGGTAATTTTGCTTGATTGTTTGACGACGCTGCTGAACAATGAACTTTTTCAATGGAAGGATGCAAAGTGCGAAATTTTAAACATAGCAGAACGCCGCCAATTGTTTTATGCCCTCTTGAACGGCATTGAGCGGCTGCAGCAAAATCGCATCCTGATTGTCGTTTCAAATGAAATTTTTCATGGCATCTTGAACGATTCATACGCGTCCACCTTTGTTTACGCCGCAATGTTGGGAAAATTGCATCAACGCCTTGTGAAACAGGCAGATGAAGCGTATCTTTGCGAAAACGGCATTCCGATTCGATTGAAGTGAAATGAGCAGAGGAGAAACAGGTTTTGGCAAGCCGTTGAAATGAGAATGAAAGGCGAACGAGTGGGGGCATGACATTGCAAGAGAAAATCAAAGAAAGCATCGATGGGTTTTTGCTCGCATTGCAATTTTTTACGATTGTACCTGTAAAAACTGAATTGCCTGTAGACAATCCCCGTTTGAAAAAAACAATCCTTTTTGTTCCATTGATCGGCATCGGAATTGGACTGATGCTTATTTTCTTGCTTCAATTCCATGAACGTTTTTTGCCGCTGCCGGCGGCTGTGCTTGCACTGCTCGTTGTCACGATTCCGATTGCCGCAACCGGGGGAATTCATCTCGATGGCTGGATGGATGCAAGCGATGCTTTTTTTTCATATCGCGACAAGCAAAAACGGCTGGAGATTATGGACGATCCGAGAACAGGCTCGTTTGCAGTGCTATCCGTCATTTTTTTGCTTGCGTGGCGCTACGTTTTCATCTTTGAAATGTTAAAGCAGTTTGAAGCGAAGACGTTTATCCTTATCTTTTGCGTTTATTATTTTTCCCGCATGTCCATGTGTTTCGTGTTTATTTTCGGGAAACTGGCAAAACAGGCAGGGCTGGCAGCTTTTTTTAAAAAAGGGCTTGAGCGCAAAGATGCTATGTTTCACCTCGTTGGCGCTTTTATCTTGCTGGCCGTTGTATCATTTCTTGATATGCATGCCGCCTTGGATGCCTTCATTCTGCTGCTCGCTGCCATCGGATTTGCGATCGGAAGCCGATTGTTCATTGAAAAGCAGTTCGGCGGCGTCACGGGCGACACGCTTGGTGCGACACTCGAAGGAGGCGAGACCTTGCTGTGGCTCACCCTGTGGCTCTTACACTAATTCGGCATGGGAAAACGTTTAACAATGAGCGGAACGTGTATCAAGGCTGGCTTGATTCCCCGCTGTTGCCAGATGAAATCGAACGATTGGAGCGGCTGAGTTCATTTTATCCAAAACCTGATCGAATCCTATCGAGTGATTTGCAGCGCTGTGCAGATACGGCCAAGCGATTGTTTCCGGATCAGTGGATTGAATTGAATGCAAATTTTCGCGAGCTGCATTTCGGAGATTTTGAAGGCAAGAGCCATGAACAGCTAAAAAATAACCCTGCTTACCAAAACTGGCTGAAGGATCCATATGGATATGCTCCGGCGAATGGGGAATCGTGGGAACGGTTTGCGCGCCGATTGCAAAAAGAATGGCAGCTTCTGCATGCAAAATATACGCCGGCCGTCAATGAAATCGCCATCTTCACCCACGGCGGGGTCATTCGCTTTTATTTGGAACGCTTCGCCCCGATTCAAAAATCTTTTTGGGAATGGCAAATTCCTTTTGGAGGGGGTTATCGGCTTGTAACGACAAAGGAAAGGCTAAGGAGGAATGAACGATGCACTTCGTTGTCGGAGGTGCCTTTAACGGAAAAGCGAAATGGGTAAAACAGCGATACGGACAGATGTGCGGCCATTTCGATTGGCGCTCGGCATACTCGCCGTCTTTTGAAAAAACGCAATTTGAAGAAGCGGCGGCATTTGCACCGTGCACTGTCTTGGAAGGCATCGAATATTACATTAAAGCGAAGCTGGCCCAATGCGGCAGCGCCGACCGCGCCAGAGCGCTGTTCAACAGCCAGCTGGACGAATGGCTGAATTGGGAACAGGCTGTCGAGGGGCGAACATTGGTTGTCATCGGCAATGATCTTTCAAAAGGAATCGTTCCGATTGAACGAGCCGACCGCATGTGGCGTGATGTTACCGGCTGGTGCTATCAAGACCTGGCCAAAAGAGCGGAACGAGTGGATCTCATTTGGTACGGGATTGCAAACCCATTAAAATAAATGAGGAGGAAAGCAGATGAAAATTTATACGAGAACAGGAGACAAAGGAAAAACAAGTTTTATCGGCGGGCGCGTGGATAAAGATCATGTCCGCGTTCAAGCGTACGGCACCATTGATGAAGCAAACAGCTTTGTTGGCCAAGCGATTGCAGAGCTTGACCCAAATGCATTTCAGGACATCATTAAAGAACTTGAAAAAATTCAGCATGAGCTTTTTGATTGCGGCAGCGATTTGGCGGATGCGACAGATAAAGCCGAGCTCAAAGTGAAACAGGAAATGATTGATTTTCTTGAGGAGCGCATTGATGCTTACATGGATGAAACACCGGAGCTCAAACGGTTTATTTTGCCTGGCGGTGTGAAAGCGGCTGCGTCCATTCATATTGCAAGAACGGTTGTGCGCCGCGCTGAACGGGAAGTCGTCTCGCTGGCAAAATCAGAAGATCATGTCCCGCCGCTTGTTCAAATGTATTTGAATCGGCTATCCGACTACTTTTTTGCATTGGCGCGCGTCATCAATTTCCGCTCAGGCAAAAAGGATGTTGAATATGAGCGAAGCGCCATCGTGTTTCATAGCAGCAAACGAAAGAAAAAAGAAGGAGGCCATCATGAAGCATGAGGAAATTTTTCCAATAAATAAAGAAATCGGCAAACAAGTTAAAGCGCATATCGACTCGTTAACGAAACCGGTTGGCAGCCTTGGCCAGCTTGAACGGATAGCGGTTCAACTTGCTGAAATGACTGGAGAGCATTTTCCAATCGTTTCCCCGCCGGCAGCGCTTTTATTTGCAGCGGATCACGGGGTAACAGAGGAAGGCGTCTCCGCCTACCCGAAAGAAGTGACGGCGCAAATGGTGGAAAACTTTTTGTCAGGCGGAGCAGCCATGAATGTGTTCAGCCGTCAAATCGGCGCCAAATTTGCAATTGTTGATGTTGGCGTTGCAAAAACAGTCATTCATGAAAAGCTCATTTCACGGAAAATTAATTTCGGGACAAAAAATTTTGTTAAAGAGGATGCGATGACTGAAGCGGAAGCGCATCAAGCGCTTGAAATTGGGAAAGAAGAAGCCGCTAAGCTCATTGAGCAAGGGGCAAAATGTTTAATCATAGGCGAAATGGGAATCGGAAACACGACGTCGGCAAGCGCGCTGCTTGCTGCCATGACAGAAAAAAGCCTTGCTGATTTGATTGGTCCAGGCACGGGATTGACGAAAGAGCAAATGAAAGGGAAGCGGCTTGTCATTGAGCGGGCCATTAACGCTCGCAAACCGGACAAAAAGAATCCGATGGATCTCATAAAAAAACTGGGCGGTTTTGAAATTGCCGCAATGGCTGGCGCGATGCTTGAAGCGGCGAAGCGGCGCATTCCAATTATTTTGGACGGTTTTATCTGTACGGTATCTGCAATTCTTGCTATGAAAATCAATAAACGAGCGCAAGAGTATATGCTGGCCGGGCATCTTTCAGCCGAGCCCGGACATTGTGCGGCTCTTGAATATTTAGGCAAAACTCCAATTTTGGATTTAAAGATGCGTCTTGGCGAAGGAACCGGAGCGGCGCTTGCTTTTCCTATTGTCGAAGCGGCAGCCAACATGCTTAGCGGCATGGCGACATTTGTGGAAGCAGGCGTATCTGAAAAAAAATAGCCCGATTTTTCTGTTTGATGCAGAAAAATCGGTTTTTTTTTGGAATATCATGACGGTTTCCTGTAAAATACAGCAGTTTTTTGATCCGAATTGGCATTTTTGATGTATAATTATGAAAGAAGGACTCGGTCATTTTCGTTTTCTGCTTAAGTCAATCACGGCTCCAATGAAACGCCAGCAGCTCTGTTTGGCGTATTATTCGATTCGCAACAGGCGGGCCAAGAATGAAATATACATGCTTGGAAAAAGGGGATTTGAAATCATTTGAACAGCGTACGCAGATAAGAATGGTTTTCCCAAAAAAGTCTCGTATTGAATTGTGGATGAACTTGTATGATGATGGGGGTTTTACGATGAAAATGGATGAAATTAAAACGCATTTAAGCACTGAGCGAAAACCAAAACCTGCAGATGACCAAATTGAATTTGGAAAACATTATACGGATCATATGTTCATTATGGATTATACAGAAGGTAAAGGATGGCACAGCCCGCGGATCGTTCCGTATGGGCCGCTCGAACTGGATCCCGCTGCCAAAGTGTTCCACTACGGCCAATCGGTTTTTGAAGGTTTAAAAGCTTACCGGTCGAAAGATGATAAAATTTTATTGTTCAGACCGGATCAAAATTTTAAACGATTAAACGAATCGAATACACGGATTTGCATTCCGCATATCGATGAAGCGTTCGCTTTGGAGGCGTTGAAGAAACTTGTTTCCATTGATCAGAATTGGGTTCCTAAAGCGGAAGGAACTTCGCTGTATATCCGTCCATTCGTCATTGCCACCGAATCGAGCTTAGGATTGGCGCGTTCCACGTCTTATCAATTCATCATTATTATGTCGCCGGTTGGCTCCTACTATAAAGAAGGGATTAACCCGGTTAAAATATTGGTT
Organism: uncultured Caryophanales bacterium; assembly: GCA_937983115.1. Lineage (GTDB taxonomy): Bacteria > Bacillota > Bacilli > Bacillales > UBA6769 > Pueribacillus. Next base: position 60,845 of record CALKAO010000071.1, read on the forward strand.
GAGGAAAAGTATATTCGCGCCGTTCCGGGAGGAACAGGAGAGGCAAAAACAGGCGGAAACTACGCCAGCAGCCTTTTGGCGCAGGAAGAAGCAGAAAAAATCGGCTATACTCAAGTTCTTTGGCTTGATGGGATTGAGAAAAAATATGTCGAAGAAGTTGGCAGTATGAACGTGTTTTTTAAGATTGACGGAAAAGTGGTCACCCCGGCATTAAATGGAAGCATTCTGCCTGGAATTACCCGAAATTCAATTTTGCATTTATTAAAACATTGGCAAGTGCCGGTTGAAGAACGAAAAATTTCCATTCAAGAAATCTATGATGCGCAGAAAAACGGAAAATTGGAAGAAGCCTTCGGCACGGGAACAGCTGCCGTCATTTCGCCGATTGGGGAATTTTTCTGGAAAAATGAAAAAATCATTGTGAACAACGGTGAAATTGGAACATTGACCAAAAAGCTTTACGACACATTGACAGGCATCCAATACGGAAATGAACCGGATCCGTTCGGCTGGGTTATCGAGTTGTAAAACGGAAACCCAGTTTTCATTAGCGTTTGCTGTGATCAATTTGCTTTAGTACAGCGGCGACGATCCTTTTTCTCATCGAGCCTTTTTGTTTTAGTTCCGTCGAATCAAGGGATTCAAGTGATGGCCGAATCGCTGCAATCAGTTATGGGCTCTTGAAACAGGAAAGATCTTCCACAAGAAATGTGGGAGATTTTTTGTTTTTTTCTTGTTTTTCCAGTGTTCGTATGGCATAACCCATTCCATGTTGACATATAGTTGGAGAAGAATCGGCTTGCCAAAGTTGTTAGAAGGAAGGGCATGCAGTTTTATTATGGCTAAATGCCGCTTAGTAGGAGGAAAAGCATACGGTTGTTATCGGGTGGCTTTAAAAAATTTAGAAGAAGTCTACGTCCAGGCATTGAAAGAATGGGAGCAGGCGCTGTCGAAAACACATCAAACCGTTGTCAGCTATGTGGAATCGGTCATTCGCAGCGGCTATGTATATGCACGCCTGTATAGACAAGTGATGCATCTGATCGCGTTTTGTTTGGAAGAGAGTGAACAATTTATCGAACTTTGCTGTCAAATCAAAGAAAATAGTCAAGCGGCAAAGGAAAGTCTTATTGCGAAAACGGTTCTTGATCACATCATTCAAGAGTCTGAGTACTTCATCGGATTGCCCGTGTCATCTTGCAGCGCCAGCACATGTGATTTTTGTTAATAAGTTTGAAAAGCCATGCAGCGAATTATGGCAAAATGGAGAATGGATTGGAAAATTCTTTAAGTATGATAAAGCTTCCCCATTTTTATAAGCTATGATGACTTCATATTTAAATTTGACAGAGTAATATCGATTGGACATAAAAACTCCCCCTAAGATAAACAGATTTTCATTTTTTTAACCTGTCTACCTTAAGGGGACCATATCAGAATTCTTCACTTAAATTAAATTTATTCGATGGCTTTTCTGCGTCGCAAGAATAATGCGCCGCCAGCTGCTGCAAGTAAAGCGCCAACTAAGATGAGAGTCGGCAGGCTGGTTGCCGTTTTCGGCAGTTTGCCGCCTTTGGCAGCTGTGCCTTTGCCGTCATCATCGCCTTTAGCTGTGACTTTTGATTTGCCGGCGCCTGATTTTTTGTCTTTGCTGCTGCTGTCACCGCTTGTTCCGCCAGCTCCATCCGCACCTTTCGGTCCTTGTGGTCCAGCCGGCCCTTGCAAGTTCGCAATTTTTGTCCAGCCGTCAGCGGTTTTTTCGTATACGTCACCAGTTTTTGTATCAAAGTACAAGTCGCCAACGTTACCTGCATCTGATTTTGGTGCTCCTGATCCAGTGTGAATGACATTGCCTTGTTTTCCGTCGTCGCCTTTGATGTTACCGATTTTTTCCCAAGTTTGAGGGTTGCGTTTGTAAATATCTCCGGTTGTCGTGTCAAGGTAAAGGTCGCCATTCACGCCAAGTTCATCACTTGGAGCGCCTTCTCCCGATAACCAGTCACCGAACGGTTCAACGAC
>CALKAO010000072.1 GCA_937983115.1 uncultured Caryophanales bacterium
ACCTGCGACCGATCGGTTAACAGCCGATAGCTCTACCGCTGAGCTACTGTGGAATAAAATTTTATTATGTCAAGCAATCTTCGTTTGTCTAAGATCACATCGATTAGCCGCCGATATTTGCTTATTTCATGTTTCATTTCAAACGAATTGTTTTGCGGCGACATTTCATATAATATAACATCTATAATTTGATGTCAATAACTTTTTGATTGAATTTGGCTGCAGCAAAAATTGGTTTTTTCTCGTTTATGCATACATAATAATAGCACGTTTGTTCTTCATTCGTCAAATGGACTAAGCAGCCATGAGTCGCTCAAAAGAGCTCCTTCTTGTTCCAATTGAATAGACTGAGCGGCAACCGCGTTTCAATCATCACTTGTTTGCCAACTCGCTTTTTAAATGGGTTTGAATTAACTCCCCATGACATTTTCCACAGACATACCGTTCTACATTGACTTTTCGTTTTCGCAAATACAATTGCTGGCATTGTTTGCATCGATAGCTGTATCTAATCGGCTCCTGTCTTTTTGTGCCTTCAATCACTTGGCAATACCTTGCGCCGCCAACTTTTTTTAGCAGCTCTTTAAAATCTTTATCACGATGGCGATAGCCTTTATTCATTAAATGAAGATGATAGTGGCAAAGCTCGTGTTTGATAATGCTGATTAGCGCTTCCCGTCCATAAACTTCATATTGCTTCGGATTGATCTCAATATGATGAGTGTCCAGCATATATCTGCCGCCGGTTGTGCGCAGGCGTGGATTAAACCGGGCTTTATGCCGAAACGGCCGTTGAAAGCATTCAATTGATATTTCCGAAACGAGCGCTTGCAATTCTTCATCGGTCATACGCATCCCCTCATTGGACAAAAATTGGTACACACTTGACAAACGTTAGGAACATATATAAGTAAAGAGCACGCTGTCAATTCAAATAAAAGGAGGAAGAACCAATGCCTGTCTGGTTCCAAAATCAGCTGATGCGGGCATTCTTTCAAAAAGATCTGAGTCAAATAAAACTGTTAAACCAATTTTGGTATTATTACATTCACTATCATCGCGAAAGATCGAAAGCGATCGTTAAAGCGCATTCCGCTTCCTCATCCTCGCGCATGAATCATTAATCAGCGATTGCAGCATTTTCGAATCGCGGTGCAGCATTAATAAACGGCAGCCTCGGCTTTATGCATGTGCAACTGGAAACAACTAGCAATCCGCTAGTTGTTTTGCAGTTCTATCGATTGCATTTTTGGCTCAATCATTGTCAACGATATGCGCTCGCGCTCCAAATCAACATCATCAACCCAAACCGCAACAACATCTCCGGTTTTAACCACATCGGTCGGGTGTTTGACATAGCGCTCCGCCATTTTTGATATGTGGACAAGCCCGTCCTGTTTCACGCCAATATCGACAAATGCCCCAAAATCGACAACATTTCGGATCGTCCCTTCCAACTTCATCCCTTTTTTCAAGTCTTCCATTTTTAACACATCTGAACGCAAAATCGGCTTAGGCACATCATCACGAGGATCACGCCCCGGACGGATGAGCGCATCAATGATATCGCGCAATGTCGGTTCTCCAATGTTTAATTTGGCTGCCATTTCTGCAGCGGATACTCGCTCCAGCGCTTCCTTTGCCCTAGGCGTTCCAATGTCATCAACGCTAAGGTCTGCTGCTTGCAGCAATTGTTCGGCTTCCTTGTAGCTTTCCGGATGGATTGGGGTCTGATCCAGCTTATTCTCGCCATTGTGAATGCGTAAAAAGCCGATGCATTGTTCATACGTTTTCGCGCCTAATCGCGGAATGTCTTTCAACTGTTCTCTTGAAGCAAATGCCCCGATTTCATCGCGTTTTTTTACAATATTCTCGGCAACTGTTTTTGTTAAGCCCGCCACATAGCGCAATAAGGAAACCGAAGCCGTATTCACATTGACTCCAACGCGATTGACAACCATTTCAACGACAAACGCCAAGGAATCATTTAATTTTTTTTGAGCGACATCATGCTGGTATTGGCCAACTCCGACCGATTTCGGGTCGATTTTTACGAGTTCGGCGAGCGGATCCTGCAAACGCCTGGCAATGGAAACGGCTGAGCGTTCTTCAACCTGCAAGTCGGGAAATTCATCTCTCGCCAGTTCCGATGCCGAATAGACGCTTGCGCCTGCTTCATTGACAATCACGTATTTCACAGGCGAGTTGTTTTCCTGTATCCAGCCGGCAATAAACTGTTCCGTCTCGCGCGAAGCCGTTCCATTTCCGATCGCGATCATTTGCACGCCGTATTTCGCAACAAGTTCACTAACCACTTGTTTCGCTTCGGCTATTCTTTCCTGAGGCGGCGTTGGATAAATGACGTTAATCGCAAGCACTTTTCCAGTCGCATCGACAACCGCAAGCTTGCAGCCTGTCCGATAAGCGGGATCAATCCCAAGCACAACATTTCCTTTTAGCGGAGGCTGCAGCAAAAGGTGTTTTAAATTTTCCGAGAAAATGCGAATCGCCTGATCCTCTGCTTTCTCTGTAAGCTCTGAACGGATGTCGCGTTCAATTGACGGTTCAATCAGCCGCTTATAGCCATCCGTTATCGCAGCTTCTAAATAAGGGGCAGCCACAGTTTGCCTCGTGATAATCCTGCGATGCAAATAAGCGAGAATTTCTTCAAGCGGAGGAACAATTTTCACCCGCAGAATGCCTTCTTTTTCCCCGCGATTAATCGCAAGAACGCGGTGAGGAACCATTTTTGAAATCCATTCTTCGAATTCATAGTACATCGCATACGTTTTTTTCTCATCAAGGTTCTCCTTTTTTGCAGATGTGACCCATTTCCCTTTTTTAAAAGTCGTCGTTCGTATCCATTTTCGATATTCCGCATCATCTGAAATCCATTCGGCTATGATGTCCATCGCGCCTTGAAGCGCATCTTCGCTTGTCATGACTTCCTTATCTTCGGACAAATGCTTTTCAGCTTCGGCGTGAACATCACCCGACTCAGGCAATGAAAACAGCCACTCTGCTAATGGTTCAAAACCTTTTTCTTTCGCAATGGCCGCTTTTGTCCGCCGTTTTTGTTTATACGGCCGATACAAATCTTCAACTTCCTGCAGCTTTTCACTCGCTTCAATCGCTTTCCTCAATTCATCTGTCAGTTTTCCCTGCTCGTCAATGAAACGAATGACTTCTTCTTTTCTGGCGTCAAGCTGAACGGCATACTGCCATTTTTCAAAAATGGCGCGAAGCGCCACTTCATCCAGCCCGCCCGTCATTTCTTTGCGGTATCTGGCAATGAACGGAACCGTATTGCCTTCATTTAAAAGCTGCAGCGCCTGTTTCACTTGAGGCGGATTCAATTCCAATTCATTTGCAATTTGAATGATAGGATTGTGACGAATCTCTTCAGGCATGCCCGCTTCCTCCTCTCGAACGAAACGCTGTCATTTTAGCAGACGATGCTCGCTCAGAACAAAAAAGCTGCGTTCGATGCAGCGCGAAATTCGGCTTTCTGCGATTCAGATCATTTTTCCGATTAAATACGTAACGTCATCTATATTTTCAACGAGGTTTTTTTTAATAAAATCAATGGCTGCTTCCGGTGAATTCATTCGTTTAAAAATCTCTTGATTGTTCACATTCGCTTTAAACCCGTCAGAATGCATCAAAAAATAAATCGGCCAGTCGATGGTTCTTCGTTCAACGCGATATTTTTGCGGTTTCCCAGACATGTAGCCCGAGTAAGTGACAGGCCTGAACATCTCGCCATTTTGAAAAAAAAGAACGAGTGAAATGTTTCCGACGCCGCAAAATGTAAACTCACGAGTTTGATAATGAATTTTAAATACCGCCATCACCGCGCCGCGCTTTCCAAAAAGAGCGCGATTGGCGTTTTCAAGCATGCGCTCGACCGGTTGATTGTGCGTTTCTTCAATCGAACGGATCGCAGCATCCGCCGATTCTTTGGCATGTTCTCCGCTGCCTAAACCGTCTGCAATCGCACAGACAAAATAATCATCGGTTTCAATCGTGCAATAGCTGTCGCCAATATGTTCATTGTTCTCCTTTGCCTGCTGAAATACTGACACATGCATGTTTGCAAACTGGTAAGAACGAATCATTTACAAGGCCTCCGATGCTTCCATCCGAATGGCTTTTCTCAATTTATCCAAAGCGCGCCGCTGCAGTCTTGACACATGCATTTGCGAGATGCCTAAAATCTCTCCGGTTTCTTTTTGGCTTTTTTGCTCAAAATACGTGTATTGGATGATGAGCTTCTCACGTTCGCTTAACGCTTGAAAAGCCTGTTTTAACAGCAGATAGCGATCCGTTTGTTCATAGCCTTTTTCTTCATATCCGACTAAATCAAGCAGCGTTACGGCGCTTCCTTCATGATCCGCATCAATCGCGTTGTCTACGGAAAGCGCTTGATAGCTTTTGCCCATTTCCATCGTTTCTAAAACTTCCTCTTCCGTAACGTTAAGAAATCGGGCAATTTCCTCAACGGTTGGGGAGCGCTGCAGCTCTTCGGTTAACTGCTCTGACGCTTTCCTAATTTTTGGGCCGAGTTCTTTAATTCTTCTCGGAACGTGGACACTCCACGTTTTATCCCGAATATACCGTTTGATTTCGCCGATGATTGTTGGTACGGCAAACGCTTCAAAACTTTTACCCAACGACGGATCAAATCGTTTGATAGCTGATAATAGGCCAATCATGCCGACTTGCACCAAGTCCTCGTGAATCGACTTGCCTTTTGAAAATTTTCTCGCCAATGTTTGTACAAGCGGGGCGTATTGCGTAATCAATTTTGTTTGTATCGCTTCATTGTCAGGGTCACGCTGCAGCATTTCTATCCATTGATAAACCTCGGGATGATGGGTATACGATTTATTTGACCCTGATGACATCACTCCTCACCCCATCTCTTTTGAGCAGCTTTGTCATAGCAACGACGACGCCGTGTTCACCAGTAATCTCCACTTTGTCCATTAACGTCTCAATTAAAAATAACCCTAAGCCTCCTTCGTTTAACTTTTCAACCGCTGTATTTGAATCAACAGGGCCCATTTTGGCTCGAACCGCTTTTTTATCAAAATTCTTTCCTTGATCAATCACAAAAATTTCCAGGCGGTCATGATATACGGCAAAATTTATTTTCGTCTTTCCTTCCTCTTCATCGTCATACGCATGGTAAACAACGTTTGTACAAGCTTCCGTTACTGCAATTTTAATGTCTTCAATTTCTTCGTATGTATAGCCCATCCGATTCGCAATGCCGGAAACAGCCAGCCGCACCACTCCCAAATATTCGGGTTTGGAAGGAACGATCATTTCAATATAATCTGAGTTCATTATTTTCCCTCCTTTGCTTCATCCTGTTGAATAGTAATAATTTCATCTAATCCGGTTATGTCAAACAATCGGCGTACGCGTTTTGTCATATTTTTTAATATCACTTTTGAGCGATGTTTATTTTCAGCTTTAATTGCGCCGACAAACACTCCAAGGCCTGTACTATCCATATATGTAACCTCAGACAAATCAACAACGATCGTATGCCCGCTCCGTTCGACAAGCGGCATCAGCTTTTCGCGCAATTCAGGAGCCGTATATGCATCGAGCTCTCCTGATACTTCCAAATAATGTTTTGTTCCCTCCGTGAGTTCTTTTACATTAAAATTCATCCGAATGCCCCTCTCATCTTAATAACTATTGAAACTATTCCCACATGCTGCAAAATTAAACTATTCTTCTCATTATAATTAATGTAACATCATCTTTTAATTCAAATTTTTGCATTCGTTCAAGTTCCTTGTACACTTCTGCAACCATTTGCTGTGCAGAAAGATGGGCATGCTTGCGTATCATGTCTGTAATTTCATGGCGTTCAATAAACCGATCGCCCACCCGGCATTCGGTTGCGCCGTCGGTGAGCAAAACAATCATATCGCCTTCTTCAAGGCTCCGTTCATAATTCTGATACTGTGCATCTTCTTTTACACCGAGAACGAGGCCTTTCGCAACAATATCTTGAAATTCATCCGTTTTCCGCCGATAAAAAAAACCACGCTCATGTCCGGCGCTCGAGTAAAAAAAACGATGTTTTTTCGAATCGTACAAGCCGTAAAACATCGTAATAAACATGCTGTCATCGATGTTTCGTTCCACAACGCGGTTTAAATTTTCCAATACTGCGTTTGGATCCATGCCTGCTTGCGCCAGGCTGTCTATGGCATAGCGAATCATTGACATGCACAGCGTAGCCGGTATCCCTTTGCCGATGACATCAGCGATAGCAACCGAAACCTGTTCTTTCTCATCGCATACAAAATGATAATAATCGCCGTTCAGCCGGGATGCCGGACGGCTGATTGCCCCGATGTCAAGACAATCAATATTCGGAAGTTCCTTGGAAAGCAAACGTTTTTGCATGCTTGCTGCCAACTCAATTTCCATATTCAATTGTTTTTGTTTATCTTTCAAGCTTTGGTGTTCGCGATACGCCATGCCATAATCGATCATCACTTCCAGCAAAAACTTGAATGACCGCCTCAATTCCTCTTCAAGATTTGGATATAGCTGCAAAAGTGATGTGACATGCAAATGGACGACTTCTTCAGGTGAAACCCCCTGTTCAATCAGCCGATAACTGAATTTCTGCCCTTGATACAACGATTGTTCATCATTTTCTCGAATATATTGAGCTAAAATTTCTCGATACGTGATTTCATGTTCTGCCACGTTCAGGGTTCACCTCCAAAATAAAGGAACTTATCTTAGCCACTTGGATACAATAATTTCCGTTCCTTCATTTTCTTTTGATTGAATGATAAATTCATCCATTAATCGCTTCACGCCTGGCAGCCCGGCGCCTAATCCGCCAGAAGTCGAATATCCGTCTTCCATTGCAATGCGAATATCCGGTATCCCTGGACCGTTATCTTTTGCTGTGATTTTCAATCCTTTTTTTTCGCCGTCAAAGATGGGTTCAATCGTAATTTCACCTGTTTTTGCATATAAGTAAATGTTTCTGGCCAACTCTGAAACCGTTGTTGTCACACGCGCTTGATCGACAATTCCAAATCCGATTTCTTTCGCTAAATTTCTGCCTTGCTGGCGCGCTTTGACAATGTCCCATTCGCTCTTTATTTTTATACAGGATCGGATCGCCATATTTATTCCTCCAAATCCTGTTCAAGTTTCGCTAGTCCCTGCTCCAAATCCAACGCTGTCGGCACATCTTTTAAAGTAATCCCCAAATCGATGAGCGTGATCGCCACAGCAGGCTGAATGCCTGTTAATACGACTTTCGCACCCATTAAATTTGACATGTCAACAACTTCTCCCAACACTTTTGCAATGAAAGAGTCAATCATTTCAACCGAAGTTAAATCAATGACGACTCCTTTTGCTCCCGTTTGATGAATTTTATTCAATAAATCTTCTTGAAATTGAAGAGCCGTTTGATCATCAAGCTCCACTTGAATCGAAATCAATAAAAAGTCTTTTAATTTTAAAATCGGGATGCGCACGTTTATCTCTCCTTTTGCAGCTCAACGATTTGGCGATTCGTCATTTTCAGCGCCGTCTGTATGCCGCTGTAAAGCGTGCTTTTCGTTGGAAACTGTTTTAAATCAATGCCCAAGTTCACAATCGTTTGAGCAATTTCGGGGCGGATGCCGACAAGAATGCATGAAGCTCCAATCAACCGCACCGCTTCAGCAGCTTGAATAATATGATGGGCAACCATCGTATCTACCACTGGAACGCCAGTGATATCAATTAATACCACCTGCGCGCGATGTTTAATCACGCCATGCAGCAAGTTTTCCATAATGAGCTTCGCCCGTTCGGTGTCGATCGTTCCAATGAGAGGCATTACAGAAATATTCTGAAAAACCGGGATGAGAGGCGCAGTTAATTCTTTCAGCGCAACCTTTTGCATAGAAACCGTATCTTCCCAATTCATAGCGGTGGCGTCAATCAATTTATTCATCAACGGATCCAGCCAGCGATCCACTTGCTGATAAACTTCAATCGCACGTTCATTTACAGACATGTTCTCAAACAAAACGTCGAAGAGCGTGCGGCGGAATGTCTGCAGTCCTTGTGTAATATAACTTAAATCCCAGCCGCTTTTCGTGATCTGTTCGGCAAATTGCACAACTTTATCCTCAGATTCGTCATATTCTTCTGAAATATGCGCATAAATTAACGACAAAAAAACTTGATTGATCTGAATATAGTGCTCTGTTGTTATATCTTCAACTCGATGCGTCGATGCATGGCGTTTCATGCGCTCTTCCCATCGGTCATTAATGTGTCTTTTATACTCTTCGATCATTTTAACAATTGTTTTATCCAACCCATTGCCTCCCCCAAATTTAAAACATTTGCTGCAAACATTATATAAAAAAAGGGATAAGTGTCACAGGTCTTTTTGTCCTAGCCTGAAAAAAATACGTAATTCCCTCAAAACCGCTCCATAATAAATCAAAAAGCTGCCTTCCTAAGCGAGCAGCTTCAAGTTCCATTTATGAAATTAAAAGTCAACGAGGCCAAGGCTGATTTGCAAAGCCTCATCCACACGATTCATCATATTTTCATCTAAATTTGTTATTTTATCTGTTAACCGTTGTTTATCAATCGTTCGTATTTGCTCCAACAAAATCACAGAATCGCGATCAAAATTGTACTTTTCGGCATCAATTTCAACGTGTGTCGGCAATTTAGCTTTCTGAATTTGCGCAGTTATCGCTGCGACAATGACGGTAGGGCTAAACCGATTCCCAATGTCGTTTTGAATGACGAGAACGGGTCTAACACCCCCTTGTTCTGAGCCTACCACAGGAGAAAGGTCAGCAAAGTAAACGTCGCCACGTTTCACCATCAAATGATTACACCCCGCTAACTAAGCGGTCTAAGGTATCATCAGCTTCCTCCTCAGCAAGAAAAGCTTCCGTTGCAATATGCAGATTAATTTTTGCCATTTCCATATAACCTTGTCGCATCGCTTCCCGGATATGCCGTTTTTTACGTTCGCGAAGATACATCCTCGTCGCCTGCGAAATAAATTCGTCAAGAGCCAATTTTTCTTGTTGGATAACCCCGTCCACCTCATTGAGCAATTGCTGTGACATTGTAATTTCAATTTTTCTCACGTTCGATTCACTCAAAACGCGCACCTCCAGCTAACAGATACCATTCTTGTATAGATTATCCATTAATAATACTATCATTGCAAATTTTCATTTGCAAAAGCATTCTTAATGAATGCACCTCTGCTTATTTCATCCTTAAACGTTCCTCCCCGGCTTAAC
>CALKAO010000073.1 GCA_937983115.1 uncultured Caryophanales bacterium
TTTTTTATTGAAAATTCTCATGCGATACCCTTGAATGGCCGTTTCACCGAGTTCATCCAGCAATTTATAATTTGCCCATGCGCCTACGAGCGCGCCAAACCCCGGGATGAGCTGCAAAAGTTTGACGAGATCTATGTGATCGCGATATTCCTGCTGCCACGTTTGCCAATCGAAAGGCTCCGTTTCAATTTGGGCGCTCGTCTCATTCCAATGTTTTATTTTTTCATAAACGTCCATTCGTTTATCATCGCTTGAATAGGCGAGTTGAAAGAGAAGCAGAAGATAGACCCGCTCACGATAATCGTGAACGTCAAATCCATACAAGCTTGCCGCTTCAAAGAGGAACTTCATTTTAATGCTAAGCAGAAGCGGAAAATCTATCGCTCCAAGCAGCAGCCCTCCAGCGCCTGTCCCGGCGCCTTCCACGGCAGCCATTCGCTGATAGGCCTTAAATTTTTCTTTAACTTTTTTCTCCCTTTCTTCAAGCGAAAGATGAAGATGCGGATATCGATTGGCTGTAAATTTTGAACCAAAAAGAGCTGCCTTTGCCATCTGCTTCACGCTCGCCGTAATCATTTGGTGTACGCGATCGGGAATTTTTTCATTGATTTTCGTTTGCATCGATTTCATATAACGATTCATCAGGCGGCTTTTTTTATAAATTTTTCGCTCCCAAGCTGCCAATTCGGCTTTTGCTTTCTTTTCATAATCCATTTGACGTCGTTCCCACCTTTTTATTGCTTGCCTTTTTAACATAGAGAAAGATTGCAAAATTTACAATCAAAAATGAGCCGGCCGTCCATGCCGACGAATCGCCTGCAGCGAGTATAACTGCAAAAAACAATATGCTCTCGGCAATGAGAAGCGTTAAAATGACATGTTGAAAACGCTGGACGTACGTCTGCCGATCAATCGGATACAGCTTCAACATCTCGCGAGCTGAAAAATGATGCTGGAGCGGAAGCAGCTGCACCGCTGTCAGATAGATAAACAGAACAGCTCCGAAAAGTTTCCCAGACTGAAATGGAAGAACAGCCAATACGATGGCCCCAATGACAGCGAGTCGAACATAAATCCCAAAATATTGCCCCGAGCGAAAAAAGGCATGGATATACAAGATATACGGCACAGAAGCCGGATGATGCCGCAGAAAAGAAGCCAGCCCTTTCGACCATTTTCTCGGTTTCACCCGCTGCGTCAGCGCCGGAACGTCCACAAACGCATTTACAAACTTATAAAATCGAGCAGCCAGCTGCTGTTCGTGATCAAGCAATCGTTCCCACTTGATTAGATGTTCACGTGACGCTTTCCTGGCGGCATACAGCAAAAAAGCAAGCAAAATTCCGCCGACGATCAACAAATATTGAGCATCCGCGCCGATTAAAAGCAAATAAACAGAGACGAACGTGGCAAACACGCGCAGAATTGTCTCTCTCATGACCAAACGGCTGGAATTCAGCTTTAACGCTTGCCAATGAACGATGACATTCCATAGTTTTATCAACATCAACAGAACTACGATCATCGCATACGGATGCGAATGTTCATCCATTTGCACTGCATAAAGAGGCGCAAAAACGATTGCAATGAGCAGCGTTGCCGCCATTTGCAGGCTCGCGTTATAAATTAGCGCAGCAGCAAAGTAGCTTTTCATTCGTTCCTCTGCCGGAAGCAAATAGACGAGATCGGCTTTTTTTAAAAAGGTGCGGACGTTCACCTTTGCAAGCGCATAAGTCATGACAATCGCAATAAGCAGCGAAACCGGAAGCCCATCCGGGATTTGCTTTAGCAGCAGGCTGTAATAATAACTGCCAATAACGACGGCAAACAGCAGCGAAAACAGCAGCCCGCTGTTTAAGATGAGCCGCATATATTGAAGAAATAATTGAAGAAACGCTTGAAAACGCGCATTCCAAAGTTTGCGGCTGTCCATTATGAAAAAGCTCCTTCTGCGGCTTTAAGATAAATGTCATTCAGGCTCGCCTGCGGCATCTCCGCTTGTTTTCTAAGTTCAGGCAGGGTTCCTTGCAGCACGATTTTTCCTTCATGAAGCACGATCAATCGATCGCAATATTGTTCGGCGGCTGCCAAAATGTGCGTAGACATTAGCACGCCAGCGCCTTGTTCTTTAAACTGAACCATCCAATTTAAAAAAGACTGAATCGCAAGCGGATCGAGCCCAACAAACGGCTCATCGACGATGTACAAATCCGGTTCAACCAATAGCGCACACAGAATCATCACTTTTTGCCGCATGCCTTTGGAAAATTCATTCGGAAACCAATGTTTCATCTTTTCCATTCGAAATTCTTTTAATAGTTTCTCCGCTCGCCGTTTAAATGTTTTTTCATCAACGCGATAGGCCATCGCCGTCACTTCCAAATGCTCCCACAACGTCAGCTCCTCGTAAAGCTGCGGGGTTTCTGGAATATATGTAAAATGGCTGCGGTAGGCTTCAGGCGATTCTGAACAGCGCATGCCTTTTATTTTAATCGAACCCGACATGGGCTCCATCAGCCCAAGCACATGCTTAATCGTCGTGCTCTTGCCAGCGCCATTTAAACCGATAAGCCCAACCATTTCGCCTGCATAAACATCAAATGAAAGATTGTGCAGCACCGGCCGGCTCGTATATCCGCCAGTCACCTCTCGCACTTCCAAAATTTTTTCCAACGCCCGATTCCCTTCCTTTATATTGAGTTGCTTTAAGTTTAACAATTTTTAATGCGAACAAAAAGCCAGCGGCAAAAACCGCTGGTATTTTTCTAGCCGTATTTTATACAAACACGAATGCCAATCACGATATCACGAACTTTGCTTATGTATAGATAACGCATTTTTTGCTATGATGAAAGAAAGAGCTGAAAAAAATGAAAGGATGATTTCAGGTGCCTCACGAACAAAACTGTATCTTTTGCAAAATTGTTGCTGGAGAAATGCCTGCGGCGAAGGTATATGAAAATGAGCATGTCCTCGCATTCTTAGACATTAGCCAAGTCACAGAAGGCCATACGCTTGTCATTCCAAAAAAACACGAAAAAGATGTGTACGAGCTGTCTGAAGAATCCGCTGCTCATGTGTTCCAAGCGGTTCCAAAAATCGCCCGAGCCATCAAAAAGCAATTTAAGCCCGCAGGGTTGAATTTGCTGAACAACAATGAAGCGCAAGCTGGGCAGTCCGTCTTTCATTACCATGTGCATCTATTGCCGCGATACGGCCAGGAAGATGGTTTCGGAGCGATTTGGCACACAAACAACGACAAATATACGCCGGAACAATTGAATGAAATTGCACAGCGAATTGCAGAGGGGATAGAATAAAAAAGACAACCTTGCTCCCGTTGGGGGAGTCTTTTTTTTACATTGAACTCGTGTTAAAATGGGAACAAACATATCGATTTTTATCTTTTTGTTCGGAATTTGGAATAAAATTTTCAATAAATTACACAAAGATTAAAAGAAAGTTTAGAAAACGCGATCGAAGGAGTCGATAACATGGAGAGAAGTTACAACTTTAATGCTGGACCGACCGCCCTCCCGCTTGACGTATTAAAAAAAGCGCAGCGCGAACTGACGAATTTTCAAAACAGCGGCATGTCCATCATGGAAATGAGCCACCGCAGCAAAGAATATGAAGAAGTTCACAACCGGGCGCAGCGCCTCCTAAGAGAGCTGCTAAACATCCCTGACAGCTACGATGTTCTGTTTTTGCAAGGCGGAGCAAGCCTTCAATTTGCGATGATTCCAATGAATTTCCTCGGAAATGGCGTTGGCAGTTATATCTTGACGGGGTCATGGTCGAAAAAAGCATTAAAGGAAGCTGAAAAGCTTGGAAAAACAAGTGTCGCTGCAACAAGTGAGGAAACAAATTTTGATCGAATCCCTTCTTTTGACGAAATCAAGATCGATGAAAATGCAGCATACGTTCACCTTACGTCAAACAATACCATTTATGGAACCCAATGGCGTGAATTTCCACAGATCAGCCAGAATCTGATTGCTGACATGTCAAGCGATATTTTGTCGCGGCCACTTGATGTAAGCCAATTCAAATTGATTTATGCCGGAGCGCAAAAAAATCTCGGCCCTTCCGGCGTCACTGTCGTCATTGCGGAAAAAGCGTTTTTAGAATCCGGACAGGATCATTTGCCGACCATGCTTGACTATCGGACGCACAGCAGCAGCCATTCGCTGTTTAACACTCCGCCCACCTTCGCCATTTACATGCTTTCCCTAGTGCTGGAATGGATCAAAGACCAAGGCGGAGCTGAAGCGCTCGAAAAAACGAACAAACAAAAAGCAAACCTGCTCTACGATGTGATCGACAACAGCAGCGGATTTTATCGTGGACACGCACAAAAAGACAGCCGCTCATTCATGAACGTCACTTTTACGCTGCCAAACGAAGAATTAACGAAAAAATTTTTAGCCGAATCAAAAGAAAAAGGCTTTGTCGGCTTGAATGGGCATCGTTCAGTTGGAGGCTGCCGGGCTTCGATTTACAATGCTGTGCCGTTAGAATCCGTTGAAAAACTGCGCGAGTTTATGCTGGATTTTATGAAAAACGCATAAAAAATTCACCAATGGCAATCATCGGGGCATCGCATCGCGATGCTTCTTCTATAAAACAGGTTGTTTATAAAAAAATGTATGATATAATAGGTGAAAATAAATGAGAGAGAAAATAGCTGAGAAGAGGAGAGTTGAGAATGAAAACAAAAAATTTAGTTCTGATTGCAATGCTGCTCGGTATGGGGACCGTGCTTTCGCTCATTTTGTCAATTACGAACTTTGGAATGCGGCCAGACGTTTTGCTAACGATGATGTTCATATCGCTTCTATTGTTCCCTGAGGTGAGACACGTCTTGCTCATTGGCTTGCTAACCGGATTTTTATCTGGGATTATTTCCACATTTCCAGGAGGATTTATTCCGAACATTATCGATAAATTCATCACGGCATTCGTCTGTTTTGCGCTTGTTTTAGCCCTCCAAAAACTCGGAAATGGCATTGTCAAAGCTGGCATTGTATCCGTCATTGGAACGCTTGTAAGCGGCGCCGTCTTTTTAGGCTCAGCCCTAATTATCGTAGAATTGCCTGCGCCTTTTTTAGTTCTGTTTACAACCGTTGTTTTGCCAGCCGTTGTCTTAAATACAATTCTGATTGCCATCATATACCCGATCGTTCAATCGATCATGAAGCGTTCAAATTTTGAACCCATTCAAAAATCGGCATAGCATCATTCGATATAAAG
>CALKAO010000074.1 GCA_937983115.1 uncultured Caryophanales bacterium
TGTGGGACAAGTGATTACGGACATCGTAAATTACTCTATTAAAGGACATTTTTTCTTTCTTGTTTTAATCGGTTGATAAAGCGTTCAAATGATTGAAGGAAAGATTTTGCCAGCATAAAAAAAATCAAGCTGAAAAATGTGATGGCTATGATTGCCAAATATCCATTCATGCCAATTTCGTTGTTCAGATGCAGATGGTTTAAAATGATGCCAATAGCAATTTCACCCAATGGAGCGGAAAGAAATAAAAGCGCGATTCTATATTTAAAAGGCTTGGTGAAAATCGTGATCATGAGGATGAAATAGACAGATGCAATGATTGCAAATGGGAAGAGAAGTGAAATTGGATCATAAATTGAAAATAAGTATAGCGCGGCATATCCGAGTGAGATGACGATGCTGGAGCAATAAAGATAAATTTGTGTAAATGGGCTCTTTTCAAATAACAGATAGATCGCTAAACATAAAAAAAATAAAACGCTTAAGTTCGTATTATATTGGAAAATAGTGAATGAATAGCTGGCAAA
The DNA here is from genome assembly GCA_937983115.1 of uncultured Caryophanales bacterium. Lineage (GTDB taxonomy): Bacteria > Bacillota > Bacilli > Bacillales > UBA6769 > Pueribacillus. Next base: position 528 of record CALKAO010000074.1, read on the forward strand.
AATAATTGCGAAAAGCGCCAGCGCAGCGATTTGTGTACGCTGTTTCCCTTTGTCCATCATCCAAGTCGCCCAACTCCAGCATAGCCAAGCCATCCAATAAAAAATAAAATCGTTCATCGTGAATCCCACACCCGTTTTTTAGCAATTTTAGCCAAAAACAGGTAAAAAAATAAGTATTACATTCTTTTAGACAGTTTTAACGTTGACTAAAGAATTGTGTTTTGATTCCTCGTTCCTGCAGCCAATGGTGGGTGTAGCCGCTGATCACAATGGGAGCTTTTTTAAGCTGCGAAATCGTCGGCTTGCCGAGGGCGGTCATAATAATTTTTAGCTCTTCATGTATTTTGTGGATTTCTTCGATGAGTTTTTCTTGCCCTTCATTGATCAGCATGCGCAAAAAGTATCCGGCAAACCCGCAAGCGGAAGCGCCAAGGCTAATCGCTTTGGCGGCATCTAAGCCGGTTTGCAGCCCTCCAGAAGCAATGACGTCAAGAATAGGCGCGGTCTGTGTCACTTCAGCCAACGTGCATGCTGTTGGAATGCCCCAATGGTTTAAAAAAGTCAACGCTTGCTCCCGGCGCATATTTTCGATGGCCGAAAAGTTGGTTCCGCCATATCCGCCAACGTCAACAATTGTAACGCCAACTTCCGATAATTTTTTGACAGTTTCTTTGCTCATGCCAAAACCAATTTCTTTTACAATGAGCGGGACATCGATCGCCGAGGCGATCCTTTCAATATTTTTTAATGAATGGAGAAAATTTCGATCCCCTTCAGGCATAATCAGTTCTTGAACGGCATTTAAATGAATTTGGAGGGCATTGGCTTCGACCATTTCAATTGCTTGCAGGGCGTGGTCAGTCGTTGCCTCGCTTCCGAGGTTTGCGAATACGATTCCATCTGGATTTTTTTTGCGGATAATTTTGTACGTGTCTTCTTGAGAAGGATCTTGAATTGCAGCCATTTGTGAACCCACACCGATGGGCAAGTCGCATTCTTTTGCAACTTCTGCAAGCAAAGCATTAATATTTTTTGTCCGATCTCCTCCGCCGCCGGTCATGGCATTAATAAAGATTGGTGAACTCAACTGGAGTTCACCAATCGTTGTTGACAGATCAATGTCGTCTAAAGCGGTTTCAGGCAAGCTTTGATGAACAAACTGAATATCATCAAAGCCGTGCTGGCGCATCTGGCCCGTGATCAAAGCATTGTCAATGTGTTCGTTTTTTCTTTTTTCTCTCATCTTTTGTCTCCGGTTACTTATATTTTTTTAATTGCTCTCCAATCATATCCCCGACGGAAAATCCGGTTGTTTCCGTTTCATGCGATTTAATTTCTAGTTTTTCACTTTCTGCTGCGCCGTCATTGTGCATCGCTTTGATGCTCAGCGAAACGCGTTTTGCGTCTGGATTGATATCGAGAATTTTTACTTTGATTTCTTCATTCTCTTTTAATACTTCGGCAGGTGTTTCAATGTGGCGATTTGCCATCTCTGAAATATGGACAAGACCTTCAACGCCCGGCAAAATTTCAACGAAGGCGCCAAAAGGCACAAGCCGTTTCACAGTTCCGCTAACGACATCTCCTGCAGCAAACTTTTCGCTGATTTGTTCCCAGGGCCCAGGAAGCGTCTCTTTGATGGATAAGGATATGCGTTCATTTTCGACATCTACAGAAAGGACTTTAACGGTGACTTCCTCGCCTTCTTTTACAACTTCATCAGGCGTTTCAACATGGTGGTGTGCAAGCTGGGAAATATGAACAAGCCCGTCTACGTCTCCGATATTGACAAAAGCGCCAAAATCCGTAATGCGCTGCACAGTTCCGGTTAAAGTTTCTCCCGGCTGCAAGTTTTCCAGCGCTTCTCGTTTCTTTCGTTTGAGCTCTTCTTCTAAAACGGCGCGATGCGACAAAATGAGCTTGTTTTTCTCCGGTTCAAACTCGATGATTTTAACTGGCAGTTTTTTTCCTTTATAATTTGAAAAATCTTCGACGTAATACGTTTCGACTAATGATGCGGGAATAAATCCGCGCACGCCTAAATCCGCAACTAACCCGCCCTTAACAACATCATGTATTTCAACTTCAAACGTTTCATTATTTTCAAATTTTGGTTTTAATTCTTCCCAAGCTTTTTCAGCATCCACTGCTTTTTTCGAAAGAACCAACTCGTCTTCTGAAGCTTTGATGACTTTGACTGTCAGTGTATCCCCTTCTGAAAGCACATCACTGATTTTTTCAATATGTAAGTTTGATAATTCACTGATTGGGAGTATACCGTCATGTTTTTGATTCACATTAACGATTGCATGTTTTTCTTCAATTTTTGTTACCGTTCCTGTGACTTCATCTCCTACTTCTAATGGTGTCGCATTTGTTATTTCTTTACTTATGTCGTCAGCCATGGACATACCCTCCTTAGATTACAGCAAAAATGAAACCCATTTAACTTAAGGTTTATATAAATTGTTGAAAATGTCAAATAAAACTCCTTTCTTTCTCTAATATTTGTTGAATTTCATTCATTATCAATTCGGTGGCATCCTTCGTTGAATGTTTTTCTTTTTTCAGTTCGTCAAATTGGATCGGCTTTCCGAAAATGACCTTGATTTTGCGAAACGGTCGATAGTTTCCCACGATGGCGCAAGGAATGACGACAGCATTAGAGCGCAAAGCGAAAAAACCCGCCCCCGCCATCCCTTTTCCTAATTCTCCAGTTTTGCTTCTTGTCCCTTCAGGGAAAATACCTAACACTTCTCCATTGTTCAGAAGTTCAAGGCCTTTTCTTAGCGCCTGCTTGTCTCCCAAGCCTCTTTTTACGGGAAATCCCCCTAATTTTTTAAACAGCCAATTCAAAACCGGGATGTGAAATAATTCTTCTTTTGCCATAAAGCGAATGATTCGCGGAGAGGCGACGCCAAGGATCGGCGGATCGAAATTGCTGATATGATTGCTGCACAGCAAGACGCCCTGCTGTTTGGGAAAGTTCTCTTTCCCTTTTATTGAAAGCCGGAACAAAATTTTAAAAGCGATAAATAAAATCACTTTTCCAACGCGATACAAATACACGATTAACTCCTCTCTTTCGCCAGAGTCAATATATTTTCCACAACATCGTCAATGGATAAATGGGTGGTATCAATTTCGATCGCGTCGTCCGCTTTTTTTAATGGTGCGACTGCTCTTTCAGAATCGCGCTTATCCCGTTCTTCAATTTCTTTTTTCAACTGTTCCAGACTTGTTTCTATCCCGTTTTCTATTAGTTCTGCATAACGGCGGCGCGCCCGTTCTTCGACTGAAGCCGTTAAAAATATTTTTAGCTCTGCATCTTTTAAGACGCAGGTGCCGATGTCTCGCCCATCCATGACAACATGGCCTTGCTGCGCCATGCGCTGCTGTCGAATCAGCATTTCCTCACGAACTTCTTTATGGGCAGCTACAATGGAAACGCGATTGGATACTTCTTGTGAACGAATTTGTGCTGTAACGTCTTCTCCATTAATGTAGACGCGCTGTCCATTTTTATGCTGCTTCAGCTCGATTTCGAGGCTCTCCAATAGTCTGCGTAGTTCGGCCCCATTTGATAAGTCAATCTTTCGGCGAATGGCTTCATATGTTAAGGAGCGAAACATGGCTCCTGTATCAATGTATAAAAAGTCAAGCGTTTGAGCGACCCGTTTGGCAACCGTGCTTTTTCCAGCGCCGGCTGGTCCATCGATGGCGATTTGCATGTTTGTATTGAACCTCCTAGATTTATGCTTTGATCCATTCATGGCAGGCATTGAAAAAGGCAGGAAATACCTGCCTTGCCTCATCGCATTCGCGTATGATTTGAGTTGAAAAGCAGAATCTTTAATGAAGCTTTTGGAAAGATCATACCATAATTCCAGCTAAAATTAGAACCCTTTTTTTCGTAAGGCAAGCTGCCGTTCAAAACAATAGCGGACAATGGATTGCCGTTCTTTTTCGCTGATTTGTTCGAATTTTACTGACGCGTATCGATGGGGCATTTTGTCTGTCAGCCGCACGACTTTGCATGTCAATTGCAAATAAATATCGTCATCTTGCAAGGGCAGAATAAATGAGCACCTTACGATTTGCTCATTTTCAAGTGTAACCTGTTTCGGCAATACAAGGTTCAGGCCGCCGGCGGAAATGTTTGTTGTATATGTATCAAATGGTGCAAATTCGTTGTGCAATGAAAAAACTTTTACTTTTAACTGCGCTTCAATTCGAATGAAAGAGCGTCGCTGAATTGGAACAAAGTCCTCTTTTTTGGGGCGCTCCATTTCAAATGTTGGAATATTTTTCAATGATTTTTTTAACACGGTTGTATTGAATTGGTACACTTTTTGATTTTTGGCGACAAATTGAACTTGAAAAGAAGTGCCTTCAAGAATGATTGGTTCAGTTCGATTCGATGCTTCTTTTAATGGAGGTCCAATAAAAAATGAACGGTCGGTTATATCTAATACTTTTGAACGAAAAACCTCTTTATCGCCTTCTTCTGCAGCCGTTTCCAAAATTAAAACATCGCCGATTGATAGCATTGACATTCACCTCAATTTTATATTAGCTCACTTTCGGAAAAATGAAAACAGCAAACACCCCTAAGGAACTAGGCCCTTAGGGGTGTTTGTCGTCAGGAGTATAACGGTTCCGGATCTTTTAATTTTTCCACTTTTTCTTCTTCGCCGTTCGTTGCGTTGATATACATTCGATACGTATCATCGTCAATGGTTCCGATAAATTCATAGCAGAGAACTTCTTTTCCTTCATTTTCAATGAGCGCCAACTGTTCTTCATGGATGGAGACATTCGGGTTAACCTGTTTTTTTGCTTTTTCAACGGAAATGGTTTTGTTTGGCAAAGTTCGTTTTTTATGAGACGTTAAATAATTGATTCCTTCATATCCGACAATTGAGCCGTCATCGAGCGCTACTTTTACCGTTACGGAATCCGGGTAGTAGACGATGCCATCTTTAAAGCGGACGAATGTCAAAATCCCGACTTGATCGAATTGATTGCTGTCTGCAAGCGTCATGTTTTTAAACCCTTTTTCTTTGAGAAATTTTTCGGCGCGTTTCGTCGCTTCGTTTAAACCGATTTTGTTTTCTTTAATGTCGCGGCTGCTCAGCATCCAAATCGGATGGCCGCCTTTTTTCGAAATATCCATATAGATGGTTTCATCGTTTGAACGGTCGATTGTGACATTATACACCGCGTAATTTGAGTTTTTGTTTGTTTCGTCAACTTTGACATTTGCGGGTGATTTCTTGCTTCCGATGAATTTCAATGCGATCTCTTTTGCTTTGTTTGCAGAAATCGGTTTGCCTGACAAGTATTTGTTCAAGTTTGTTTTGTCTCGAATTTGAATTTCTTCCGTACTTCCCCATTTGACTTCAGACTCATCTTCGATATTTTTCTCAACCGTTTTAAACCCATCAACAATCGTATTATCCATTGGTTCATCTTCTGATGCGAGCGCAAGCTCAACATCCATCCAGCGCAAGTTATTTTTTAAAGCGAGCGATTGCACGCGGCGCAATTCCTTTTTTATTTCTCCGGATTTTTTGTGCAATTGGCGCAAAGTATCAACTTCTTCTTTTGTTAAAGGCTCCTTGTCTAAATCTCTGACAGCCACTCGGTAAGAAAAATCACCGATCTTTGACAAAAATTCTTCTGTTTTGTTAAACGGCATCAATGACAAGGGAAGCTGGCCGACATCACTGCGAGCATTTGAAGCGATTCTCCATACTTCAGCGAGTGATGGCGACAGGCTTTTTTTAGAATTCATGGCAAGCGCTGAACCAATTTCATCATTGAGCTGATCAATGTGATACGTCAATTGATGAAAGGCGCGTTGATAGTTGTTTTCGGCTTTGATTAAAATGGCGTTCTTTTCTTGATGTTCGGTATAGCCCCAGTATCCAGTTGCTGCAATTGCAACGGTTAATAATCCAATCAATACTGATCGTATCAAAATAACACCTCCCGTTTAATGAGCGAATATGTGTTTACCGATTTGAATCACTTGCGGCCTTGTCCAAATCCAGCCTGAAGTCGCCGTATCAGGATTGAAGTAGTAGGTTGAACCGCCGGTAGGGTCCCATCCATTGATTGCATCGAGGACTGCTTTTCTGGCTGTTTCATTCGGCTGCAGCCAAATTTGTCCATCGGCAACAGCTGTAAATGCCCGGGGTTCAAAGATGACGCCTGCGACGTCATTCGGAAACGAAGCACTGTTCAGCCGGTTGATAATGACTGCTGCAACAGCGACTTGACCGATGTACGGTTCGCCTCTGGCTTCTCCGTACACCGCATTTGACATTAACTTGATGTCGTTTTCGGAAAAGCCTTTCGGGGTGTTTACCGCCTGTTGAATATTTGGCATTTGTCTTTGCTGCTGCTGCGCTTGATTCGGCTGTTTTTGCTGAATTTGCTGGCGCTGCTTGGTCTGTTTTCTTTGCTGACCCTGCTGGCCTCGCTTGGCATGCTGGTTTTGTTTAGACTGCCGGTTTTTTTGATTTTTCTTTACTTGTGTTTCATCTCTTGGCTGCCCGCCGTAATGTCTAGGCGTGTCGCCTCGATTTAAATGCTTTTTGACGTAATGCTCATCATATTCCGTCGCTTTGACGAGCATATCTTTCATTTTTTGTCCAACCAGCCCATCGACTTCAAGGCCAAACTCGTATTGGAAATTTCGAACAGCCCAATAAGTGCGCCATCCGAATACACCATCAATGTCGCCATTATAAAAACCAATGTACTGTAACCTCGCTTGCAATTCGATTACATCATCGCCAACCGCTCCTTTTTGAATGACTTGATCCGTAAAGGCATGCGCTTGGTTTGGTTTAATGTCAAAAGATGCTGCAAGAAAAAAACAAGCGAGGAGAATCTTAACGATGCCATGGAACTTATTCATATAAAAAATTCCTCCTTGTAATCCAACTTTTGCACGAAAGACTATTTGTATTTTTCGTCTTGGATAAAAAATTATTCAAGAAAAGGAGAGATGTCTCGTTGTTTTATCCTTTCGGAGGAAATAAAAAAGAACTGCAGTTTGCAGTTCTCAGCTTGTTGACAAAGTCCTCTTTCAAGGCAGGTCAACGAGTTTTTTGTTCTATAAAATATGAGGCAGGTTTCATTTTTTTAAGCGTTCCAAACGGGCGCTTTCCGCAGGAGCAGCTTAAGCTTTTTCAGCAGCAGCATGCTGACTGCGGGGCTCGAGACTCGAGCTGTTTTCGAAGGATCCGCCGCCTTTTAGCTTTAAAAACTAGCCATATATTTAAAATCTGTATGTGTCATGTGATCGAAGCTCGGCAAAATGAGCCGCGGCCAAATGGCGGCGATTTTTTCACTTGAAAATTTCATATCTCGCGGTCATTTCGTATGTTAAGCCTGCACGTTGAAGTATCGCGCTTCCGGATGGGCAAATACCATGGCTGTAACCGATGCTTCCGGTTCCATCATGAACCCTTCGGTTAATTGAATGCCGATTTCTTCTGGATGAAGAAGTTTAAACAGCTTTGCTTGATCTTCAAGATCTGGGCATGCCGGATAGCCAAAAGATACGCGCACTCCTTGATATTTTGCGGCAAAACGCTCCTGCATGGTCATGGTTGCCGGATCAGGAAAGCCCCATCGATCTCTCATTAATTCGTGGGTGCGCTCAGCAAGCCCTTCTGCTAATTCAAGAGCGAGCGATTGAAGCGCATGGCTTTTTAAAAATTGCCCCTCTTCTTTTAATTGTTCGCTGTATTGTCTGATGCCTTTTCCTGCCGTTACCGCTAAAAATCCAACGTAATCCATTTTGTCGTCACGCAAAAAGTCTGCCAAACATAGATAAGGCGGTTTATTTTGACGGGGAAACTCAAAGGTTTCAATAATTTGAGCAGGATCGTTGGGATGATAAATATAAATGCTGTTTTTTTCTGATTTTGCAGGAAAGAATTGATACATCGCATGAGCTTGAATGAGCTGTTTTTCTTCACCTTCAATGAACAGCTCATCAATCAGCTTCATGATTTGCCAGGTTTTTTCATCTTTTTCTTCCAGGAGCCTGCTTACTTTTCCTTTTACGCCGAGATGTCTTCCGAGAAGCATTTGCATATTTACATAAGGTTTTAATTGCTGCAATGGGAAGTTTCTTATAATGTGCTTTTCAGTATCAACAGGAACGTAAATTTCTGATTTTTTAATGTTGGAGCGCTGCTCAAGCGCTTCAACTTTCCGATCCGTTTGTTTGTCGACAGCCAAAGCTTGATTTTGTTTTTCCTGCTCGGCAATTTTGAGCAGTTTTTCATATTCTTCCTGTTTTGTCAGTTTATTGGCCAAATCCAATCCGGCCATGGCATCTTTTGCAAATAGGACAAGGCCGTCGTATTGCGGCGCAATTTTTGTTTTTGTAAATTTGCGGCTTAATGCGGCTCCGCCGACTAAAATGGGAATGTCAATGTTTTCTTCCTTTAAGTCTTTTACGGTCAGCACCATCTGCTGTGCAGATTTTACAAGCAGTCCGGACAGCCCGATCATATCAGGCTTTTCGCGCTTGTATGCTTCGATGAGCTCTGAAGAAGTTACTTTAATCCCGAGATTCACGACGTGAAAACCGTTGTTGCTTAAAATGATATCGACAAGATTTTTTCCGATATCGTGAACGTCGCCTTTTACAGTTGCCAATAACATTTTTCCTTTTCCTTTATCATCGGTCTGTTCCATAAAAGGCTCTAAATAGGCGACTGCTGTTTTCATGACTTCTGCGCTTTGAAGCACTTCAGCAACGATAAGCTCATTCAGATTGAACAGCCTGCCCACTTCTTCCATCCCTGCCATGAGCGGGCCGTTGATAATATCCAATGGATTTCTGTATTTTTCCAGCGCTTTTTCTAAATCAGCGATAAGTCCGTCTTTTGACCCTTCAACGACATAATTGGCGATTCTTTCTTCTAAATTCAATGGAGAAGATTGCGCTTTTTTCTCAACTTTTTTTTCGCGATAAAAGGCGACAAATTGATCTAAAGTTTTAGTTGAAGTTTCAAAAAGCAATTGGTTTGCCAATTCTTTTTCTTCATCGGGTATGGAAGCATAGCGTTCCAGCTTTTCCGTGTTGACAATGGCGTAGTCGAGGCCAGCTTTTGTGCAATGATACAAATAGACAGCGTTTAGCACTTCTCGCCCTGCTGGCGGTATGCCAAATGATACATTGCTGACTCCCAAAATGGTTAAGCATTCCGGCAGCGCTTCTTTTATGCGCTTGATCCCTTCGATCGTTTCTTTTGCTGATCCGATATACTGTTCATCACCGGTCCCTACTGGAAAAACAAGCGGATCAAAAATGAGATCATAAGGATTTAAACCATATTTGTTGACGAGCAGATCATAGGAGCGTTTTGCGATCTCAAGTTTTCGTTGAGCGGTAATGGCCATTCCAGATTCATCAATCGTGCCGACAACGACAGCTGCTCCGTATTTTTTTATTAATGGAACAATTTTTTCAAAGCGTTCTTCTCCGTCTTCAAGATTAATCGAGTTGATAATGGCTTTGCCTTGGGAATAAGTCAATGCTTTCTCAACGACGCGCTCATCCGTTGAATCGATCATGAGCGGGACTTTTACTTTGTGGATGACTTGATTTAAGAAAGCTTCCATATCTTTCAGTTCGTCACGGTCGGGATTGGCTAAACAGATGTCGATCACATGAGCGCCTTTTTTGACTTGGGCTCTTGCAATTTCAGATGCTTCTTCATATTTTTCTTCAGCAATGAGCCGTTTAAATTTTCGTGAGCCGATGACATTTGTCCGCTCTCCAACAAATAATGGCCGCATGCTGAGGTCATAAATCAAGGGCTCAATTCCTGACACACGATGGCTGGATTGCCTGCGGAGCTTTCTCGGACGGTAATTGGACATTATTTCAGCCAGCGCTCGGATATGTTCAGGTGTTGTTCCGCAGCATCCGCCGACAAGATTTAGCCAGCCTTGCTGGGCAAATCCTTCCAATTTCAATGCAAGAGAAGTCGGCGATTCGTGATAGCGGCCTTCTTCATCTGGAAGACCGGCATTCGGATAGCAGCTCACATGCGTTTCGCTTAAATCGCTTAATGAACGCAGATGATCGCGCATGAACTCAGGGCCGGTTGCGCAATTCAGCCCTACGGCCAACGGTTTCATATGCTCAACTGAAATGTAAAACGATTCAATACTTTGTCCGGCAAGCGTGGTCCCCATCGGTTCAATCGTGCCGGAAATGATGATTGGAAGCTCTTTCCCCGTTTGTTGGAAGGCTTTTTTTATGCCCAAATAAGCGGCTTTTACATTTCTTGCATCCTGGCTTGTCTCTAAGAGAAGCAAATCAACGCCGCCTTTAATTAAACCGACCGCTTGTTCTTCATAGGCTTCTGCCAACGCTTCAAAAGTTGTTCCGCCTGTAACCGATAATGCTTTTGTCGTCGGCCCCATTGCTCCTGCTGCAAAGCGCGGCCATTCGTCTGTTGACCATTTTGAAGCAGCCGCTTTGGCAAGTTTTGCAGCTGTTTCATTGATGAGCAACGCTTGATGTCCGATGTGATATTCGTCCAAAACGATTTTCGTTGCCCCAAACGTATTCGTCGATATAATATCAGCTCCGGCTTTTAAATAGTCTTCGTGGATCGATCGAATCAGATCGGGGGATGTTAGAACAAGATTTTCATTGCAGCCTTCCAGTTCTTCTCCTCCAAAATCATCTGCAGACAAATTGGCATTTTGCAGCATCGTGCCCATAGCGCCGTCTAAAATAAGAATTTTGTTTTGCAATTGTTTTTCTAATTGTGAATGTATCATGGCTTCTCTCCTTTGTGCAGCCAACTCAGCCGATTGTTGGCTGTTTTTTCGTTTTTTCGTGAATGTATTCGGTTAAGGCAACCGTCAAATCATAGCGCAAGAATGGTGTTATTAAGTAAATCCCGTTAAAGCATTCGAGCGCTGCATCAATTAACGACTTTGCCAAATCAAGCGACGCCTGCGCTGCTTTTTCTTTATCATCGCCGCAGCGGGCCATGATCGCTCTGGCATGATCAGACAGTTGAATTCCCGGAACCTCATGATGCAAAAACTCAGCATTTCTTGAACTTGTAAGCGGCATAATGCCGATATAAAACGGCGTGCTTAAATGTTTCGTCGCTTCATAAACTTCTACGATTTTTTCTTCGCTAAAAAGCGGCTGCGTCATAAAATAATCTGCGCCATAGGAAATTTTTTTCTCTACTCTTTGCACAGATTTATCAAGATGGCGAACATTCGGGTTAAATGCCGCGGCAATGGAAAAGTTCGTTTTTTGCCCAAGTGATTTTCCGGAAAATGACAGACCTTCATTCATTTGGCTAATGAGCTCGATCAAATGGTAGGATGAAAGGTCATAAACGGATGTGGCTCCGGGGAAATCGCCTAACTTTGTCGGATCGCCTGTCACGGCAAGCACTTGATCAATTCCGAGAGTGGATAATCCGAGCAAGTGTGATTGCAATCCGATGAGATTGCGATCGCGGCATGTGATATGAACGAGAGGCCTTGCCCCCACTTCTTGCTTGATGCGAACGCCCATCGCTGCATTGCTGATTCGCGGCTGTGCAAGCGAATTATCAGCCATCGTAATCGCATCCACGCCAGCTTCGTGCAAAGCTTGAGCGCCAAGCATAAATGTGTCAATCGCCAGCTTTCTAGGCGGATCAAGTTCAACAATGACAGAATGGCGCTTTTTTACAATTTCGTGCAGCGGAGGTTCTTTTGATTGCTTTTCTATTGGAATGACTTCAAATGTTTGTTTGACATCTTTTTCTTCTACTGGTTTCAGGCCATGAATTCCTTTTGCGATCGCTTCGATATGTTCGGGAGTTGTTCCGCAGCAGCCTCCGATCAAGCGGACCCCTTGTTTGCGCAATTGTCGGGCGGCCTCTGTAAAATAATTCGGATTGGATTTATAAACAAATTTGTTGTCAACAAGATCGGGCAAGCTCGCATTCGGATAGGCAGATAAAAAAATGTCATTCGACAATTCAACGGATTCCAGTGATTTCGTAATATGGTGCGGGCCAAATCGGCAATTCAGGCCAACGACGTCGGCTCCAGCTTTTTTTAGGCTTTTAAATGCAAAATTTAAATCGAACCCGCCTTGAAGAACGCCGATATCTTGCAAAGTTACATGGGCAATAATCGGGATGTCTGGCGCTTTTTCGCGGGCCAGCTGAATCACGAAAGTAAGTTCTTCCAAATCGTAAAAAGTTTCCAGCAGCAATCCGTCAAGCTGATGTTTTAAGAGTGCGTTAAGCTGTTCTTCAAACGCAAACGGGATGTCTTCGGAAGCGCCGATGTTTTTTCGAATCCCTGTAATTCCTCCGACGGTTCCTACGACAAACGCTTCGTCGTTGGCTGCTTTTTTTGCAATGCTTACGGCTTTGTCATTAATTTCCTCGACTAAATGCCCATAGCCATAGCGGGCAAGTTTAATTCGATTGGCGGCATACGTATTCGTTTGGATGATGTCGGCTCCTGCCTTGACATACGCTTTATGAATTTCATAAATGTCTTGTTCATTCGTTAAATTCAAATGCTCAAAGCATTGATCGATGCCATGGGAATACAAGAGCGTACCCATTGCACCATCTCCGATTAAAATTTTTGATTCAAGTTCATGTAAAAGTGACACGGCCATTTCTCCTTTTTATTGATTGCTCGCTTTTTCTAAAGCTTGCGCGATATCGTTTTTTAAATCTTCTTCATCTTCAATCCCAACTGAAAACCGCAACAGACGATTGCAAACTCCAATTTTATTGCGAATGTCTTCAGGAATTTCACTATGCGTTTGGGTAGCGGGATACGTAATAAAACTTTCCACTCCGCCAAGACTTTCCGCAAACGAAATTAGCGATAAAGATTGAAGAAACGGATCAACCATTTTTTCATCTTTTACGCGGAAAGACAGCATTCCGCCTCGGCCAGGATAGAGAACGTCAGTTACAAAAGGATGATCGCGTAAAAACTCAACCATTTTTTTTGCATTTTCTTCATGTTTATCGATTCTCAGCCCGAGAGTTTTCATGCCTCGGATGAGCAGCCAGGAATCAAAAGCGCTGAGCGTTGCGCCGATTGCATTATGGAATTTTGCAATTTCTGCGGACAGCTCTTCGCCTTTTGTTACAATTAATCCGGCCAAAACGTCATTATGCCCGCCTAAATATTTCGTTGCGCTGTGAATGACGATATCCGCGCCTTGGCGCAGCGGCTTTTGGATGACAGGTGTATAAAACGTATTGTCTACGATAAAAATCAAGCCTTTTTCTTTCGCCAGCTGCGCAATCTCAGAAATGTTATATTCAAACATGAGAGGATTTGTCGGCGTTTCGATAAAGATTGCAACAGTATTCGAACGAATCTGTTTCGCAAATTCATCTTCTCCGCCGTGGACGTAAGTAAAATCAATGCCCCATTTTTTCCAGCCTTGTTCGAAGAGGCGAAACGTGCCTCCGTATAAATCATCGGAAACAAGGATATGATCGCCTTGTTTGAAGATGGATAAAACCGTTTGAATGGCAGCCATTCCTGAACTGCAAGCAAAGCCTTGATCGCCTTCTTCTAATTGAGCGATGCCATCTTCAAGAATGCGGCGTGTTGGATTACCTGTTCTTGAATAATCATAGCCCGTTGATTGGCCTAAGCCTTCATGCCTAAATGCTGTCGACAAATAAATCGGTGCGCTTACCGTTCCCGTCTCGCTTTCACTCCGGTTGCCTAATTGAGCGAGCTGCGTATTTAATTTTTTTGACATTGTTGTGACCTCCTAATAAAATAAAAAAGCCTTCTTCAAAATAAGAAGAAGACTGTTTGTTTCCATTTGCTCGTTCTCCTTCTTATCTTCCAAGTCTAAAACTTGCTGGAATTAGCACCTTGCCATCTCTGGCGGTTGCTGAGGCTTCACTGGGCCAGTCCCTCCACCTCTCTTGATAAGAATGGTCGCGTGTATTCATTTGAATTTAATATATAATAATTTTGATAGAATTGCAAGGAATTAATTTTTTTAGGAGTTGATTGGATGAAAAAAATATGGCTTATCCATACTGGCGGCACAATTGCAATGGCAGATCACGGAAGCAAAAACGGAATTCAAATCAGTGAGCGCCATCCATTAGATTTATTTCAAACCGAATTGCAAGCGGCAGCCTCTATCACGGTTGAACAATTTTCAAGTTTGCCGTCGCCCCATATCGGTCCAGAGACCATATTAGATTTATCAAACCATATTCGCAAGCGGTTGGCAAGTGAAGAATTTGACGGAATTGTGATTACGCACGGCACGGATACACTCGAGGAAACAGCCTACATGCTGGACCTGCTAAAACCGTGCAGGCAGCCCATCGTATTAACGGGAGCGATGAAATCAAGCAATGAATGGGGCGCTGATGGCCCGAACAATGTATTGAGTGCAATTCGGGTCGCTGCAAGCCTGGAAGCCAATGATTCAGGAGCGGTTGTCGTCATGAATGATGAGATCCATGCAGCCAAATATGTTACAAAAGTTCATGCGAGCAGCGTTGCTGCGTTTGAAAGCCCTTTAATCGGGCCGATAGGCATTGTAACAAAAAAAGATGTGCTCTTTTTCAATCATTTAAAGCGAGAAATTTCAATTCCCGTTCAAAAACTTGAAAAGCGCGTTCATTTGTTAAAATTATACAGCGGCATTGAAGAGGAAGTGTTGAATCATATTGAAAAAATGCAGCTTGACGGATTAGTCGTTGAAGCTTTTGGATTAGGAAATGTTCCGCCGATCCTCGTGCCATTTTTTAAACGATTCATGGATCGCCAGATTTCTGTCGTTTTAGTGTCAAGAAGTCTAAAAGGGATTGTTCAAGGGGTTTATGGATATGAAGGGGGAGGCAAGCAGCTAGAAGATCTAGGCGTCATCTTTGCCAAAGGGTTGACCGGGCAAAAAGCAAGAATTAAATTGCTTTTAGCGCTGCATCAAACAAATGCATTTGATGAATTAAAAAGAATGTTTGAATAAAGCTGGGGAGCGCCATTTTTTACTTCCCCCTTATCTTCAATGGCGTGATTTTGATTTTCCAATTCACGTAACGCTTTTTGTTTCGCTTTGCGAGGCTTCTAAGGGGGCAATAATAATAAAAGCCTCGTTTAATTAGAAACAAGGCTTTGTGCATTTATTGAAATGTTGTATACAATTTTTTTACTGCATCTTTTTCCATTAAAATTTTTCCATATTCTCCAACACGATGGCTTGTAATCGTAGATGGATTGCCAAATTCCGCTAAAAGCGCGATAAAGACATCAAAGTCAATCGGAATGTCATCTTCTTCGAATTTCATATAAAATTGCTCATTAAAACTATATAAGACGCCACCGGAAATTCCGAGCGGATGCAATCTTTTTGCAAGCGCAATGACATCTTCAAATGTTGCGAACGAATAAAAAATTTCATCACTTTCATCTAAAGTTACTTGCATTTCAATGTAGTCATCGTCATAGTGTTCATCGAGATCGGAATAACTGTTGGACTCTTTTGTGACGATGACGACCATGCCTTGAGCAGGGAGTGAAAACACTTCGACTGCAATCGGCCCATCAGCTTTAAATCCGAGTTCATCATCTGCTTCAATCATCATTTCTTTAAATAATTGATGAACTTTCGGCCCATCTTGCCACAATTCCTCTTTTGTAATTCCTCTTTCTTTTAAATCATCGTATGTTAAAAAAATTTTTATCTTGTTATAAGTCAGTCGTTCCAGCCTCATGTTATTCTCCTTACCTCCCAACTCGCACTCTTTAATTTCACAATATGTCATGATTTTAAATTGGTGCCTATTCTTCATTGTTAGCCATATTTTAACCGAGAAGGGCATATGAGACAAGTCCAGCGAATGAAAGATTATTTTTGTTACTTGAATTTTCTGTAAATTATTGCTAAAATCAATATTGAGAAAATGAGCGACCAGATTAACTTGAAGAATGGAGTTGAATCAAGTTGGCTTACAGAAATCGATTAAATAAAACGACTCTTTCGTACGAAGACTTGGAATATAACAAAAAACTTGGGCTGCCGATTGAAATTTATTGTCCAAAACAGCAAAAAACGATTGCTTTTGGCCGCATTGAGGCGTTAATGAACCATGGCGTTATCATTAATCAGTCCATCTATTCAAATCATGATTACGTTTTTTTTGGCCTTACAAAAAATAAAATTATGTCTCATTCTTAACAAAGCTCCATAACTAACGGAGCTTTTTCTCGTTTAGAATGACAAATAATAAAGAAAGACAGCGCCCATAAATAATATAAATGAATAAAACAATATTTTTGTAAGATATAAATGGTTATTTTTTCGTTTCTTTTTTCTGTTTTGGTGAAACTCACTTCTTGGAGGCAATCCCTGTTCAAGATTGAATTCATTTGATTGCTTTTCCAAAGCTTGTCCCTCCAATGGCATTTGTCTTCAAATGTCTTACTCCATTATACCTTTTCTTTCACATTTTTTCTCTAAATCAGCATGAATGCAGCATGAATGCTGGATGAGATGCGGTCTCCTTTTGTCACAGTTTTTCTGTTGCAAACCTTTCCGTTTATGTTATTCTGATCCTATTAGCGGGACTCTGAGGGGGGTCTTGATTGCCAAAGTTTACAATTGTTGATCAAGATACATGCATTGCTTGCGGCGCCTGTGGCGCAGCAGCTCCTGACGTATTTGATTATAATGATGACGGTCTTGCATTCGCTGTTCTTGATAATAACGAAGGACGGGCCGAAATTCCTAAAGAGCTTTACGACGACCTGGATGATGCACAGGAATGCTGTCCAACCGATTCAATTAAAGTGGCGGACAGCCCATTTGACGGAGATCCTTTTAAATATGAATGAGGAATTCCTTCGCTGCGTATTTTCTTATTGAACAAATTATGCACGATTTTCGTGCGGCAGAACATCGTCTTTTCATCTTTTAAAGAAATTGCTATAATATATCGGTAATTTAAAATCTTGAGGAGGCTTTTATGTCATGGGTTTTGAAAACAAAATTGTTGAAGCGTTTATCGAAATACCAACTGGTAGTCAAAACAAATATGAATTTGATCCGGAAACGGGAAAATTTAAATTAGATCGTGTTCTCTATTCGCCGATGCATTACCCAACCGAATACGGGTATTTGGAAAACACATTGGCCCTTGATGGAGACCCGCTGGATATTTTAGTGTATACAACATTTCCGACTTTTCCAGGCTGCGTTATTGAAACAAGAGTGATTGGCGTTTTAAATATGAGCGATGATAAAGGGAGAGATGAAAAACTTCTTGGAGTGCCTGTTCATGATCCGCGCTTTAATCATGTGAAAGATCTCGAGGATCTGCCTGAACATCTCTTAAAAGAAATTGCACATTTCTTCCGAGTCTATAAAGATTTAGAAAACAAAGAAACGATCATTGAAGGCTGGGAAGGCCCTGAGAAAGCAGCGAAGCTGATTGATGAATGCATTGCGCGTTTTAAAGCGGAAAAATAAACCATAGAGGAGTGGGGTTATTTTGTTTCACATATTAGTGTCCGACCCAATGAGTGAAGAAGGGCTTCGACCCTTATTGGAAAGTGAACAAACAGCATGTGTTCAGCGCCATGTTGACGAAGACGAAAATTTGGAAAAATACGATGCGCTATTAGTTCGCAGCGGAACGAAAGTGACAGAAGAAATCATGGACAAGATGAAAAATTTAAAAATAATTGCTCGAGCAGGAGTAGGCGTTGATAATATCGACATTAGCGCTGCAACGAAAAGGGGAATCGTCGTCATTAATGCTCCAGACGGAAATACCATTTCGACTTGTGAGCACACATTTGCAATGATCGCTTCTCTCGCCCGCATGATTCCGCAAGCCAATCAATCGCTTCGCGAAGGCAAATGGGATCGAAAAGCGTTTTTGGGAACGGAATTGTATAAGAAAAATTTAGGCATCATTGGCTTTGGACGAATCGGTTCGGAACTCGCGGTTAGGGCTCGCGCATTCGGAATGAATTTGCTTGTTTATGATCCCTATTTGACAGACGAGCGCGCCAATGAGCTCGGCGTTGCGTCGAATACGTTGGATGAAGTGCTTGAAAATGCTGACATTATTACGGTCCATACGCCATTGACAAAAGAGACAAAAGGTTTGCTTGGCGAACATAATTTAGGAAAAACGAAAAAAGGCGTTCTTTTAATTAATTGCGCCCGGGGGGGAATTATTGATGAGCAGGCGCTTTATCGTTATTTAAAATCCGGACATGTAGCCGGTGCAGCGTTTGATGTTTTTGAAAATGAACCGCCCGGCGATCACCCTCTTTTTGAATTAAACAATTTTATTGCGACTCCGCATATTGCGGCTTCAACAAAAGAAGCGCAATTGAATGTTGCATCTCAAGTGGCTGAAGAAGTGCTTGAGTTTCTTAACGGCAATCCGATTAAAAATTCGATTAATTTGCCGACCATTTCGAATGAACTGTTTCAAAAAGTCAAGCCATACTATCAGCTTACGAAAACAATGGGCTCCATTCTTTCTCAATGCATGAACGTTCCTGTTCAAGCAATTGAAGTCACCTATGCAGGCGAAATTACGCGGCTGGAAACGTCGGTCATCACACGCAGTCTGCTAGCTGGCTTTTTGGCGCATCGGGTCGACACGACAGTGAATGAAGTCAATTCACCGACAGTAGCAAAAGAACGTGGAATTGAATACGGCGAAAAATATTCAAAAAACTCAAAAGGCTATTCGAATTTAATCAATGTTCAAGTCACCGGGCAAAACGATCATTTCACGATGCAAGCAACGTATGTGAAAGAATTTGGGCCAAGAATCGTAAATTTAAATGGATTTAATATCGACTTTTATCCGCATGGCCACTTGATCTACATTCAGCATATTGATAAACCTGGCGTTATTGGCCAAGTTGGGCAAATTTTAGGCAATCATAATACAAACATTGCTGAAATGCAGGTTGGCCGAAAAGAAGCTGGCGGAGAAGCGATTATGATGCTGTCTTTTGATGAGCCTGTTTCCGATGAAGCTTTTCATGCTCTATCTGAAATTAAAGAAATCACTTCAATAAAACGCATTGATTGAAGAGCTGTCTTGCTGGCAAGATGGCTCTTTTACATTTTGGCGTATTCATGTATGACAAGCTCTTGGCCGACAAGAATTAAAGATGAGTCTAAATCGTTCCATTTCATAAGATCTTTTACTGAGACATTATATTTTTGAGCGAAGCCCCATAATGTGTCGCCTTTACTCACTTTAATTATTTTGCGTTTGATATAGTCATATTTTCCAATCGCTTCTGCGCTCGCTTTTTCTATTGTTTTGACTTCGTTGTCCGCTAGTTTGCTATCTTCGTTCGTTTTTTGCTCTCCGAGCACGAGAAGTGGATTGATTGCGGTAGATTTATGAATATTCCATGGCCCATCATGCACTTCAAAATGCAAGTGGCTGCCCGATGAACGGCCAGTGTTGCCGACTTCCCCAATCATCTCGCCTTTTTTTACAGTTTGGCCTTCAGAAACGAAACGTTTATGTAAATGGGCATACACGGTTTCCATCTTGTTTTTATGTTGTATAAAAATGACATTGCCATAAGAATGAGAATAATAAGATTTTACCACTTTGCCGTGTTGGGAAGCATAAACAGGGGTTCCAATTTCGGCAGCAATATCGATGCCATAGTGTTTTCCTCCGCGAGTGCCGAATGTATCTGTCAAAATCCCTTCTGTTGGCCAAAGCCAATCCTCTGCTGATTCTGCGTTGGCTTTTGAACCGCCAACAAATAATAAAACGATGCAAACAGCCATTGCTATCGTGATAAATACTCGTTTGATAAACTCATTCATCGCTCTGTGCCTCCTCCAAAGCTTGTCGAACTGTTTGCTATTAGCCTATGGAGGCACGATTCATTTTATAACTTTTCATTACGTTACATTTCGATTACAATTATTCCAATATTAAAAGAAAGCCATCATTTCGTGATGGCTTTCATGTGCGAAAAGGCAAGAAGAAAGAGAAAGTTGTTCCTTTGTTTATTATACTATGAACATAGATTTGCCCGCCGTGAGATTCTACAATATTTTTAGCTATCGCCAGCCCCAGCCCTGTGCCAGATCGTCCTCTTGTCCTCGCTTTATCCGCTTTGTAAAACCGTTCAAAAACAAAAGGCAAATC
Source organism: uncultured Caryophanales bacterium (assembly GCA_937983115.1). Lineage (GTDB taxonomy): Bacteria > Bacillota > Bacilli > Bacillales > UBA6769 > Pueribacillus. Next base: position 20,747 of record CALKAO010000074.1, read on the forward strand.
TTCTTCAGGTATTCCTGATCCCGTATCTTGGACTTCATATTTTATTCCGGTTTTTACGACTTGAACGCGAACGGTGACGCGGCCTCCCGGATCGGTATGCCGGATGGCGTTGTCAATCAGATTTGTCAAGACTTGCTCAATTCGATCGGAATCAATCATCATATAAATCTTGTCTTCATTTGTTTCCAGATGAAGAGAGATTCCTTGCTCTTTTGCCATCGCTTGAAATTTTCTTGTGACTCTTTCGGAAAAAGCAATCATTTCAACTTCATTTAGCATGAGTTGAATATTGCCTGTTTCCATTCTGGCAAGATCCAGCAGTTCATTGACGAGTCTGCCCATTCTTAAGGATTCTTCGTAAATGATTTTTCCAAGTTCGCGATTTTCTTCTTCGCTGCCCGCGACGTTGTCAACAATTGCTTCGCTGTAGCCTTGCAGCAGCGAAATTGGAGTGCGCAATTCATGGGATACGTTCGCGATAAAATCTTCACGCAATTTGTCCATGCGGCGCTCTTCAGTCATGTCTCGCAATACAGCGACAGCGCCGCGGACATGCGAATGATTATATAACGGCGTCATGACGACAACCCATGTTCTTCCTTGCATTGAAATTTCCGCCAACTGCTCTTTTTCCAAAGACACCACTTTTTGAAACAGTTTTTTCATTTCAATTGGAATGTTTGCGTGTTCATTATCTTTCATTCCTTGCTCATAATACCAGGCTTGCAAAAATCGTTCTGCAGGCGGATTGGTTTGCAAGATTTGCCCTGTTCGATCAAAAGTGATGACTCCGTCCGCCATGCTGCTTAATATGCTTGACAATTGTTCTTTTTCCTGGTTCAGCGCTTCAATGTTCGTTCGAATTTCTTTCGCCATTTGATTAAAAGATCGGGCCAGTTCGCCGATTTCATCTCTGGTAACAATCGGAATCTTTGTATTAAATTTTCCTTTTGCAGCATTTGTAGCCGCTTCTTTCATCTTTCTTAGCGGAGCATTGATTCTGGATGATAAAAAGAAAGCGAAAACGGTTGTCAAAATAATCGCAATTCCAGCGGAAAGATAGATGATTTTTTTGACTTGGTCCATCGTATTTTGAACAACATCCAAAGATTGATAAAGATAGACTCCTCCATTGTCATTGGGATTCAGCGAAAGGGGGACTCCGACAATAATGACTTCATTGTTCGTTTCCTTTAACTCATATGCTTCATCATCGATTGAAAAGTAGCCTTCAATGACCACTTTCTCTTTATTTTGCATCACTTTAGACAGTTGTTCATTTTCAAAAAACAGCTTTATCGGCAACGTTTCAAGATTCTCTGGATTCGGCGAATACCAGTATTGATTTTCGTTCGCAATAATGACAAATCGCGCTGAAGAGGCATCGACGATTTCCCATGCGGTTGAAAGCGCCATTTGGTAATCTTCGTATGTTTCCATGACAACGGCTACCTTATCCGCCAATTTCGTCAGCTGCTCTTCAGCGCTGTTTAAGTGAAACGATTGAAAAAATTCCAATAGGAGCATCGTGAGGATAAATAATACGACTGAAAAAAATAAAATGATCGTATACCAAAGCTTAAAAACAACACTGTTCCAAAACATCAGTCATTAACTACCTCAAATTTGTAGCCGACGCCCCAAACGGTGGCAATCATTTTTGCCGCTTCTGGCGAAACGCTCGTTAATTTTTCGCGCAGTCTTTTAATGTGGGTGTCAACAGTCCGCAAGTCGCCAAAAAATTCATAGTTCCATACGTCTCTCAACAATTCCTCACGAGTGAACACTTTGTCGGGCGATTTTGCTAAATAGTAAAGCAGTTCATATTCTTTTGGCGTCAAATTAATTTCCTGATCATCAGTCGTGACTCGATGGGCATCGTGATCAATCGTCAAATGAGGAAATACGAGCACGTTTTTCATTTTCGTATCGGTTTGCAAAAACTTTGTAGTTGAAGCACGGCGCAAAAGAGCTTTTACTCTTAAAACAACTTCTCTTGGGCTAAACGGCTTTACAATGTAATCGTCCGCACCAACTTCAAAGCCCTGAACCCGATTCGTTTCTTCGCCTTTAGCGGTTAGCATGATGACAGGCGTCGCTTTTTTTTCACGAAGTTTGGTACAAACTTCAATCCCATCGATTCCAGGGAGCATCAAGTCTAATAAAATGAGATCATAGTCTTCATTTAAAGCCATTTTGAGCGCTTTTTCGCCATCCTCAGCTTCTTCAATTTCGTAATTTTCCCGTTCCAGATACATTTTTAAAAGTCTGCGAATTCTTTCTTCATCATCAACGACTAACAGCTTCGCTTCTTTTTCCAATGGAATTTCCTCCTGAACTGATATTCACTGTTACTATAAATATAGCTTATTTGTCGGAAAATATAAAGAAATGCGGCATCAGGAAAGCGCAAAGATTGACAAAATTTTGAATGAATGTTAAAAACTTTGTAACAAAAGGAGGATGCTCCGGCGCTTGGAAAAAGCCAGTGCAAAAATTGCTGCTGAACGGCCGCTATTCGCTCATTTTCCAGCGGTTGATGACGGGATTAGGAAATGATTTTCAAGCCATTTGCTTCATCGGATTTGAAAGCCACGAAGCGGGAAAAACTTAAGATAACATCAGAATTCTCGTTTTGTCATCATTGTTTTGTTGCAAGTGCAATGAGCTGCTTGACTTCTTTTGGCGTCAGTTCGCGATAATCGCCAGGATTCATGCCGGTGCAATCTAAAAAAGCAAACCGTTCTCGTTTTAATTTTAAAACCGGATGGCCGACTGACTCAAACATCCGTTTGACTTGGCGATTTCTGCCTTCATAAATGGCTAATTCGACAATTGATGTGCGCTTCCGCCGATCTTTTTTCAACAATTTTACTTTTGCCGGCGCTGTTTTTCCATCTTCTAAATGAACCCCTTTTTTTAGCTGATTGATCGATTCGGGTTCAATGATCCCTTTTATTTTAGCAATATACGTTTTTTCGATTTCAAATTTAGGGTGTGTCAGCAAATGGGCAAAATCGCCGTCGTTTGTTAAAAGCAGCACTCCTGACGTATCGTAATCGAGTCTTCCAACCGGAAAAATCCGCTTATCCGTCGGAATAAAATCAACGGCGACTTTGCGGTTTTTGTCATCTTTGACGCTTGAGATGACAGATTTCGGCTTATATAAAAGATAATAAACCGGTTCTTCCCGTTCTAAAGGAATGCCATTTACTTTAATTTTATCTTGATTTCCTACTTTTACCCCCAATTCAGTCACTGTTTTTCCATTTACTTTCACTTTTCCTTGACGAATCAGTTCTTCAGCTTTTCTTCTTGATGCAATCCCTGCTTGTGCGATTACTTTTTGCAGACGTTCCATTCGTTTCACCTCAAGTAACATCATACGCTTCTCGTTTTCGAACCTCAAGCTTGCATGATGGCTATATTGAAAAAACGATGGTGACAATAACGATTGAAGCGACGATGCCGACAACATCCGCCAGCAAGCCAACTTTTAAAGCATCACCCATCTTTTTAATACCGACAGCTCCAAAATATACGGTTAAAATGTATAATGTTGTATCCGTGCTTCCCTGCATCGTTGATGCTAGCCTGCCAATAAAAGAATCAGGGCCGTGGGTTTTAATTAAATCTGCTGTAATGGCAAGGGCGCCTGTTCCAGATATCGGGCGCATCAATGCCAGTGGAACAATATCGGCAGGTACGCCAAAAATGAACAGGAGCGGCTCAATGAACTGTGTGATTGCATCCATTGCACCGGAAGCCCTGAACACACTGATCGCGACTAACATTCCTACGAGAAAAGGAATGAGTTGAATGGCTATTTTCAACCCTTCTTTGCCGCCATCAACAAACGTTTCATATGTTGGGACTTTTTTATATGTACCGTACGCCAAAACGAAAACGATAAACAAAGGAATGAGCCAAATTGAGATTGCTGCGATCACGGTTTGCTCCTCCTTTTACGGCGGTAATAAAAATAGCGATCAATCACTATGGCTGCCAGTGTAGATAGACAGGTTGCTGCGATTGTTGCACCTACAATTTCAGTTGGCGATTGTGAGCCGTATTGCATGCGAATCGCAATAACAGTTGTTGGAATGAGCGTTAGACTCGATGTGTTTATTGCAAGAAATGTAACCATTGAGCGGCTGGCAGAATCTTTCCCTCCGTTCAGTTTTTTAAGCTGTTCCATCGCTTTTAATCCCATTGGAGTCGCTGCATTGCCAAGACCGAAAATATTTGCAGCCATATTTGACACAATATAGCCCATTGCAGGGTGGTTGGGCGGAACTTCAGGAAACAAATGTTTAGCAATGGGGCGAAAAGCGGCGGCTAATTTTTTTAGCAAGCCTGCCTTTTCGCCGATTTTCATAATGCCAAGCCAAAATACGAGCACGCTAATCAGCCCAATCGATACAGCGACCGCTTCTTTTCCGCCTTCAAAAATGGCTTTGTTTACTTCTTCCATCGTCCCGTTAAAAGCCGCATAAAGAAACCCAATGGCAAACAATAGCATCCAAATGATGTTAATCATCGGGATCAACCTTTAAAATAAAAAAGAATAGTGATTTTATTTTGCTTAGGATGCCGTTCTTTCTCTCATTTACCGGGTTTCCATCAAAGTAGAGCGGGACAGATGAAATCGGCTCATTTTCAAGTTTTATGTTTAATCTTCCGACCGGCTCAGGCGCTCCTTGTTTCCACTCATTTCCCTTAGGGGGTTTGTAAAGCGTCAGAGAAGATGTTAATTTGTCTTGTTCGTCAGATGCAAGCGGATAGTAAACGGGATGTTTGATTGTTAATTTATTTTTGTAAAATGAATGGCTGACATGTTTATATCTTCCGGCGCTGAGAAGTTTTACACGCTTATAATTTGCAAAAGCATGCTCAAACATCGCAATATGGTCATTCCAATCATTTGGAGCGTCCAATGTAACGGCGATGAGCGACATGCCATTTTTTTCTGCTGTTGATACGAGTGTTCGTTTTGCCCGTTTCGTATACCCTGTTTTTCCGCCGGTTGAATATTTGTACAGCCCGGTGAGCAGTTTGTTTTTATTTCTCCAATAACGAGCTTTTTGTTCTTCATTCAAAGTATAAGATTTGTATGTTTTTGCGCCAAATATTTCTTTAAAGGTTTGATTTTTCATGGCGTATTGCGTTAGAATCGCCATATCGTAGGCTGTCGAATAATGATTGTCGCTGTCATCCAATCCATGTGGATTTGCAAACCTTGTATTTGACATGCCTAATTCTTTTGCTTTTTCATTCATCAGAAAAACGAAACCTTCGACGCTTCCTCCGACATGGTTTGCAATCGCAATCGCTGCATCGTTGCCGGAACGAAGCATTAAGCCGTAAACCAAATCTTTCAGTGTAATCAATTCATTTTTTTCAAGATAAATGCTTGAGCCTTCTATGTTAATCGAATTGTCATTTATTTTTACTTTATCTTCCAATTTCCCGGATTCAACAGCGAGAATCGCGGTCATGATTTTTGTAATGCTAGCGATCCTCCGTTTTGCATGCGCTTCTTTTTCATATAAAATGCGCCCTGAATCTTCTTCGATTAAAATCGCGCTTTTTGCTGAGACTTCAAACGAATTTGCGTCTGCTTCAACTGGAAAAAAAATCAAGATGAGTGCGACAAAGAGCAGAATCCATGCAGATGATAGACTGTTATATCTCATAACACCCCGCCTTTTGAACAAGCCTTTTTGTTATCTATGTTTATGCAGGACGGTTTGCGTTATGAGCATGTCACTCTTTCTATTTTTGGTTTGAAGATTGCAGCAGCTGCAAGGCATATTCTTCTTTTGGGATGCGAATGAAATAAATTAGAATGAAATTCAAAATTGAAAAGAAGACAGCTGTTGCGTATGCGCCAAAGAGCATCGGCAATGAAAACAGCTCCAGAGCGACAACAAGATAATTTGGATGTTTCATAAAACGATAGGGCCCTTTCGTTATTTTTTTGGTGTGAGGAATAATTAAAATTTTAGTATTCCAGTGCTTTCCAAGTGAAACTAAACTCCAAATTCGCAAAATCTGCGCGAGGATGAAGATGAAAAAGAAATAATGCCAGCCGCGGATTACCACCGGATTCAATGCATATTCAACGATGAGCGAAACAAAAAAAGAAACGTGGAGCAAAACGAGCAGCTTGTAATGGCCCGCACCATATTCGATGGCCCCTTTTTCCCGAGCCCATCGTTCATTTCGCTTTGCTATGGCCAATTCGACAAGCCGCTGTCCGATAACGAACGTGATGACAAGCGCAAAAAACATGTCAGCTTTCCTCCTTTAAATGGCGCCATTGAAGCAAAACGCATTCTGAAGAAAAGCCAGGCCCAAGCGCAAACAGGAGGCCGTATTCGCCTTGTCCAATATTCATTTTGAGGATTTCAGACAATACAAATAGGACGGTGGCCGAGGACATATTTCCAAAGTTTTTAAGAACGTTTGTTGAGTGAAAGAGATGATCCCCGGAAAGATTTAAAGCGGTTTCGTAGGCTTCCAGCACTTTTTTTCCGCCAGGATGGGCAATCAATTGATCGATATTTTTGACTGCCAGCTTATGGCGATTGAGAAAGATCTCAATGTTCGGCTTAAGCCAGTTCTTAATAATCGATGGAATATTTTTGGAAAAAATCACGTGCAGACCGGAGTCTTTCACATCCCATCCCATGACATCTTCAGAATCGCGCATCAATGTCGATTGGCTGTCAATGATCATTGGCAATGTTTCCCGTTTGCTGTATTGAAGCAAATTTGATTCGCTGCCGCTGATTAGACAGCAAGCAACCCCATCGGCAAACAGCGAGGTTCCGATAAGATTGCTTTTCGTTGCATCATCCTTCTGAAAGGTGAGGCTGCAGAGCTCAACACAGAGAACCAATACATTGGCTTCCGGGAAAGCTTTGCAATATTCATAGGCGCGAGCGACGCCTGAAGCCCCTCCCGCACAGCCCAATCCCCAAATCGGCATGCGTTTCGCATGCGCTTGAAATGGCAGTTTGTTCATGATTTTTGCTTCAATGCTCGGTGTTGAAATTCCCGTGCTTGAGATGAAAATCAATGCATCGATTTGCTCATGGTGTATCGATTCAGTTAAAAACAGCTCATTGTTCAAAGTTTTTTCAATTGCTTCAACACCAAGATTTGTCGCCAGTTCAATATATCGATCGTTTTTTTCTGAAAATGAATGCCGCTTTTTAAACCATTCGAATGGTGCTGAGAAATATCTCCCTTGAATTTGGCCATTTTGGAATACGTTTAGCAGCCGATCGATGTTTTTGTATTTTGAGCGAAAAAGTTCGCTTACAAACTTTTTAGTTTTTTCCTGAGAATAGTAAAAAGGCGGGGTTTGTGTGCCAATGGAAAGGATATACGACAATGTAGAAAACTCCTTTGCCTGTCATTTATTGTTAGTTTGAGCGAAAACGGCGCATTTCATTCCAGCGGCGCTTGTGTCCATTTTGAAGATGTGACTTTTTTAAGGCAAAGAAGGCATATGCAAGTTTGTTTGCGAAGTCGGCTGAGGAGAAGGTGCTCATGGAGAGCAAATGGATGAAAGGCAATGACGCAAACAGAAGCAATAAGGTCTTGCACGGCTGGCAAAGCGGCTGAAAAGGTTGAAAAACAAAAAGAGGAGCGGATGTCGATGAACTTTTAAAGCTCCTCTTTTTCATGATTCGCAAAACATTTTTCAAAAAAAGATCGTGTATGTTTGTTTGGCAAAATGGTAAATTGCTCTCCTATCGATTGTTTTAAAGCAATCAGCATCGTTTTTCCCAGCCCTTGATTTCGATGCGATGGATTCACGCTTACATGCTGCAGAATTGCAGTTTTATCATCTTCAATGGCGATTCCGATGATCCCGACAATGTCGTCCTCTTCCTTCCATAAAAACAGCTGCCACTTTTCATTGGTTTCATAAAGTTTAATCGTTTCCTGCAGTTTTTTTATATTTTTTTCTTGCGGCATAAATGCCATTAATCCCATCGCAATTTTTTCAAATGAACGTTTATATCGAATGAGCATCATCGATCCCTCTTTAACGATAGCTTGAAACGGCAAATGCCGTTTATGCTTTTACCATTCAAGTATACACGATCGGAAGGAAACTTGCGACGTTATGATGAAAAGTGTTTTAAAAGATTGGCCATTTCAATGGCAGTTACAGCAGCATCCCAGCCTTTATTTCCGGCTTTTGTCCCTGCGCGTTCCACCGCTTGTTCAATGGTTTCTGTTGTTAATACGCCAAAAATAACCGGAACATCACTCGAAAGCGAAGCTTGAGAAACTCCTTTCGCGGCTTCATTGCACACATAATCGAAATGTGGAGTGTCTCCGCGTATAACGGTTCCAAGCGTAATGACGGCATCGTATTTTTTGGATTGCGCCATTTTTTTTGCCACTAATGGAATTTCAAACGCGCCAGGCACCCATGCGACTTCAATATCGTTTTCGCTAACACCGTGGCGGCATAATGCATCTTTTGCCCCGTTTAATAGTTTATTTGTAATAAAGTCATTAAAACGACTGACAATGATGGCTATCTTTAAATCTGTTCCAACTAAGTTTCCTTCATACGTTTTCATTTTGACATCTCCTTTTAAGAATCAATTTTCAGCAAATGGCCGAGTTTCCGGTGCTTTGTTTCCAAATATTTTTTATTGTCGGCTTTAATTGGCATTTGTAAAGGCACTCTTTCAACAACTTCTAAACCATATCCCTTTAATCCCGAAATTTTTCGCGGGTTGTTTGTTAATAGTCTTATTTTTCTTACACCGAGATCTTTAAGAATTTGCGCCCCGATTCCATAATCTCGCAAGTCGGGAGCGAAACCAAGTTTTTCATTGGCTTCGACCGTATCATACCCTTGTTCTTGCAATTTATAGGCTTTAAGCTTGTTCAGCAAGCCAATTCCTCTTCCTTCTTGCCGCATGTAAAGGAGCACTCCTCGTTGATGTTTTTCAATTTTTTGAAGCGCTGCATGAAGTTGAGGTCCGCAGTCGCAGCGATTTGAGTGAAAAACATCACCTGTCAGGCATTCGGAGTGAACGCGAACCAGGATCGGTTCATCTTCAGCAATTTCTCCTTTCACTAAGGCAAGATGCTCTTTGTTGTCGATAGAATTTGAATAGCCAATGGCTTTAAACGTTCCGAATTGTGTAGGCAAATGGATTTCAATTTCTTTTTTTATAAGTTTCTCGTGTTGGTTTCGAAAATGAATTAAATCTTTAATGGTGATGAATTTCAACTGAAATTTATCTGCAAGCTTTCTCAAGTCATTTACCCGCGCCATCGTTCCATCATCTTTTATAATTTCACAAATGACGCCGGCTGGTTTGGCTCCGGCCAGCCGAGCTAAATCTACGGCAGCTTCGGTGTGCCCCGCTCTGGTCAGTACGCCGCCGTCTTTTGCGATTAATGGAAAAATGTGGCCTGGACGCCTAAAATCAGATGCTTTGGCATTTGGATTAAGCATTTCTTTTATAGTTAGCGCTCTTTCATAGGCAGAAATGCCAGTTGACGTAAATTTGTGATCAATGCTGATTGTAAAAGCTGTTCCGTGCGGATCGGTGTTGTGCTCAACCATTGGCAGCAAATCAAGTTTTTCCGCTAAGTCAGCTGTAATTGGCGTGCAGACGAGTCCACGGCCATGTGTGATCATAAAGTTAATCGATTCCGGTGTAATGGATTCGGCAAGCGCAAGAAAATCTCCTTCATTTTCACGGTCTTCATCATCGACGACAATGACTATTTTTCCTTTTTTCAAGTCCGCTATTGCTTCATCGATTGAATCGAACATGTTGTGCTCTCACTCCCTAAGTGAACCCATTTTCATCTAAAAAAGCTTTTGTTATTGCGCTGTCATTTTTATCTTTAAGTTGAATGAACCGTTCAACGTATTTTCCGAGCATGTCACATTCAATGTTTACGAGTTCCCCGGTCTTTTTTCCGCCCAATATTGTTTTCTTAAGCGTGTGAGGAATTAACGAAATAGTAAAAGACTGATTGGACAGAGCGAACACGGTAAGGCTTATGCCATCAACGGCAACGGATCCTTTTAAAATGATGTATTTGAGCAAATCTTTCGGAACGGAAATTTCATAATAGACAGCATTTCCAATCGGGCGCTTCGCGATGATTTTGCCAACCCCGTCGACATGGCCAGTGACGAAATGGCCGCCAAAACGCCGATTCGGAGTCATTGCGCGCTCCAGATTCACTCGCGAGCCATTTTTTAATGAACGAAAACTGGTGCTTTTTAGCGTTTCTGGCATTACATCGACTGTAAAATGCGATGATGAGAACGATGTGACGGTCAGGCATATGCCATTAACCGATATGCTGTCGCCGAGCGCAACATCGGACAAAATTCGTTTTGCTGCAATCTTCAATGTGCTGGCATTGGATTTTTGGCTGATTTCCGTGATGGTTCCAATTTCTTCAATGATTCCAGTAAACATTGGCGCACCTCCTTATTCCTTTCTTGGCTGAGCAATGATTTTCAAATCATTTCCAATCTGTTCAATGGATTGAATTTTCAATTTCATCGCTTCTTTCAAATGGCGGATTCCAACTCCTTCAAAACAAGTCGGTGCGTCGCTGCCGCCAATAATCATAGGAGCAATATAGAAAATAAATTGGTCGACTCGCTTTTCTGTCAAGAAGCGCTGATTGACATGCGCGCCGCCTTCCACGAATAGTGATGTAATGCCGAGCTCTCCCAATCGGCGCAGCAATTCGGCTAAATTGTCCGGATTATCCATTTCGATCAATTTTACATGCGGAAAGCCGTAATGGGTTTTTCGATCTTTTGCAGCGTTTTTGTCAACCACGAGCCAAGTCGGCGCATCGCAGTTCTTAATAACGAACGAATTTAATGGTGTTCTTAGCCGGCGATCTAAGATGATGCGGATTGGATTTTTTCCGCCTTCTGGAAGTCGGGTTGTTAATTTTGGATTGTCTTTTAACACCGTGCCAACACCGACTAAAATGGCATCATGCACGTGTCGGTAGCGATGAACGTCAGTGCGGGCTTCTTCGCTCGTAATCCACTTGCTTTCTCCTGTTGACGTAGCAATTTTTCCGTCAATGGAAATGGCGGTTTTTAAAGTGACGAATGGTGTTTTTGAAATCATGTAGTGATAAAAATCGTGATTTAATTCTTTCGCTTCTTCTTCGCAGACGCCAACTTCAACTTCGATGCCTGCATTTTTAAGCATTTCAATGCCTTTGCCGGAAACGTTCGGATTTGGGTCTTGCATGGCAACGACGACCCGCTTTATTTTGCGCCGGATGATTAGATCCGTACAGGGCGGGGTTTTTCCGTAATGGCTGCACGGCTCTAATGTTACAAATAATGCGGATCCTTCGGCTTTTGGCCCCGCCATATTTAAAGCGTGAACTTCTGCGTGCGGCTCGCCTGCTTTTAAATGAGATCCAATTCCGACAATTTCGCCGTTTTTTACAACGACCGCTCCGACGGCCGGGTTTGGCGAAGCTTGCCCTTTTGCGGCCTTGGCCAGCTGTATCGCAAGCCGCATGAATTCTGTTTTTGCCAACCTTCTCTCTCCTTGCTCTTTTGAAAATAAAAAACCCCAAACCATTCGTTCGGGGTTTTGTTCAAGCGAAAATAACCCTTTAAAAAAGGGTATACTTCACCTATATCTATTCCTTCTCCCATCCAGACTTTCACTGTCGGCTCTGGACTTTCACCAGATCCACCGCACACAAGTGCGGGTCACGGGCTGAGAGGCCATGGCCTCATTACCGCCGGTAGGGAATTTCACCCGACCCCGAAGGAATCATTAGTATTGCCTGTTTTTATACAATTGCCAGTAATAGCAATAATTTTATAAATAGCGTACCAGTTCGTATAAAAAAATGCAACATTAACGCGTGACAATTAACATCGTTGATTCATCGAGTTCATGCGCTGCCGCATCGAGAATTTTTTCTAAATTTTTGCTGGCAGCTTGGAGTTCTTCTCTCGTTTCTCTGATAAAAACAGGTGCGCCGCCGCCTCTGATGCTTTCAACTTTTGTCGTTACAATGGCGATTATGTTCGCATTTTGTTCACTCATCATGCCCACCTTGCTTTCCTTTATTCGCTTCATTTGGCAAACGAATTGCGCTGTCGAGAACGGGGACTTCTTCCAATACGGTTTTCACTTGATGAAAATCGCGTTCTGCTGGCATTAAAAATAGCCCAAGCCTTCCATCCTCCATTTTCCTTTTTGAAAGGGGGATAAAATCGGGTTCGCCTTCATCAAGAAATGCACCTAATATATTTGCGACTTGATGCAGCATCGCTTGCCGCTGTCCAAGATTTGAAATCGTTACTGCACTGTTTTCATTTTTAGGAACGATGATGACTCCAACTGCTCTTTCCAAAATGAGTTGTTTGCTCTCTTCAAGGCCGACATTTTTAATATGGATGTCGCTGACATACAAATTTGGGCCTTCAAATCGAATTTCTCCTTCTTGAATATCAGCGATTGTTTTTAACGTTTTTCCAGACCGGTTTTTCTTTACGATGAAAAGCATGATGAATCCGACAGCCGCGCCAAGCAAAAGGTGATAAACGGACAACAATGTACTGATGAGCGCGGTAAACATGACAAGATAATTCCGGCTTTCAAACGCTTGCGCCATTCCTTCAATAAATGGCGAACCTCTTTTTACAAGTTCAAAATCATCCACTTTTTGCAAAGTTTCCCGTTCCATGTTGCGCACTTCTCGGAATTGTGTTGCTGCCAAGCCTAAAAATGTGACTGCCGTCCAATCGGGTTCTAAAATCGATGGAACGAAGACAGCGCCGATAAAAGCAGCAATAAATCCAAATGAAAGGTGAATAATCCGTCCTTGCGGGTAAGTCGGGTATTGGCGGAAGTCGGTTCGCAGTAAAAGAAACCTGGCTAATGTTCCAAATGCAATTCCAATGATAACCGGATACAAATAGGTCGACATGTTATCCTCCAATGGTTAAGGATGCTTCTAAGAGTAGCGTAACCAATCCGAAAAAAAAATAACCGAAAACCACTGAGGCTTTCGGTTTATCATCGCTATTTAAGGTTCATCCCAAACGGTCACATCTTTCATGGCATCTCCCTGTTTAATGCGCAAAACAGCATCCATTCCATTGATGACCTGCCCAAATACGGTATGAACGCCATCTAAATGCGGCTGCGGTTCATGCACGATAAAAAATTGGCTGCCGCCTGTATCTTTTCCGGCGTGAGCCATGGAAACCGCTCCGGCTACGTGTTTATGAGGGTTTCCTTCCGTTTCGCATTTAATCGTATAGCCTGGGCCTCCTGCTCCGGTGCCTGTCGGATCTCCTCCTTGTGTGACAAAACCAGGGATGACGCGGTGAAAAGTGACTCCATTATAAAAACCTGAATTAGCCAATTTTTCAAAGTTTGCTACGGTGTTTGGGGCTGCTTCTGGGTAAAATTGAATGATGATTTCTTCACCGTTTTCTAGTACAATTTTTCCTTTTTTCATTCACATTTTCCTCCAGTTTTTATGATGAATTTGTTAGAACACGTTTATAAGGCATATCATGGGAAATGAGATCTTCATACGTTTCTCTTTTTATGACAAGATGCGCTTCGCCATTTTCAACGAATACGACGGCAGGCCGTGGAATGCGATTGTAATTATTGCTCATTGAATAGCCATATGCGCCCGTGCTGAATACAGCTAACAGGTCTTCGTGGTTGGGTTTTGGCAGCGGCAAATCCCAGATAAGCATATCGCCGGATTCGCAGCATTTGCCCGCAATCGAATAAATTTTTTCATTTTTTTCATTTGCCCGATTGGCAAGAATGGCTTCATATTTGGCTTGATAAAGTGCAGGGCGCAAATTATCAGTCATTCCGCCGTCAACAGCGATATAATGGCGAATGGACGGAATTTCCTTTTGGGAGCCGACGGTATATAATGTTGTCCCGGCGTCGCCGACGAGCGATCGTCCGGGTTCGATCCAGATTTCCGGCAGATGCGCCTGAATGTTTTCAGACTCTTTTTGAACGGTTTCAACGATATCGTTGACATAATTTTTTAACGGAATCGGTTTGTCTTCTTTCGTATAGCGAATGCCAAATCCACCGCCCACATTTAATACATGAGGCGCAAAGCCGAATTCATCTTTCCATTTTCCGATGTAGCTGTACAATTTCTTTATTGCCAAAACAAAGCCAGTCGTTTCAAAAATTTGTGAACCGATGTGGCAATGCAAACCCAGCAGATGAAAGTGAGGATGATTTTGAATTTTTTTAATTGCTCGCTCTGCTTGGCCGCTTTTTAAATCGAATCCAAACTTTGAATCTTCCTGGCCTGTTATAATATAGTCATGGGTTTCCGCTTCAATTCCAGGGGTCGCTCGGATTAAAACGGGAACGACGGCATCGTGTTTTTTTGCTGCGCGTTCGAGAAGCTGCAGTTCGTAAAAATTATCAACGATGAAACAGCCAATTCCGGCTTTGACAGCCATGTCGATTTCGGAAAAACTTTTATTGTTTCCATTAAAATGGATTTTCTCAGCGGGAAACCCAGCTGCCAGCGCTGTATAAAGTTCCCCGCCGGAGACAACATCGAGGCTTAGCCCTTCTTCATGCATCAATTGAACAATGGCGATCGAAGAAAAAGCCTTGCTGGCGTAGGCAATTTGATAGTTGACATGCAATGCATTAAAGGCTGTTTTCAATTCATTCACTTTTTGGCGAATGAGCGCAACGTCATAAACGTAAAGGGGGGTTCCGAATTGTTTGGCCAACTCAACAGTGTCAACCCCTCCAATGGTTAAGTGCCCCTTTGAATCAATATAACTCGTACCGTGTAGTTTCATTGTCTATTCTCCTAATGTCTGCTTCTTGTCAAAAATATTCATCAGTTAATTTTAACACAAAAAAATGACCGAATTCAAATTTCGGCCAACGGTTACAGCCATGAAGAGTAAATTTATATCTCTTACTCTTTGATGATGGGAAAATCACTT